>JBBSHJ010000041.1:0-28296 GCA_038253135.1 Mycobacteriales bacterium | reverse complement strand
GAGGCTTCCGACACCCCGCTCGGCCGCCAAGGTCTCCCCGAACGACTGGGGTCTGCTACCGGGCACTCCGGTGTCTACCCGGACAGGACTCGCACCTGCTGGCCTGGGACAGCTTGCAGGACGCAACACGCCGCCAGCCTAGTGTCGGCCGGCGGGGCCGAGGGCGGAGAACCTGCTCGATCTCACCGCTGCCGCGCCTGGGGTACGGCGGGCGGCGAGTCGGCCGTCGTATCGGTCTCGGTCGACGGGAAGTACCAGTCCGACATCGTGATCCCGCGGCGTACTGTCCGGCCTGCACGTCACGACGTACGCGCCGGGGGATACCGACTATCAGTTCCTTCGCTTCGCCCCCGTCCGTTACGGCCGCAACCTCCCGTCGTACGGCGGCACCTTCGCGTTCACCGATTCGCCGCTCGTCGCGTGGCACGAATCGGCGCCGGCCGCGACGCCCGGGCATACCGTGCTGACCCACTCGGTCATCTGGTCGAACGAGGACGGCGGTACCAACACACCGGCATTGATGGCCCGCTGGGGCCGCACGACGGACATCGAGTGGGTGTACGCCGTCGAGCTCGACGAGAACGGGAATCGGGTGCCGGGCAGCGACATCTTCCAGGGCGCGAGCCACGTGACGCAGCATTTCGCCGGCACCCATGAGGGCGACCACGCGCTGATCGAGACCTGCACACCAACAACAACATCTGCGACAAGATCACCGATCCGATGCGGTTCGCCCTGTCCTACAAGCAGAACCTGCCCTCGGACCAGCCGCGGCCCGGGCATAACCCGCCAACCCCACCCGGCGAGCACGACCGGGATACGGTCGGGCGATGAACCCCGCCCGGCCCTCGCGCGCGGGCCGTGCCACTTCGCCGGTGTGGACCTCACATGTGCCCGGCGGCCGGCGTCTTCTTGATGTGAGCAAGCCACCGTTCGACGAGGTCGTCACCGGGCACGGACCCGCGGTGCTCCGGGTCTGCCGCGCCGTCGTCGGTCCGGTCGACGCCGACGACGCCTGGTCGGAGACGTTTCTGGCCGCGCTGCGGGCCTATCCGGATCTGCCCGCCGACGCGAACGTCGAGGCCTGGCTGGTCACGATCGCCCACCGCAAGGCGATCGACGTGCACCGCGGCCGGGCCCGCCGCCCCACGCCGACCGCGCTGCCGCCGGACGGCGTACATCACGACCCGGAGCCTGCTGGGTGGGCGGGCGAGCTGTGGCCGGCGCTCGCCGAGCTGCCGTTCAAGCAGCGAGTGACGGTGGCCTACCACTACCTGGCCGGCCTGCCGTACGGCGAGATCGCGGACCTCGTGGGGGGCACCGCCGCGGCGGCCCGCCGGGCGTCGAGCGACGGCATCACCGCATTACGCAAGTCCCTGGAGGGCACCACCCTCGACATTGGAGCCACGCCATGACCGAACTCTTCGCCATCCTCGACGCGACCGACGCCGACGCCCGCCGGTTGCACGACCGGCTGGCGCGAGCGGCGGCCAGCGAGGGACTGCTCGACGTCGCCTACCGGACCGTCGACTCGCCGTACGGCCCGATCCTGCTGGCGCGCACCGACGCCGGACTGGTCCGCCTCGCCTACGCGGTACAGGACCACGACGCCGTCCTTAGCGAGCTCGCGGCCCGGATCAGCCCGCGCGTCCTGCGCACGAGCGCCGGGCTGGACGACGCCGCACGGGAGCTCGAGGAGTACTTCACCGGCCGTCGGCGGACCTTCGAGGTGCCGCTCGACCTGCGGCTGGCGAGGGGGTTCCGCGCGGCGGTCCTGGCCGAGCTGCGGCGGGTGCCCTACGGATCGACGACCAGCTACACCGCGCTCGCCACCGCGGCGCATCGCCCGAAGGCCATCCGGCCGACCGCCACCGCGTGCGCGAGCAATCCGCTACCGGTCGTCGTACCGTGCCACCGCGTGATCCACAAGGACGGAAACCCGCGCGGCTACGCCGGAGGCTCGGGGGTGAAGCTCGCGCTGCTCACGCTCGAGGGAGCGGTGTGAGCAGCGTCGCGGCGGCCATGCCCTCCTCTCCCGCCACCTCGGGCGGGGTCAGAGCGAGAGCTGGGGGTACAGCCGGTATGTGGCGAGCAGGTCGCCCGCGCGGCCGCGGCTGCGCGAGACAACGGCCTGATCGACACCGTACTTCGCCTTGGAGGGTGCCCCCGACCGGGTGCTGTCCTGCGTCGTGGCCCGCAACACCCCGTCGATGAGCTCGGCGATCTCGTCCATCTCCGCCGCACCCATGCCGAGCGTCGTCAGCGCCGGCGTGCCGAGTCGGACGCCGGAGGTGTACCACGCGCCGTTGGGGTCGGCCGGGATCGCGTTGCGGTTGGTCACGATCCCCGCGTCCAGCAGTGCCGACTCGCCCTGGCGACCCGTGACGCCGTACGACGTCGCGACGTCGACGAGCACGATGTGGTTCTCGGTGCCGCCGGTTACGAGTCGGGTGCCGCGTTGCAGCAGGCCATCGGCCAGCGCTGCGGCGTTGTCGACGATCCGCTGGGCATAGTCGCGGAACTCCGGCTGCCCGGCCTCGGCCAGCGCCACCGCCTTGGCCGCCATCACGTTGCCCAGCGGGCCGCCGAGCACCATCGGGCAGCCCTTGTCGACGTAGTCGGCGAACTCCGGCTGGCAGAGAACCATGCCGCCGCGCGGCCCGCGCAGCGACTTGTGCGTCGTCGTGGTCGTGACGTGCGCCCACGGCACCGGGTCGAAGTCGCCGGTGAAGACCTTGCCGGCCACCAGCCCGGCGAAGTGCGCCATGTCGACCATCAACACGGCGCCGACGTCGTCCGCGATCTGGCGCATCGTGGCGAAATTGATCTTGCGGGGGTACGCCGAGTAGCCGGCCACGATGATCAGCGGCCGGAAGTCGTGGGCCAATTTCCGCACGGCGTCGTAGTCGAGCAGTCCCGTCTCCGCATCGGTGCCGTAGCTGCGCTGATCGAACATCTTCCCCGAGATGTTTGGCCGGAAGCCGTGCGTGAGGTGACCACCCGCATCGAGGGACATGCCGATCGCGCGTTGATCGCCGAAGGACCGCCGCAGTTTCGCCCAGTCGGCGTCGGACATCTCGTTGACCTGCCGGACGCCGGCCGCCTTCAGCGCCGGCTCCTCGACCTTGGCCGCGAGGATCGCCCAGTAGGCGACCAGGTTGGCGTCGATCCCGGAGTGCGGCTGCACGTACGCGTGCGCCGAGCCGAAGACGTGCTTGGCGTGGTCGGCGGCCAGCGCCTCGATCCGGTCGATCTGCTCGCAGCCGGCGTAGAAGCGGTGCCCGATCGTGCCCTCGGCGTACTTGTCCGACAGCCAGTTGCCCATCGCCAGCAGGGTGGCCGGCGAGGCGTAGTTCTCGCTCGCGATCAGCTTGAGCTGGCTGCGCTGGCCGGCCAGCTCGGCCTTGATCTGCTCGGCCACCGTCGGCTCCACGGCCGCGACGACCTGCAGCGCCGCGTCGTACGCCGCTTGGACAAGGTTTTCGTTGTCGCTCACGGGCTGCCTTCCACCGGGCCGGATCCTCGCCCGAACGCTACCAAGCTGGTGCCCACCGCACGACCGCGCAGCTTCCGCTGCGGTCCCCTCGGTCTTGTCGCCGTGTTGCAGGTCATGTACGGGCCAGGTGACCGCCCACAACTCGGCGACAAGACGCTCGGATGCGGCGGCTGAAAGCGACCAAGCGACTACTTTTCATCTCCCCGGCATGAGCCCGGGCACCGCTGTGGGCGCGACGAGGATCAGGAACCCGAGGCCGACGATCGCCACCGCGAGGGGCACATCGATCGCGGCTCTCGGGGGCAGCAGCTTCTGGGCCAGGACGAGGACGGCAATCAACGACATCCAGGTGAGGCTCATGACGCCCACCGCCGCCACGATCAGCATCAGCCCGATGCTTGAGCCGACACAGTGCAGTCCGAACACCAGTCCGGAGCGGACGCTCTCGCGGCAGCGCCGGCGGAAGGACCGCTTGAGCGGCGTCAGCTCGTAGAGACCCGCCGCGATCGTGACCACACCCGCGGCGAGAGACCGTGCGGCCGATACATCGCGTACACAGCGACGCCCACGACCGTCCAGAGGGCAAGGTAGGACCCGAGGAACAGCGGCACTGAGCGCACCCGCCGGCCGATGTCAACGAGTCTCAGGACTGCCGGAGTCGCACCCGGCAGCATCATTGCCGCCATCATCACCACCCACACGGCGACGAAGAACCCGAACGAGCCGAGCCGGGTTGCGGCGCCCATGTCCATCCCGTTCATCTGCTGCACAGCGACGACCCATGCCGCGCCGGCCAGCACGAGTGTGATCGTCAACGCCGCGGCCGTTGCGGCCGACCTCGAGGTCGTCATGACCGCGGGTCGGGGAGTCGGAGGTCGTCGGAGCGGCCGGCCGCCAGGCTGGACCACTGGGCGGTCGGGCGTCCGTCGACGCGATGGAGGTGGTCGTCGACGGTGTTGGGCTTCGGCCAGCCGGCCGGTGAGTGCTCCCACGCCTCCTGCCGCCCGTACGCGGACCGGTCGAGCAGGCCGTAGGTCTGGTCCATCACCTCGACCCCACGGCCGGTGGTCCAGTACGTCTCGAACACACGGTCGCTTTGCCGCAGGTAGCACGCCAGCATGAACGGGCCGCGACCGGCCATCAGCACGTCGATCGACTCCGCCGCGGAGTACCACGGCACGTCCAGCCCATGAAGTCGCGATAGCGGACGCTCTCCTCGTACGGGCCCTGGCATAACGTCGCGTACGTGACATCGCGCGCATGGAGGTAGGACAGCTCGCGGACCTGGCTGTTGAAGAACGTGCAGCCCTCGCACTGCTCGGCCGCCGGGCGTCCGGCGTACCACATCTGGAAGTAGGCGATGAGTTGGTGGCGGCCCTCGAAAGCCTCCACCAGGGTGACCGGACCGTTCGGGCCGATCAGTGTGGCGGTGGCGTCGACCTCCACCATCGGCAGCCGCCTGCGGGCCGCCGCGATTGCATCGCTTTCGTGGGTGTGCGCCTTCTCCCGGATCCGTAGCGCGTCCAGTTCGGCCTGGTAGGTGCCTCGGTCGGCGACCTTGGGCGCCGGCGCGGTGGTGTCGGTGTTCACGAGATGTCCCTTCGTCTCCGGTGGACCGTCGCCCCACCGACGAAGGCGGCCGGACCGGATCGACATCGGCCGGAAGAAAATCCTAGGATTCTCCGAACCGGCCAGTCAGATGGCGGGCTCGGCCTCGGTCGGCAGCAGTTTTAAGGCCGTCGCATACGCCGCCGTTGCCTCGGGGGCATGTTGCTACCGGAACCTCGGAAGGCTGACGTCGCGCGGATGGCCAACCTTGCCGGCCGGGCCACGCTCGCGGGCGGTGATGAGGGCTTTGGCCTCGTCGAGCTGTCCGGCGGCCCGCCGGTTCCGACGCCGCGACAAATCTTCGGGTTCGACGCCAACCACCCACCGCGCGGGTGCCGACACCGGCGGTGCCCATGGTGTTGCCGGCCCGCTCGAGGTGCCGCAGCAGCGCGTGCACGAACTCCTGTCCGGCGGTGGGGCGGCGCCGGACCGTGTCTCCGATCCGGACGACAGCTTTAACGAATCCGCCTGACACCGCGGCGTTTTTCGGGCTCGGGCCTGGTCATCATGGCGATCTCCTCACGAGGCAACGGGTAGGAACCCCGCTGTCGTCGGGAGGCGCCAGGGAGGAGGCTTGTACCGACCCTGTCAAGTCCCGCGGGTCAGCGCGACGGCTCGACCGGCCGGTCCTAACGTTGCTTGCAACGACATTTCGTTGCCAGTCCTTACGAAGTCAGGAGGGCCCCGTGACCAGCACCGCCGCCGCCCCACCGCTGCCGCACTGGGAGACGATCCCCGAGGACATCCCGGGCGCGATCCGCACGATCAAGGCCGCCATCCGGGCCCGGATCGCCGCCTCGGGATCCGACATCACCGAGGTCTTCGCCCGCGTCGAGGACCGTGTCCGCAAGGAGGTCGAGGACGTCGTCGCCGCGCGCGAGCGGGGTGAAGAGGTGTGGCCGGTGATCGCGTACCACGACATCGCCGCCGGTGCCGTGCCGGCCGAGCAGGTCGAGACGGTGCGCACGCGCGGCTGCGCGGTCATCCGGGGCCTCTTCCCCCGCGAGCGGGCCGAGCAGTGGGACCGAAGCATCGTCGACTACGTCGAGGGGAACGGGTTCTTCGACACCTACAGCGGTCCCGCCGACGACTTCTTCGGCTCGCTCGACATGTCCCGTCCCGAGATCTACCCCGTCTACTGGTCACGGGCCCAGATGCAGGCCCGCCAGGATCCGCGCATGGCCACCGCGCAGTCGTTCCTCAACCACAGGTGGACGTTCGAGTCGGAGGGCCGCACCTGGTTCGACCCCGACCGCGACTCGCTCTACCCCGACCGGATCCGCCGGCGCCCGCCCGGCGCCGACTCCAGCGGGCTGGGCTCGCATCTCGATCCCGGCTGCCTCGACCTGTGGATGACCGAGGGCTACCAGCGGCACTTCCGGCACCTCTTCGCCGGCGACGTCGATGCCTACGATCCGTGGGACGCGGCCTACCGCACCGACGCCGCGCAGTACCCCGGCTCGACGATGTGCTCGGCATTCCGGACCTTCCAGGGCTGGACCGCGCTGTCGGAGATGCGCCACGACCAGGGGGTGCTGCACACGGTCCCCGTACCTTCCGCGATGGCGTATCTGATGCTTCGTCCTCTCCTGCCGGACGTGCCCGAGGACAGCATGTGCGGCGTCGCCATCAACCAGGTGTTCCCGGTCGGCGAGCGGTGGCACCCTCTGCTGGTCAAGGCGCTGAGCCCGATCCCCGACGTCGCTCCGGGCGATTCGGTCTGGTGGCACTGCGACATGATCCACTCGGTCGCACCAGTCACGGACCAGCAAGGCTGGGGCAACGTCATGTACATCCCGGCCGCACCGTGGTGCCCTCGCAACGCGAGCTACGCGCCGTCGGTACGCCGTGCGCTCGAGTCGGGCGCCAGCCCGTCGGACTTCCCGGCCGAGGACTACGAGGCGAGCTGGCCCGACCGATTCGGCGTCGACGACCTCACCAACATCGGCCGTCGTGGGCTCGGAATGACCGACTGAGCGATTCGCCCGGCGCCGGCCCGGCCACCCCACCTCACAGCGACCGGTCCGAGATCACGAAAACCCTGCGGATACGCGGGTGGCGCGCACCGGTCATCACCCCACCGGACTAGTCTTTGGACTCCGAAGTATCGTCCGCACCCAGGCAAAAGCAGCTTGGGGAATGTGGGTCTGAGCCGTTGGTCGGGAGGAGTCGGGTGAGCACTTCCTCGGAGCCTCGCTCCGCGCCTGATCAATGGCTCGACTCGGCCGCTACTCTCGCCACGATCGACGCAAAATCACACACCGAGAATTTCCCGGTCGCGCTCGCCGTACTCCCCCGCCAATACCGTCGAGACCTGCGGGCGATCTACGGTTTCGCGCGCCTCGTCGACGATGTGGGCGACGAAGCGCCCGGAGACCGACTCGCGTTGCTCGATGCGATCGATGACGACATCGATCGGCTCGTCGGCACGTCGGTCCCCCGCCTCGAGGTGCTCCGCTCCCTGGTGCCGACGGTGCGCACCCGCCGGCTGCCGATCGACCCGCTGCACCGGCTGGTCGAGGCCAACCGGCGGGATCAGACCGTGCACCGCTACGCCACGTTCGACGACCTGATCGACTACTGCACGCTCTCGGCCAATCCGGTCGGGCACCTCGTGCTCGGCGTCTTCGGCCTGGCCGGACCGGAGCGCACGGCGCTGTCGGACCTCGTCTGCACCGCGCTGCAGATCGTCGAGCACTGCCAGGACGTCGCCGAGGACGCCGCGGCCGATCGGATCTACCTCCCCCAACAGGACCTGGCCCGCTTCGGGGTCACACCGGCCGATCTCACCGGCGAGAAGACGGTGCAACCGCTGCGGCAGTTGCTGGCTTTCGAGGTCGCCCGCGCGCAGACGCTGCTGACCAGGGGCCGGCCGCTGCTCGGCCTGCTGCACGGACCCGCGCGGCTCGCCGTGGGTGGTTTCGTCGGCGGCGGCCAGGCCGCCCTCGATTCCCTCGCGGCCGCCGGCTTCGACGTCGTACCGGCGCCGCCGCCGGTCGGGAAATGGCGAACCGCGCGGACCTGTCTCGCCGCGCTGGCGGCGACCCGATGACAGGTGACTCGATGACGGGCAACCCGATGACGGGGACCGCCTCCGACCCGGTCGCAGCCGCCTATGCGCATTGCATCGAGGTCACGACCCGCGAGGCTCGCAACTTCTCCTACGGCATCCGGTTGCTGCCGCCGCACAAGCGGGACGCCCTTTGTGCGGTCTATGCGCTGGCCCGGCGGATCGATGACATCGGCGACGGGGAGGGACCGGCGCAGGAAAAGCGGGCCGCCCTGGCCGAGACCCGCGCCCGGCTCGCCGGATTGCGCGAGACCGGTGACGACGCCGGCGATCCGGTGCTGCTCGCCCTCGGCGATGCTGCGCGTCGATTGCCGATCCCGCTGCAAGCGTTCGACGAGCTGATCGACGGCGTCGAGGCCGACGTCGAGGGCCGGCGATACCACGATTTCGACAGGGACCCCGACGGCCTGGTCTGGTACTGCCGCTGCGTCGCCGGAGCGATCGGGCGGCTGTCGCTGGGTGCATTCGGCGGCCCGGACGCGCCACTGGCCGCCGAGCGGGCCGACGCCCTGGGCATAGGCCTGCAGCTGACCAACATCCTGCGCGACGTCCGTGAAGACCTGCGGGGCGGGCGGCGCTACCTCCCGCAGGCGGACCTCGACCGGTTCGGCGCCACCCTCGAGCTCGGACCCGACGGCGAGATCGCCGGCCCGATCGAGCCCCTGGTGGCCGTGGTGCGGTTCGAGGCGTCGCGGGCGCGGGCGTGGTACGCCGAGGGGTGGCGGCTGCTGCCCATGCTCGACCCGCGCAGCGCCGCCTGCTGCTCGGCCATGTCCGGCATCTACCGGCGGCTGCTCGAGCGCATCGACGCCGACCCCGCAACGGCCCTGCGCGAGCGGGTGTCGCTGCCGCCGTGGGGCAAGGCGGCCGTCGCGGCGACGAGCCTCACCGGTGCCGTGCTCCGGTCGCGGCGTGCCGGCCGCCCGATCGGGTCGCGCCCATGACTCGGCTCAGGGTGTGCGTGATCGGCGGTGGTCTGGCTGGTCTGTCCGCCGCGATCACGTGCGCGGACGCGGGAGCGGACGTCGTACTGCTCGAATCTCGCGGGCGGCTCGGCGGGGCGACCTTCTCGATCCACCGCGACGGACTCGCGCTCGACAACGGGCAACACCTCGTGCTGCGCTGCTGCATCGCCTACCTCGGCTTCCTGGATCGGATCGGCACCCGCCACCTGGTGCGGTTCCAGCGCCGCCTGCAGGTGCCGGTGCGCACACCGGGCGGTCCCGACGCCGCGATCTGGCGCACGGCCGGGCCGCCGCCGCTGCACCTGGCCGCCTCCCTGGCGAGATACCCGCACCTGTCCCGCACCGAGAAGGCCGCGGCCGTGGTGGCGATGCGCGCGCTCAAGCGGCTCGACCCGGCCGACCGCCGCCTCGACGCGCTGTCGTTCGGTGACTGGCTGCGCTCCCAGCACCAATCCGCGCGCGCGATCGCCGCGCTGTGGGGGCTGATCAGCGTGCCGACGATCAACCTCCGTCCGGACGACACCTCGCTCGCCGTGGCCGCCACGGTGTTCCGGACCGGATTGCTCGACTCAGCCGACGCCGCGGACATCGGCCTGCCCGAGGTGCCGCTCACCGCGCTGCACGTGGAGCCGGCGATCGACGCGCTGCGGCGGGCCGGCGCCACGATCCGGCGATCCGCCCGGGTGAGCTCGGTCCGCGGCACGGCCGGGGGCGTCGCCATCGGGACCCGTGCGGGCACGGTCGAGGCGGATGCCGCCATCGTCGCGGTGCCGCACGACGTCGCCGGCGGGCTGCTCCCACCAGGGACGGTCCCGGGCCAGGACGCGCTCGTCCAGCTGGGGCACTCCCCGATCGTCAACCTGCACATCGCCCTCGACCGCACGGTGATGACGGAACGGTTCATAGCCGGCTACCGAACGCCGCTACAATGGATCTTCGACCGCACGCGAGCCAGCGGCGTACGCCGTGGTCAATGCCTCGCCGTGACCCTCTCGGCCGCCGACGAGTGGATCGGCGTGCCGAGTGGCGAGCTCCGCGACCGGCTGCTCCCCGAGCTCGGCAAGCTCTTCCCCGCGGCGCGGGACGCGAGCGTCGAGGCTTTCGTCGTGACCCGCGAGCCGCACGCGACGTTTCGCGCGACGCCGGGGTCCGGCCGGCTGCGGCCGGGAGAGATCACCGACACTCCCGGCGTGTTCCTCGCCGGGTCATGGACCGATACCGGCTGGCCAGCAACGATGGAGGGCGCGGTACGCAGCGGATTACGAGCGGCACGGCGCGCGTTGGCCCCAACGCCTGCGCGAAACAAGGCGCACGTGAGCGTTGCCCCGCATTCTGATGGATCGGAGCCCGTCGGAACGAAGAGGGAGGACATCCGGCTGTGAGCGCCCAGACGGTGCCGCAGGGCATGCCGTCCGAGAACATCGTGAGCGTTCTCGGTACGGCGAGACAGGCGACAACCCCCGCCATGCGTGCGGCGGTCGCGCGTCTCACCCCGGGCATGGCGCGCGTGGCCGGCTACCAGCTCGGCTGGCTCGCGGCCGACGGCAGGGAGGAGACGAGCGACTCGGGCAAGGCGGTGCGGCCCGCGCTGGCCCTGCTGTCCGCAGCCGCCGCCGGGGCACCGGCTGAGGCCGGGCTACCCGGTGCCGTCGCGGTGGAACTGGTCCACAACTTCTCCCTCCTGCACGACGATGTCATGGATCGCGACGAGGAACGCCGGCATCGCGCGACCGCGTGGACCGTCTTCGGGGATTCCGCCGCGATCCTCGGCGGCGTCGCCCTGCTGACGCTGGCCGAGGAGGTCCTGCTCGACCTGCATACCGACGCCGGCGCCGAGGCCGCGCGGCTGATCACGCGGGCGACGGCCCGGCTGGTCACGGGCCAGACGCATGACATCGAATTCGAATCGCGGGCACTGGTGCCGGTCGAGGAGTGCGTCGTCATGGCCGGCGACAAGACGGCAGCGCTGATCTCCTGCTCGGCCGCCATCGGTGCGGTGCTGGCCCGTTCGGCGCCCGCGACCATCGCGGCACTCGCGGGGTACGGCGAGCATTTGGGCCTTGCCTACCAGCTCGTCGACGACATCCTGGGCATCTGGGGCGCGCCCGAGCGCACCGGAAAGCCGGTGCTGGCCGATCTGCGGGCCGGCAAGAAGTCCCTCCCGGTGGTCGCCGCGCTGCGCACCGGCGGCCCGGACGCCGTACGCCTCGGGGAGATCCTGCGCACGCACGACGCGGACGAGCCGGAGTACGTCGAAGCCGCACACCTGATCGAGAAGCTCGGCGGCCGGGATTGGGTCAACGCCGAGATCGAGCGGCAGCTCACCGCCGCCGGCGCCGGCCTCGACGAGGCCGCGATCCACCCGGCGGTGCGCGACCAGCTGCACGAGCTCGCCGACTACGTGGTGAACCGCGAGCTATGACCACAACCGAACGCTCCGAGACCCCGGCCGCGCTCGAGCCGGAGAGACCGGCGGCAGCGCCGGCGCCGCCGCGCACCGTTGCCGCGACCCTCGTCTCGGCCCGCGAGGCGTTGCAGGCGCGGCAGGACGACGCCGGCTGGTGGAAGGGCGAGCTCGAGACCAACGTCACGATGGACGCCGAGGACCTGATGCTCCGGCACATCATCGGCGTCTTCGATCCGGAGCAGGCCGCCCGGGCGGCCGTGTGGATACGCTCCCAGCAACGGCCGGACGGCACCTGGGGCAACTACTTCGGCAGCCCGGCGGACCTCTCGACCACGGTCGAGGCATACGTGGCATTGCGGCTCGCCGGCGACGAGCCGCAGGCGCCGCACCTGGCGGCCGCGGCGGCATACGTCCGCGAGGCCGGCGGGCTCGAGGGGACCCGCGTCTTCACCCGCATGTGGCTGGCGATGGTCGCCGAATGGTCGTGGGACGACCTGCCCGCGCTGCCGCCCGAGCTGATCTACCTGCCCCGCTGGTTCCCGCTCAACGTCTACGACTTCGCCTGCTGGGCCCGCCAGACCATCGTGCCGCTGACGATCGTCGGCAGCCTGCGGCCGTCCCACCCGCTGCCGTTCCGGCTCACCGAGCTGCGGACCGGCCGGCGTCCGACCCTCCGGCCGAGGCTCCGCTCGGCCGCCGGCGCGTTCCACCTGCTCGACAAGGCCCTGCACACCTACGGCCGGCACGCCATCGGCCCGCTGCGACGGGCCGCCTTGGCGCGGTCCGCCACGTGGATCATCCAGCGCCAGGAGGCTGACGGCGGGTGGGGCGGCATCCAGCCGCCGTGGGTCTACTCGCTGATCGCACTGGTCGAGCTCGGCTATCCCGTCGATCACTGCGTGGTCCGGGCCGGGCTCGCCGGGCTGGACGGCTTCACCATCGACGATGAGAAGGGCCGCCGGCTCGAGGCCTGCCAGTCGCCCGTCTGGGACACCGTGCTCGCGATGGTCGCCCTCGGCGATGCCGGTGTGCTGCCCGGCGACCCGGCGATGCTCGCCGCGGCGCGCTGGGTCGTCGGCGAGGAGATCCGCGTCCGCGGCGACTGGGCGGTCCGCCGCCCGTCCTTGCCGACCGGCGGGTGGGCGTTCGAGTTCGCCAACGACCTCTACCCGGATGTCGACGACACCGCGGAGGTCGTCCTCGGGTTGCGGCGCGCCGACCTCACCCAGGTCGCGGGCGCGGAGGACGCCGTGCAACGCGGCATCGCCTGGGCGACCGGCATGCAGAGCCGCGACGGCGGCTGGGGCGCGTTCGACGCCGACAACACCCGCTCGCTCGCCTACGAGATCCCGTTCGCCGACTTCGGCGCGATGATCGACCCGCCGTCGGCCGACGTCACGGCGCACATGGTCGAAATGCTGGCCGCCGAGGGCCGCCTGGGCACGCCCGAGGTCGATCGCGGCGTGGCCTGGCTGCTCGACGCGCAGGAGCCCGACGGCTCGTGGTTCGGCCGGTGGGGCGCGAACTTCGTCTATGGCACGGCCGCCGTCGTACCCGCTCTCACCGATGCCGGCGTCGGCACCGCGCATCCCGCGGTACGCCGCGCGGTGCGCTGGCTGGTCGCCGTCGCCAACGACGACGGCGGCTGGGGCGAGGACCTGCGCTCCTACGAGTCAGAGGCGGCGGCCGAGCAGTGGCGCGCCCGTGGTCCCTCGACGGCGTCCCAGACCGCGTGGGCGATGATCGCGCTGCTCGCAGGCCTCCCCGACGGGGCCGACCCGCAGCACGCCGACGCCGTCCGCGCCCTGCACGTGGGCGCGCGCTGGCTGGTTGACACGCAGCGGCCGGACGGCACGTGGGACGAGCCGCAGTTCACCGGCACCGGGTTTCCGGGCGACTTCTACATCAATTACCACCTTTATCGGCTGGTCTTTCCGGTCACCGCACTGGGACGCTACGTCTCGAGGTTCGCCGGCTCAAGCCTCGGCATCCCAAAGCTCGGCGACGTACCGCTCGGCGCAGCCGATCCCGACGGATCGACGCTGCACGGATCGACACTGCACAGATCCCGCCCTGCACCACCGGCCGCGACTGGGGAGGCGACGTGAAGGGCAAGCTGCACGTATTCGCGCCGCTGTGGGTGGAGTTCCTGGCCGTACGGCGAGCGCTGCCGCACGCGCGCGTCGTACACACCGGAATGGGTGTCGCCCGCGCGAGTGCGGCCGCGGCGCGGGTCTGCGCCTCGACCGCGCCGGATGAGCCGGTCGCGGTGGCCGGCTTCGCCGGTGCGTTGCGTCCCGGAGTCCGGCCCGGCGAGATCGTGGTCGCCAGCGAGGTGCGCACTCCGGGCGGCGGCCCGATCCCGTGCCCCTCGGCCCCCCTCGTGGCCAATGCGCTCCGACGCCGGGGCTTCACCGTCCACGTCGGCCCGATCGTCACCGTGGACGAGGTCGTGCAGGGCAAGGCCGAGCGCGCCGAGCTCGCGGTGTCCGGCGCACTCGCCGTCGACATGGAGGCCGCCGCCGTGCTGCAGCATGCCGGCGGGCGCCCGGTCGCCGTCGTGCGGGTCATCGTCGACACCCCGGATCGGCCGCTGTGGCATCCCGGCACGCTGACCGGCGGGGCGGCCGCGCTTCGCGCGCTGCGCCAGGCCGCCCCCGCCCTGAAGGACTGGTCCGACTCGTGCCGCAAGCGCACCCTGCTGCTGGCCGGTCCGCGGTCCTTCTGCGCCGGCGTGGAACGCGCCATCGGAATCGTCGAGGGCGCGCTCGCGCAGTACGGCGCGCCGGTATACGTCCGCAAGCAGATCGTGCACAACCTGCACGTCGTCCGCGACCTCGAGCGGCGCGGCGCGGTCTTCGTGGACGACACGGACGAGGTCCCGGACGGCGCGACGCTCGTCTTCTCGGCGCACGGCGTCTCGCCGGCGGTCCGCTCGGAGGCGCAGGCGCGGGATCTGTCCGTGCTCGACGCCACCTGCCCGCTGGTCGCGAAGGTGCACGCCGAGGCGCGCCGCTTCGCCGGTCGCGGCGACACCGTGTTCTTCATCGGTCACGCCGGCCACGAGGAGGTCGAGGGCACGCTCGGCGAGGCACCGGAGTCGATCCGGCTCGTGCAGACCGCCGACGATGTGGCCGCCCTCGACGTGCCCGACCCGCAACGAGTCTCCTACCTGATGCAGACCACCCTCGCCGTCGACGAGTCCGCGACGGTCGTCGATGCGTTGCGCGCGCGGTTTCCCGCTCTGCGTGGCCCCAGCTCGGACGACATCTGCTACGCCACGACCAACCGGCAGGCCGCGATCCGGCGGGTGGCCACGGCCTCGGACGTCGTCCTCGTGGTCGGCTCGGCGAATTCCTCCAACTCGCAACGGCTGGTGGAGCTGGCGATCCGTGAGTGCGGCTCCGCCTACCTGGTCGAGGACGAATCGAGGATCGACCTCGGCTGGCTGGCGAATGCGCAGACCGTTGGCCTGTCCGCCGGCGCGTCCGCACCGCCGGCTCTGGTCGACCGCGTCATCGTCGCCCTCAGCGGTCTGGGACGGACCGACGTGAACGAACTCGTCGCGGCGACCGAATCGGTCGAGTTCGCAGCACCGAAGGTGGCGCCGCGCCCATGAAGGCCGACCCCCCGGTTTTCCACCCGACCAGCGTCAGGCGCATGCTGGACCGAGGTCCCACGAAGGAGACGACACGATGAGCATTCCGCTGCGGCAGAGCGTGCGGATCGGTGCATACATGGCGAAGCAGAAACTGCTCCGGCGGGAGAAGTTCCCGCTGATCGTCGAGCTCGAACCGCTCTTCGCGTGCAACCTCGCCTGTGCCGGGTGCGGCAAGATCCAGCACCCGGCCGACACCCTGCGGCAGCGGATGCCGGTCGAGCAGGCGATTGCGGCGATCGAGGAGTGCGGCGCCCCGATGGTGTCGATCGCCGGCGGAGAACCCTTGATGCACCCGCAGATCGACAAGATCGTCGCCGAGCTCGTGAAGCGGAAGAAGTTCGTCTACCTCTGCACCAATGCCGTGCTGCTGCGCAAGCGGATCGACCGGTTTGATTTCAAGCCCTCGCCGTATTTCTCCTTCGCCGTACACATCGACGGGCTCAAGGAACGGCACGACGAGTCGGTCAGCAAGGACGGCGTCTTCGACGAGGCGATCGCGGCGATCAAGGACATGCAGCGACGCGGCTTCAAGGTGACGACGAACTCCACATTCTTCAACACCGATACCCCTCAGACCATCATCGACGTCCTCGACTTCCTCAATGACGAGGTAAAGGTCGACAAGATGATGATCTCGCCGGCCTACGCCTACGAGAAGGCGCCCGACCAGGACCACTTCCTCGGCGTCGAGGAGACCCGCGAGCTGTTCCGTAAGGCCTTCGCCGATGGGCGGCGAAAGAAGTGGCGGCTCAACCACTCGCCGCTGTTCCTGGACTTCCTCGAGGGCAAGGTCGACTACGAGTGCACGGCGTGGGGAATCCCGTCGTACTCCCTCTTCGGCTGGCAGAAGCCGTGCTACTTGATGGCGGACGGATACGCCAAGAGCTACAAGGAACTCGTCGAGGAGACCGACTGGTCCAAGTACGGCCGCGGTCGGGACGATCGCTGCAACAACTGCATGGCACACTGCGGCTA
Source organism: Mycobacteriales bacterium (assembly GCA_038253135.1). Classification (GTDB taxonomy): domain Bacteria; phylum Actinomycetota; class Actinomycetes; order Mycobacteriales; family QHCD01; genus JBBSHJ01. The sequence goes on along the minus strand of JBBSHJ010000041.1, from coordinate 12,114 downwards.
CGAGCCCACCGCCGTACTCGCGACCACCAAGTCGCTGAAGGAGTCGATCCGCGCAGCCGTCGCCGGCTGAGCGAAGGCCGACCGGCGCAGCGAAGAGCGTCACCGCGCGGGCTCACAGCCGCAACGGAGCCCCGTAGCCGGGCAACAACAACCCGTCCCTCGCGCCGGCGGCCCGGCCCCGGCCGTAGTCAGCCGAAGCGGCCCGACAGCGACCGGTAGACGCTCGGGGCCGCATCGTGCAGCCGCACCGCGAGGTTGAGCCAGCGTGGCAGTACGACGCGCCGGCGGCCGCCCGCGACGGCTTCGATTACCGCGCTCGCGACCTTTTCGGGTGGGATCGCGGCGGGAACGGACCGCTCGTAGACCCGTCCGGAACGGATGAAGAAATCGGTCGCGACGGCGCCCGGCGCGACCAATGCGACGTGCACGCGCGAGCCCCGGAGCTCGTCGGTCAGGCTGTCGGCAAACGCGGCCAGACCGCCCTTCGCCGCGGCGTACACCGATTCATCCCGCACGCCGACGAGCCCGGCAATGGAACCGACGAACACCATGGAGCCGCGATGCCGCCTGATCATGCCGGGCAGCGCCAGTCGGGTCAGCTCGATCGGCACGCGCAGGTTGAGGTCGAGGAGCTCGCGGGTCTCCGCGGCGCTGTGCTCGCCCAGGGCGGCGGATCGGCCAGAGCCCGCGCCGTGTACGACCGCGTCGACGGGCCCAACCTCCGACTCGGCTACCTGCATCAGCCGCGGCAATGCTCCCGGAGCTGTGAGGTCGCCCCGGATCGGGAGCCCCCCGGTCGCCGCGGCGACCGAGTCGAGCCGCCCGACGCTACGTCCGGACAAAACGAGCCGGCTGCCTCGTTGCGCCAGCGCAACGGCGGCCGCCCGCCCGATCCCGCCCGACGCGCCGGTGACGATGACAACCGCTCCCGCGATGTCCACGGCAACATCGTCGCACCCCCTACTCTGGTCAGCGATACCGCCGTGCCGGGTGTGCTCGACCCGGTTGGCAGCTACGACACGACGGGAGGTCACCGACGACGTGATCGCGGTGGTCCTCGCTTTGCTTGCATCGGTGGGAAACGCCGTCGGCACCGTCTTTCAGCGGCGGGCTGCGGTGTCTGTGCCGCCGGAGCTGGCGATGCGGTTCGGGCTGATCCTCGAGCTGGCCCGCCGGCCCGCCTGGTTGATCGGCGGAATGTCCTTGATGGCCGGATTCCTCTTCCAGGCGATGGCGCTCGACCGTGCCGGACTCACCCTCGTCCAGCCGCTGGTCGTCACCGAGCTGCCGATGACGCTCTTCGTCGCGGCGCTCGTATTCCGGTCCCGCATCGACCGGCACGCCCTCGCCGGCGCGGTCGCGATCAGCGCCGGCCTGGCCACCGTGCTGCTCACGCTCGCCCCCGATGAGAAGACCGGCCACCAGCCGGGCAACGTGAAATGGATCGCGGCCTGCGTGGTCAGCGTGGCGGTCGGCGGCATGCTCGTCACGACAGCGTTGCGCACATCCGGCGCCAAGCGAGCAGCGCTGCTCGGCAGCGCCTCCGGCCTCGGCTTCGGGTTCACCGCCGCGCTGATGAGCGGTGCGCTCACGGTGACCAGGTCCGACGGATTCCTGGCGATACTCGGGACCTGGCAGTTCTACCTGATGATCGTCGTGGGCGCGGTCGCGTTCTTCCTCGTCCAGAACGCCCAGCAATCGGGCAGTCTGGTCGCCTCACAGCCGCCCGTCACGACCTGCGATCCGCTGTCCAGCATCGGGTACGGCGTGCTGCTGTTCGGCGAGAACCTGCGCGGCGGCATCTGGATGCTGCCCGCGTGCCTCGGGGGGATCGTCCTGGGCATCGGTACGGTGCTCATCTCCCACTCGCCGCTGGTGAGCGGCGAGACGCCGGCCGAACGACGGATGGCCGCGGAGCGTCGCGAATCCGTACCCTCTGCCGCCGCATCCGTCGATACCTCCGGTCGACCTGCGAGGCTTGAACCATGATCACCGTAGACAGAGTGACGAAGACCTATGGCGGCTATAAGGCCGTCGATGACGTGAGCTTCAGCTGCCGCCCGGGGGCCGTCACCGGGTTCCTCGGTCCGAACGGTGCGGGAAAGTCCACGACAATGCGCATCATCGCCGGTCTCACGCCGGCAACATCCGGCGACGCGACGGTCGGCGGCAGGCATTACCACGACATCCCGAATCCGGGAACCCAGGTCGGCGTCCTGCTCGACGCGTCCGCGCAGCACGCCGGCCGCACCGGCCGGGAGATCCTCAAGCTCGGCGCGATGACGATGGGCCTGCCCGAATCGCGCGTCGACGAGATGCTCGAGCTGGTCAGCCTCACCTACAGCGAGTCCCGGCGGCGGGCCGGCGCCTACTCGCTCGGCATGCGGCAGCGGCTCGGCATCGCGCACGCCCTCCTGGGCGACCCGAAGATCCTGATCCTCGATGAGCCGGCTAACGGTCTCGACCCGGCCGGCATTCACTGGATGCGCAGCCTGCTGCGCGGCTACGCCAATCAAGGTGGCACGATCCTGCTCTCCTCCCACCTGCTGCACGAGGTCGAGGTCATCGCTGACGAGCTCATCGTCATCGGCAAGGGACGCATCGTCGCCCGGGGCACCAAACAGGACCTGCTGCAGGCCGCCGGCACGTTCGTCAAGGCCGGCGACGCCGCGGCCCTCGACGGAGCGCTCGCGGCGGCCGGCATCCAGGCCTCGCCGTCCGGCGACGGTGGCCTGCGTACCGAGGCCTCCCCCGAGCAGGTCGGCAAGGCCGCGGCCACCGCCGGCGTGGCGCTGATCGAGCTGCGGCCGGCGGACGGGGCCGGGCTCGAGGAGATGTTCCTGCAGCTCACCTCGGAGACCGAACGGGACGACATGAGGACCGAGGGAATCCCCGCATGACCGCGACCACCGCACCCACCGCGCCCACGATCGATCCGGCCAAGCGGGACATCCCGTTCAGGCGCCAGGTCAAGGTCGAGCTGCGCAAGTCGGTCGACACCCGGGCCGGGCTCTGGCTGCTCATCGCCATCGGCGCCATCACCGTCATCGTCAACATCATCTTCGTGGTGGCCGCGCGCGCCCGGGATCGGACGTTCGGCAACTTCCTGGCCGCATCGGGTACGCCGCAGGGCTTCCTGCTGCCCGTGCTCGGCATCCTGCTGGTCACGAGCGAGTGGTCGCAGCGCACCGCGATGGTCACCTTCACCCTCGCCCCGAAGCGGCTCAACACCGTGCTCGCCAAGATCGTGGCGGCCGTCGTCCTCGCCACCGTGGCGCTCATCGTCGCGATCGCCGTCGGCGCGCTGATGACCGTGATCGGCGGCGGACCGCACCGGTGGGACGTATCCGCCGGGCGGTTCGGCCTGTTCTGGCTCGGCCAGATCATCGGGGTGCTGCAGGGCGTTGCCTTCGGCTTGCTGATCCTCATCTCCGCCGCCGCGATCGTGGCGTCGTTCTTCATCCCGATCGCGTTCACGATCCTCACGTCCCTGTCGGACTCGATCAGGAATGTGCAGCCGTGGATCGACCTCGGCACGACCAGCGGCTACCTGTTCAGCGATAACTCCCTGTCCGCCGAGAAATGGGCCCAGCTGGGGACCTCGACGGCGATCTGGATGGTGCTGCCGCTGCTGATCGGGATCTGGAGGGTGCTCAGGGCCGAGGTGAAATAGCGCCCGGTCAGCGCACGGCGTACCGCTCGGCGAGGACCGCGAGGATCGCCTCGGCCGGGTCGGCGGCGAAGATGCCCCGGGCTCGGGCGGCCGTCGCCCGGCCGGCCGCACGGCCGGCCGTCACCGCCGCCCGCAACTCGGCCTCCGTGTCGGCCCGGCGCAGGAGACCCTCGGCCGTCAGGGCATCGGCCACCGGCCCACCGTGGCCGGGGACCGGGCGGTGCATGATCACCGGCAGCCCCGCGGCGAACGCTTCCAGGCACGTGCTGCCGCCGGCGTTGTCGATCAGCAGGTCGGCGGCGGCGACGAGATCGGGCAGATCGGTCCGCCAGCCGAGCCCGAGGACGCCGGGTGTGTCGCCCGCGCGGGTTCGCAGGCGCTCGTTGCGGCCGCAGAGCAGGACCGGGCGGACACCCGGCAGCGCGCGCAGCGCGGTGGCCGTCGACACGGCGGCCCCAACGCCCCACGATCCGGTGCCGATCAGCACGGCGCGTTCCGACGCGCCCAGCCCGAGCGAGCGGCGGCCCGGTGCCGGGGGCCGCGGGGCGCGGTACGCCGGGTCGACGACCGGTCCCGGTGCGATCGCGGGCCGGCCGGTGCGCCGCGTCGCCTCGGCCGCGATGGACGGGAACAGGCAACTGAAGATATCGGTGGAGGGTTCGAGCCACAGCGCGTGCGCGACTGCCTCGCTCACCACGACGACCGACGGGACGTGCAGCCGGCCCTGCCGTCGCAGCAGCCCGGCCGCCTGCCCGCACAGGTGGAACGTGGACAGCACCGCGGTCGGCCGGGTACGGGCGATGACCGGTCGCAGGGCGCGGGCGGCCAGCCGGACGAGCGGTGACGTGCTCGGCGCCGTGCGGCCGCTGGGCACGAAGAACGCGCGATAGATGCCGTCGTACACCCACGGCGTCCGCCGCAGCATCGCCGCGTAGCCGTCCCGCAACGCCGTACCGACACCGGCGGGAAGCAGGCCGAGCAGGTCGACGACCTCGGCCCGGTGCCCCGCCGCGGTGAACCGGCGGGCGAGCTCCCGGGCTGTGGTGTCGTGGCCGGCACCCATGCCGGCCGAGACCAGCAGCAGTCGCTGCCGGCGGTCCGGTGAGCTCAGCGCCGGCCCTGCTCGCCGTCGCCCTGGTCAGACGGTGGCGGCGCCCACTGCTGCCCGGGCTGGCCTGGTCCGGGCCGGCCGGGACCCGGTCGGCCGGGATAGGACTGGGTGGGGTACGGCGGCCGCGGCGGCTGCCCGCCGTGCGGTCCGGGACCACCCTGCGGCGGACCTGCGGGGGCACCCTGACCGCGCTGCGGGTCGGGACGGGATCCCGGTCCGGGTCGCGCGCCGGGCGGCAACGGGCCGGAACCGGAACCGGGCCCGCCGCCGGTGTCCTGGTCCTCCTCGATCGGCTCCACCATCTCGGCGTCCTCGGCGTCCTCGGCGTCCTCAGCGGTCTCGGCGTCGGACCGCAGCGGCGAGGGCGGAATGGTCGGTCGGGGCACGGAGATTGCCGGCACCGTCGAGCCGCCGCCGAAGGACGACAGGCCCGAACGCGCCGCGATGCTCTCGGGGTCGTCGTCGGACGCGCGGATGTTCTGGGCCTCCGGCAGCTCCGCCGCCGGCGGCAGGTTGGAGTCGAACCAGCTGCTGGTGTCCAGGCCGGAGTCGCCCAGGGGACCGGCCGCCGGAGCCGAGCCGGCCTCCGTGAGCCAGTTCGGCGAGGTGCCGCCGCTGCCGGCATCGCCGTCGCCGCCGACCATCTTGGACAGCCCGTCGAGCGCCTTGGAGAACTCGCTCGGCACGATCCACATCGTGTTGGACTCACCCTGGGCGATCTGCGGCAGCGTCTGCAGGTACTGATAGGCCAGCAGCTTCGGGTCGGGATTGGCCACGTGGATGGACCGGAAGACGGTCTCGATGGCCTTGGCCTGACCCTGCGAGGCGAGGTAGCGGGCCGCGCGCTCGCCCTCGCCGCGCAGGATCCGGGACTGCCGGTCCGCCTCGGCGGCGAGGATCGCGGCGGTCTTCTGGCCCTGCGCGGAGAGGATCTGAGCCGCCTTCTGGCCCTCGGCGCTCTTGATCGCTGCCTCGCGCTGGCCCTCGGCCTGCAGGATTATCGCGCGCTTGTCACGGTCGGCCCGCATCTGCTTTTCCATCGAGTCCTGGATCGACGGCGGCGGATCGATTGCCTTGAGCTCGACGCGGGCGACGCGAATGCCCCAGCGACCGGTGGCCTCGTCCAGCTCACCGCGCAGCCGGCTGTTGATGTTGTCCCGAGACGTCAGCGCCTGCTCGAGGTTCATCCCGCCGACGACGTTGCGCAGCGTGGTGATGGTGAGCTGCTCGACGGCCTGGATGTAGTTGGCGATCTCGTACGTCGCGGCGCGGGGGTCGGTCACCTGGAAGTAGATGACGGTGTCGATGTTGACCGTCAGGTTGTCCTCGGTGATGACCGGCTGCGGCGGGAAGGACACCACCTGCTCGCGCAGGTCGATGGTGGCGCGGACCTTGTCCAGGAACGGCACCAGCACCGCCATGCCGGGTGAGAGCACCTTGGTGAACCGCCCGAGCCGCTCAACCACCGCCGCCCGCGCCTGCGGCACGATCTTGATCGATTTCGCGATCGTGACGATGGCGAACAGCACCACCACGACGAGGACGACTATGGCTGCTACTGGCATCTGAGGTAACTCCCCCATGACGTGTCCGCCGGCAACCGTTGCCGGCGGTGGACCCGAATGTGCCCAGGTGGGGACGGGGTAGAACCGAGCCTATCGCCGTACGCCATCAGACGCCCGTACCGCAAACCGTCCGTACCTCAAACACCGGGCCAGACGACCGCGGTCGCGCCCCGGATCTCCATGACCTTGACCTTGGTGCCGACCGGGTACTTGTCGTTGTCGATATACGGCTCCGCCGTCCACACGTCGCCGCCGATCTTGACCCGGCCGCCGTCCCCGCCGACCTCGACGACGACGGTGGCGGTCTTGCCGACGAGCGCGTCGATGCCCATCGGATGGTTGGCCCCCGCCAGCATGTGCCGCTTCGCGAGCGGGCGCACGCCGAGCAGCAGTCCGATGGCGGCGATGCCGAAGACCACGATCTGGATCGCCCAGCCGCCGCCGACCCCCGCAGCGAGGGCAGCCGCGAGCGCGCCGCCGGCGATCATGGCGAAGACCATGTCCAACGAGAGCGTCTCGATCACGAGCAGCACCCCGGCAGCTATGATCCAGATCAGCCACGGTGCCATACGCACATGTTGCCACGGCCGCGACGCACTCTCGCACCGCGCCGCGGCGCCGTGCCCTGGCCGGTCACGGTGAGCCGGCCGTGGCCGCGGTGACTTCAGCGGCCTGGTGTCGGCGGACCAGCACGCCGTTGAACTCCGCTCCCAGCAAGACGGCGAGGGCGGAGAAGTACATCCAGATGCCGGTCCCGATGGTGGCGCCGATGGCCCGCCCGATCAGCACTACCTGCTCGTCGTTGGTGTGTACGCCGGTCGGCTCGGCCGTGCCGAACAGCACGTAGGCCCGGAACAACGCGGCCGCACCGATCCACAGGGCGAGGGCGACCGCCGCGCCGGGCAGGCATTGCCGCCAGGTGTGCCGGACGTTGGCGCCGTACCGATAGAGCCCGACCAGGACCACCAGCAGGACCACCAACAGCAGCGGCCAGCGGGCCACCATCCACAGCTGGGCGACCACCGGCGTGCGGCCGAAGAAGCGGTCGACGTTGGCGCGGCCGCTGTGCCAGCCCAGCACCATGATCGCGAGGGTCACGGCGACGAGGACTACCGCGGCGACGGCGTAGCCGAGCGCGATCAGCCGCTGGACCCGGAAGTTACGGGGCTGCGCCACGCCGTAGGCGACGTCGATGCCGTGCGTGATGGCGTAGAAGGCCCGGCTGGTCAGCCATGCGGAGACCAGTAGCCCGGTCACCGCCAGGCCCTCCGAGTGCTCGAGCTGGGTGCGGACGAAGGGATTGACGACCGAGTCGGCGAGCTTCGGTCCGATCAAGACCCGGATGGTGGCGGCGGCGCCCCGCTGCCCGCGGGTCTCGAGATCGGGCCCCCCGACCTTGGCGAAGAGGTGGAGCACGCCGCCGAGCGTGATCGTCGCGGGCACGAGTGAGAGCAGCGCGAAGAACGCCGTCTCCGCCGCGTGCCCGTTGGTGCGATGCCGGACGCACGCGCGCAGCACCGCCAGCACCATCGAAGCGACGGGGTCACCACGCATCGTGCCCTGCCCTGCTGCGACCCGCCGGCGGTTTGCCGGCGGAGTGCTGCGAGCGTAGACCTCGGGCGGGCCCGTCTGCCCAGCCCGCTCGATCTATGCGGTCACGAAGTCGATCAGCCGCTCCACGGCGCCGAGCAGCGGCGCCTCGAGGTCGGCGTACGAGCGCACCGACCCGAGCACCCGCCGCCACAGCTCGGCCGGATCCGCGACGCCTAGCGCGACGGCGACGCCGACCTTCCACGGCGTACCGCGCGGCACCGTCGGCCAGCTCCTGATCCCTAGCGCCGCCGGCCTGACCGCCTGCCAGATGTCGACGTACGGATATCCGGTCACGAGGACGTCCGCGTGGCGTAGGGACGCGACGATGCGGCTCTCCTTCGAGCCGGGCACGAGGTGGTCGACCAGCACGCCCAGCCGGCACCGCCGGGTGGGCCCGAACTCCGCGACGACCCCCGGCAGGTCGTCGATGCCGTGCAACGGCTCGACCACGACCCCCTCGACCCGCAGATCATCGCCCCAGACCCGCTCCACCAGCGCCGCGTCGTGAACACCCTCGACGTAGATGCGGGCGTCCCGCGCCACCCGGGGTGGAGCGTCCGGTACGGCGAGCGAGCCGGAGGCGGTCACCGCCCGGTCGGTGCGGGCACGTCGCTGCGCGGCCGACGCCACGGGCCGGGCCGCAGCGGGTGGTGCGGCCGGCCGGACCAGCGTCACGGCCGCGCCGTCGAGGCGGAATCCGGCGGGGCTCAGCGGGAACAGTCGGCGCCGGCCGTGGCGATCCTCGAGGGTCACCCCGTCCTTGGTGCAGGATACGACCGCGCCACAGAAGTCGCCGCCGTTGATCTCGACCACGAGGTCGCGCTCGGCCACGACCTCCGGCACCACCCGCCTGCGCGACCAGTCCCCCGCGAGCGCGTCGCCGCCGTACCGATCCGTCACCCATGGCACGTTAGGGCTCGTCCGCCGGTCGAGGCGGTAGGCGCGGCCGCGGCGCGGCGCCGAAGTACGCTGTGATGCCGTGACGCCCCAACCCCGCGCCGGGACGAGAGCCGGCCTGCTGGTCGCCTGGGCCGGTGCGTGGATCGCCGGCCGGGCGGCGTACGACGACGTGCTCACCAACGTGACCGGCAACGACGAGCCGCACCGGGTCGTCGGGCTCCCCGGTGCGGCCGCGGACGAGCGGCGGGTGGAGCCCGATCCCATCGCGGTGGCCGATCCGAGCGTGCCGCTGGGCTGGTTGCTGCCGGAGCTGCGCCGCCACGGCGGGTGCGCCCTGGTCCTTCCCGCGCCCGGCGATCCCCGTGGCGTGCCGCCGGGCGATTTCGGCGCGGCGGCCTTGACCGCCGGCGAAGGCATCGTGGTCGGCGCCGGTGACGCCGGCCTCGGTCTGGTGCCCACCGTCAGCCGGCACGGCTCGGAAATCGGCAGCGGCACAGTCTTCGTGCGGTGGGACTGCTTCCCGATCGACGGGCTGCCGCTCGATCCGCTCGGCGTTCCGGAGGCCGAGCATGACCTCGCCGACGCCCTGCGGTCCGCGGCCGCGGAGCTGGCGGAGCTCGACGTGGCGAGCTGGCGACCCGAGAGCGCTGCGGCGGTGGCCGGCGTACGGCGGGCCGCCGGCCCGTCCCTGCCCGCCGGACACGACCAGCGGGCGATCCGCCTGCTGGCCCAGGCCGACCGCCTCGCCGCCGTCCTCGACCTGGCCGATGCCGACGCGCCGGGTGGCGCGGTCACCGCGGCCGAGGCACTCGCGCGCAGCGAGGCGCTCCGGCCTCTGGGGCGGGCGGTGCGCCGGGCCCGGCTGGCCGCCTACAACGCCGATGCGCTGCCCCGCCGCTGACCCGCGCTCAGGGCGGCGAGCCTGGTCGGTGCGGCGCGGCCAGCAGCATCGGCAGCGAGCGGTGCATCTCGCGCTCCCAGCAGGGCCAGCTGTGCGTGCCAGCACCGTAGAAGTCGGTCGCGACGGGCACGTGCGCCGCCCGCAGCCGGGGGACCAGCACCTGCGCCTCGGCCAATCGCCGATCCCGAAGGCAACGAGCTCGACATCGCGGTCCCAGCCGGCGGGACGAACCACGGCTGAGAGACGATCGCAACCGACGTACCGAGCCTCTTGTGCGACAAGGAGAACAGATGGCCACCTTTACCCGGTCCGATGACCTGCAAGGTGCGGAGTTCCGCAAGGTGGACCTGCGGGGTGCCCGGTTCGTGCGAGCGGACCTTTCCGGCGTGGTGATGCGCGGCGTCGACGTGCAGGGCGCGGAGATCGACGCGCCGTGGCTCTTCGACGGCGACGGTGTCCTGCTCGTCAACGGCGTCAACGTGATTCCGCTGGTCGACGCCGAGCTCAACCGCCGCTTTCCCGGCCGCGCCGAGCGATGCGCGACCGACCCGGAGGGTCTGCGCGCAGCCTGGGCCGCGCTCGAGCGCATCTGGGGCGGCACGCTCGAACGGGTCGCGGCGATGCCGGCCGGCACCGTCGATGTGTCGGTGGCCGGCGAATGGACCTTTGTGCAGACACTGCGGCACCTGGTGCTCGCCACGGACATGTGGCTGGGCCGAGCCGTGCTGGGGATCGAGCAGCCGTTCCACCCGCTCGGTCTGCTCGATGCCGGCTCCGGAGACTCCGGCATGGACGTGTCGATCTTCACCACGAGCGCACCGTCCTACGACGAGGTGCTCGAGGCCCGGGCCGGACGGGTGGCCCTGGTGCGCGACTTCCTGGCCGGCGTCACCGCCGACGAGCTCGCGGCGGCTCGGAAGAATCCGCACGCTCCTGACTACCAGGAGACCGTGCTGTCTTGCCTGCACACGATCCTCGACGAGGACTGGGAACACCACCGCTACGCCGTCCGCGACCTCGACGCCATCGAGGCGGGATCCGAGGGATGAGGCAGCGTGCCTCTCTCGTCGGCGAACAATGCCGAGGCCGACAGCCGACCGCGAACGCAACAACTCGACCCCTTGATGGCAGCCGACCGGAGTGATTATGGCTGACGAACCATCGGGAGCGGCGTCCGCCCGTCCGTCCGCTCGACGCTCGACGTGGGACGCCTTCGCCGAGCTGGTCGAGCGAACGGCGGCGTTTTCGGCGGCTGCTGGTGCATGAGCGGCCACCCCGAGGGCGCGCAGCCGGGCATCGACAAGCGCGCGGCGAAGGAGGAGCGTGTGCGCACCGGTCGTGCGCACACGGCGCTCGTCTTCGACGCCGGCGGGCTCGCCCAGGGCTGGGCTCGGTATGGAAGGATCGGCGAGCTGCCCGGAATCGCCCACCGGCGCGCCGACAACGAGGATCCGCCACCGCGGCCGGACTGGCGCATCAGCTGCTTCTACGTCGACAAGCGACACCGAGGGCAGGGCATCGCCCGCGCAGCCCTCGAGGGGGCCCTCGCGCAGATCGCGGCGGCCGGCGGCGGCACCGTCGAGTCCATTCCCGAGGTGACGGCCGGGCGTACGGCGCACGGCCGGTTCCTCTTCAACGCGACGGTCGAGCTCTTCGAGGACTACGGATTTGAGCGGGTGCGCCAACTCGGCAAGTGGACGTGGCTGGTGCGTAGCGTCGTACCCGCGGCATAACCCGCGACCCCCATTGGAGGCGCCATGAATTACACCGACCTGCCCCTGACCGAGTGCTTGCTGGGCGCCGACGGCGAGATGTTGTGCTTCGCGCTGGATCGTGCTCGGAAGGAGTTCGCCTGGAAGACCGGCGAGCTCACCGCGGAGCAGCTGCGCCGGCAACACCCACCGTCGACGATGACGTTGGCCGGGCTGATCAAACACATGGCGTTCGTCGAGAACGGCTTCACCGCGAGGGCACAGGGTCGACCGGAAGAGCCGGACTGGGCAGACAAAGACCGGTCGGAATGGCGCTCGGCGGTCACCGACGAGCCGGAGGATCTCTATGCGCTCTGGTACGACGCCGTCGAATGTTCCCGGACCGCGTGGGCCGAGATGATCGCCGATGGGGGGCTCGACGTTGTGGTCGAAGACCCCGACCCCGCCTGGAACAAGAACCGCCGGCGCGACCTCGTCGACCTGCTGGAGGAGAACCTGATCCATCTCGGCCACGTCGACTTGTTACGCGAGGCGGTCGACGGCAGGAGAGGCCACGGGTGGCCCGACCAGGACTAATCGGTGCGACGGCATACGAGGGTCTGCTGTCCGGGCTACTCGCCGCCGTCGACGTCCAGCATGGTGCGGTAGATGTCGGCGAT
>JBBSHJ010000040.1:0-28509 GCA_038253135.1 Mycobacteriales bacterium | reverse complement strand
GCGGCGCCCGTCGGTGCGGCGCCGACGTACGAGACCTTGGGGTGCGGGGAGAATCCGGCCGAGAATGCCATCGGTACGCCGGCCCGGCGCAGCGCCCGCTCGAACATCCGGGCGAAGTCGCGGTGCGACGCGAACCGCAGCGGTCCGCGCTTGGCGTACCGCAGCCGGATCCGCTGCACCACCGGCGGCGGTGGCGGACCGTCAGGTCGTCGGTTGCTCATATGCCGACCACCGTAATCGCCCCGGTGCCGGGACCGGATGCGCAAAGATCGTCCCGGCGCCTCCAGGCGAGGGATGAACGATCACGGCCGTCGACTCCGGCAGACATCGCCCGGCGCCGCCGACGTGCCACTTGTGGTCGGCCGGAGGCGACTGGTGCCAACCACATGTGGCACGTCGACCGGCCTCGCGGGGAGGTCCGCGGGCTGCTTTACGAGGACCATCACGGGATCGCCGACGTCAAGACGGTCGAGACCGTCGTCCTTCAGCCCGAGTCGCCGCCCGAGCCGCGAAGCCTCGTCCGGGTGCCGGGGTCGCGCCGCCTGCGCCAGGTCGGCGTCGCCCCGAAGACCTTGAACATCGACCCCGAGCCGGCTGGTGGCGGCCACGTCGACGAGACCGGCCTGTGGGTGGACCTCGACGTGGCGATGGACCCACCCATCGCATTCCCCGTTGATTGACCAGTTTCTTCGCCCAACCCGGCCGTGGGCCTGCGAGCCATCTCCCGCAGTGTGCGTTGGTGGGCTGACGGGACGCACCAACGGGCGGGAGCAATGGGACGATCGCCGGATGGTCGAACTGCGCGCGCTGACGCCGAACGAGTGGCCCCTGTGGCGGGCCGCTCGACTGGCCGCGCTAGCCCAGGCACCGCACGCCTTCGGGTCACGGCTCGAGGACTGGCAGGGCGACGGCGACCGCGAGGACCGCTGGCGCGGCCGGCTCGAGATCCCCGGCTCGCTCAACCTCACTGCGCTCGTCGACGACGCGCTGGCCGGCATGGCCAGCGGGGTGCCGACGTCCGACCCGGCGGTTGCGGAGCTGATCTCGATGTGGGTCGCTCCGCCGGCGCGCGGCGCCGGCGTCGGTGATGCGCTGATCGCGGCCGTCGCCGATTGGGCCCGCGACGCCGGTGCCGCCGAGCTGCACCTCGCGGTCACGCTCGGCAACGAGCCCGCGCTTCGGCTCTACCGCCGTCATGGCTTCGTCGCGACGGGACAGGTCGACCCGATGCCCGACGGGGTACGCCGTGAGGCCGTGATGGCGAAGGACCTCCGGCCCGTGTGACCGCGGAGCGCACACTGACAGCCATGGCGATCGTCGGAGTGTCGTGGGACGCGTGGCAGATGGAGTGCTGTGGCGACCCGTTTCGCGTCGGGCACCGCGTCGAGTGGTCGCTGCATCTGATCCCGCGCGGCACGGCGATCCCGGAGTCCGCCCACACCACGTTCACTGCCGACGTCGTACGCATGCCGATGCAAGAGAAGCCCGAGGGCTGGCAGCCGCAAGGTGACGAGGTCGCGCCGGATCCCAACTGGTACGGCGTGTCGAACGGCGACCTGCACGCGCTCTGGTGCACCGAGTCCGAGCCGCTCGGCGACGCTACTGCCGGCCGGATCGAGGTCAGCGGACTGCTCTATGAGGACCACCACGCGATGGCCGCCGTCAAGACCGTCGGAATCGTCCGGCGCATCTGGGTCGAGAGTTTCCGGCTGCGGTCACGAGGCGAGCGCAGCAAGGCCTTTGACCGGGTCCCAAGTACCCGCAGTCTCTACGCCGTGAACAGTTCGCCGAAGTGGTTCGCAATCAACCGCGATCCGGACCCTGATGGCTTCGTGGACGAAACCGGCGAATTCGTCTCGCGGTCCCATACCGATGAGACCGGCATGTTCGTCCAGCTAACGGTGGCGACTGAGCTACCCGTCTCCCCGCCATCGGCCGATCGACGAAGCTGAGAGCTGCAGGAGAGAGCGGCCCCAGAGTGTGTCGCCGGCCGCGCGCTCGATCAGCTGGGGCAGTCGACCGCGATCGCGAGGGCGTCACACACCTGACGCATCTTGGTCTCGCTCAAACGACCGAGCCGTTGCACGAGCACCGCGAGCGACACGCTCTCGACCGAATCCAGGTTGATCGCCGAGCGACGCGGTATGGGGTCGTCGCCTGGCTCGAGCACCACTTCGCTAACGAGCCCACGGATCGTCGTCGTGCACGGTGCGACCAACGCCCGGCGATGCCGCGGGATCACCGCGTCGCGCGACAGCACGACGACCGGACGCCGCCCAACATCGGCCATCTCACACCACCAGACCTCTCCACGCGCGGGAAGAGCGCTCACGAGGCACCCGCGGCCCGCCGAAACGACGCCAGGTCACCCCATTCGTCGGGCTCGTCGAGCGGGTGCTCGTCGTAGGCGGCATAGCTGGCGTCCACCTCTGCGGCACGGTGGCGAGCAAGCAAGGCGGCCAAGGCCTCGTCCACCAGGACCGCGTCGGTGACGTTGGACCGGACGCGCCGAGCATTCTCAAGGAGCGTCGAATCGACCGTCGTACTCAGTCGTATGCGGGCCATGCCATGACTATGCCACCCTCTGTGCGGGCCGCAGCGGCCGCAGCCACAGCTCCGAACGGATCGAGGAGATCCTCCGCGCCAAGGACTGGCAGTAGCCGCCCTCCCGCTCTACGCATACGTCGACGCCGATGACCCGCAAAAGGAGGCGTCGCTGGAGCTGCTCGAGACGCACCCGGGACCGCTCGTTGTCCCCACACGTCGCAAGCGAACACTCGCGCCTCAGCGGACCTGCAGCGGCAGGAGCTGGCGGCCCTCGGGGATGGCGCCACCGGTCGGGCCGACCTGGATCTCGGTGCCCCTGCTGGGGCAGACACCGCAGTCGAAGCACGGGATCCAGCGGCAGTCGTCGAGCTCGGTCTCGGCCAGCGCGTCCTGCCAGTCGTCCCAGAGCCATTCCTTGTCCAGGCCGGCGTCGAGGTGGTCCCACGGCAGGATCTCGTGCTCGCCGCGTTCGCGGGTCGTATACCAGGCGAGATCGACGTCGTACGCCGGCAGCACCGCCGCGCACGCCTCGATCCACCGCTCGTAGGAGAAGTACTCCCGCCAGCCGTCGAAGCGCCCGCCGTCCTCCCACACCCGCCGGATCACCGCGCCGACCCGCCGGTCGCCGCGGGAGAGCAGGCCCTCGACGATCGACGGCTGACCGTCGTGGTAGCGGTAGCCGATGGCGCGGCCGAGGCTGCGTTCGGAATTGATCGCGTCGCGCAGCAGCCTCAGCCGGCGGTCGACCGTCACCTCGTCGGCCTGGCCCGTCCACTGGAACGGCGTGTGCGGCTTGGGCACGAACCCGCCCACGGAAACCGTGCAGCGGATGTCCTTGTGCCCTGTCGCCGCCCGCCCGGCGCGGATCACCTCGTGCGCCAGCTCGGCGATTTCGAGGACGTCGTCGTCGGTCTCGGTCGGCAGTCCGCACATGAAGTAGAGCTTGACCTGGCGCCAGCCGTTCTCGTAGGCCGTCGTCACGGTGCGGATGAGGTCGTCCTTGCTGACCGTCTTGTTGATGACCTTGCGCAGCCGCTCGCTGCCGCCCTCCGGCGCGAAGGTCAGGCCCGACCGGCGGCCGTTCCTGGAGAGCTCGTTGGCCAGGGTCACGTTGAAGGCGTCCACCCGCGTCGACGGGAGCGACAGCGAGGTGTTGGTGCCCTCGTAGCGGTCGGCCAGGCCCTTGGCCACCTCGCCGATCTCGGAGTGATCCGCGCTGGACAGTGACAGCAGCCCGACCTCCTCGAAACCGGACGCGGCGAGCCCGCGCTCGACCATCTCGCCGATGCCCTGGATCGAGCGCTCCCGCACCGGGCGGGTGATCATGCCGGCCTGGCAGAAGCGACAGCCGCGGGTGCAGCCGCGGAAGATCTCCACGCTCATCCGCTCGTGCACGCTCTCCGCGATCGGGACCAGCGGCTTTTTCGGGTAGGGCCAGGCGTCCAGGTCCATCGTCGTGCGCTTGCTGATCCGTGCCGGTACGCCGTCCCGGCTCGGCTGCACCCGCGCGATGGTGCCGTCGGCGGCGTACCCGATGTCGTAGAACCGCGGCACGTAAACACCCTCGATGCCGGCCAGCCGGCGGAGGATCTCGATCCGCCCGCCGGGTCGGCCCGCCGCGATCCATTCGTGCAGCGTGTCGGTGATCTCGAGGATGGCCTCCTCGCCGTCCCCGAGCACCGCGGCGTCGATGAAGTCGGCGACCGGCTCGGGGTTGAACGCGGCGTGCCCGCCGGCGATCACCAGCGGGTGCTCGTCGCGATCGGTCGCGGTCAAGGGGATGCCGGCCAGATCGAGAGCGGTGAGCAGGTTGGTGTAACCGAGCTCGGTGGCGAGGCTGACCCCGAGCGCGTCGAAAGCGCCGACCGGGCGGTGCGCCTCGACGGTGAACTGGGGTACGCCGTGCTCGCGCATCAGCGCTTCCAGGTCCGGCCAGACCGCGTAGGTCCGCTCGGCCAGGGCATCGGCGCGCTCGTTGAGCACCTCGTAGAGGATCATCACCCCCTGGTTGGGCAGGCCGACCTCGTAGGCGTCGGGGTACATCAGCGCCCAGTGCACGACGGTGTCGTCCCAGGCCTTGACGGTCGCGTTCTGCTCGCCGCCGACGTACTGCACCGGCTTGCCCACCCGGGGCAGCAGCTCGGACAGTTGGGGGAAAACGCTCTTGGGGCCAGTCATCGCAGATCTCGTCATCGCAGATACAGAGTAGGCGCCCGACCGGATACGGACACCCTCCGGCCGGGCAGGAAACCCACCCCACGGCGTACCGGTCACTGACGTAATGTCAGGCGTCGTGACTGCCTATCTCGCGGACCTTTCCCGCTCCGCTCCCCGCTCCTGCCCGTCACCTTCGACACCGCGCGCCGATCTCGCTGCGGGCGACCGCTCGTGACAACGTCTTCCCAGGACACCCTCCGCGTCGGCGTGATCGGCCTCGGCTTTGCCGGGCACACACATCTCAAGTCGTACCTGCAGGTCCCCGGCGTCGAGGTCGTGGGCCTCGCCGGCCTCGAGACCGAACGACTGCATCAGCTGGGCACCGAGCACAAGATCCCTTACCTGCATGAGCATTGGGAGGATTTGCTCGCCCACGAGGACATCGACGTGATCAGCGTCGGTACGCCGACCTTCCTGCACGCGCCGATCACGATCGCCGCGCTGGAGTCGGGCCGGCACGTGCTTTCGGAGAAGCCGATCGCCGAGAACGCGGCGGCCGGAGTGGCCATGGTGCAGGCCGCGCACCGGGCCGGGCGGGTGCTGCAGGTCGCCTTCAACCACCGCCGCCGCGGCGACGTCGCCACCCTGCACCGGTATGTCGAGGCTGGTGCGCTTGGCGACATCTATCACGCCAAGGCGAGCTGGCTGCGGCGCAACGGGATCCCCGGTGCCGGTAGCTGGTTCACCAACCTGAAGATGGCCGGCGGCGGGCCACTGATCGACCTCGGCGTGCACATGCTGGACATGGCGCTCTACCTGCTCGGCGAGCCCAAGGTGCTCGCCGTGTCGGCGGCGACCTACTCCGAGCTCGGCCCGCAGGGTCGCGGCGCCAGCCCGTACAGCGCCAAGCAGGTCGTCGGGTCGGCGTACGAGGTCGAGGATCTCGGTACGGCGTTCCTGCGGCTCTCCGGCGGGGCGACGCTGCTGCTCGAGGCGAGCTGGGCGACGTACCGCGAGAGCGGCGACCTCTACGGCGTAACCCTCTTCGGCAATGACGGCGGCGCGGAGATCCGGTCGAAGAACTACGGCTGGGAGGACACGCTGCGGATCTATCGCGACGAGAACGGCGTACCGGTGGAGACCCGGCCCGAGGTGCCGCGCGGCGAAGGCCATCTCGCGGTGGTCCGCTCCTTCGTCGAGGCGATCCAGTCCGGCGACTGGAAGGGCCACGACGGCGCCGAAGGGCTGGTCCGGGCCCGCGTGATCGAGGCCTGCTACGCCTCCGCCCGCGAAGGCCGTGAGGTGCCGGTGGACAACTCGCCGGTGGACTGAGCGCTCGGAGGCGTCCCGCGGTTGCCCGCTCACGGCTCGTCCCGGCCGTCTTGTCGCCGATTTGTGGGCCATTCCGCCCGGCGTTATCCGCGGACAACTCGGCGACAAGACGGACTGGGGTAGGCGAGAGTGCTGCGGCGGGGTTGACGTGGCTCGATCAGGCGGCTTCGGCGAGGGCGGTGCGGACCAGCCAGGCGACGTACGCCGGGCGGTGTACGACGTCGTGCCAGGTCACGCGGAGCACCCTCCAGCCGAGCAGGTGCAGCTGGTTCTGCCGTTGTCGGTCGGCGAAGACCGCCTCGGGTGACGTGTGCGCGGCCCGGCCGTCACACTCGAGGGCGATTCGTTTGTCGGCATAGCCGAGATCGATCCGGAACCACAGCCGCCCCGTCGACGGGTCGATCACCGTGATCTGCACGTCAGGCGCGGGCAGCCCCGCGTCGATGATGACCAACCGGGCCAGCGTTTCCAGCGGTGACTCGCTGCGCGGATCGACGAGAGCCAGGCGGCGGCGGGCAGCCTCGACGCCGGGGACATGCCGCGCGGCGGCCAGCTGCCACGTCAGCTCGGCCGGGACGACCCGGCCGGCGGCGATCGCCTGCTCGGTCGCCCAAATCGCCGTCGCGCGCGGCGCGCGCAACAGCAGGTCGACCAGCGTCTGTCGAAGCGTCCCGATCGACACCCCGGCCAGCGACATCCGGTCCGAGGTGTCGAGGTCGTGGGCGTAGACGTGTAACCCCGCCACAAATGGCCGCCGGAGGTGACGATCGACCGTTGCCGCCTCGTCCACCAACTCATCCCAGACGTCGAGCACCGTCAGACCGTGCGCCCGGGCCGCGGTCCAGTGGCTGGCAACACCGCGGGTCCGTCCGAGGGCGAGCACCGCGGCGTGCGCCCGACCGATCGCCGTCGGCTTCCTGACCGAGTAAATGCCGCGAAACAGGCGATGCCAGCGGCCACGGCGTACCAGGTGCTGGATGGCGTCGTCGCTGAGACCAGCGCTCCTGGCCCGATCACGCACGACGATTCCGTGCAGCGCCGTGCGCTCGGCCGCCCGGATTGTTGCACTGCATTCCCTCGGCACCGCTCGATCGTCATGGCGGTGGCGTGCACCGGGCGGCTGCCGGCCGGATCTGTGGACAGCGGCGGATGCTGTGGAAATCCGACTCGAACGCCCGGAACAATCCCCGCCTCCCGGTCTTGTCGCGGAGTTGTGCGGCATTCCGCCCCTCGCCACCCGCGGACAACTCTGCGACAAGACGGATTGGCGGCGGCGGGCAGGCGGCGGATCGAGATCGCTGTCCCTTCCGGAGTCAGCAGATGCGATTCTTCTGCCAGCGCAGGGCTTCGTTCCATTCGCGCAGCTGCAGGTCGTGGTCGCGCCAGTAGTAGTCGCGGCTGTGGTCCTCCCAACCGGCGTAGATCGACTCCCACGTGTCGACCTCGCAGTGCACCTTCAGCGACGCGTCGTTGATCCCTGCCGAGGCCGGCTGGTAGCGGAAATCGCAGGAGAGCCGCACGTGCTCGCCCTCGGTGTTGGGCAAGGCCCGGTGCACCGTGTGCGAGTTGAAGGTCAGCACGTCGCCGGCGCGGTAGTCGCCCATCGCCCACGGGTGCCCGAGATCGCACAGATAGGCCTCGAGCCCACCCGGACCGCCGGCCTGCTTGTAGGTCAGCAGCCCGTCCGCCGCCGACCCGACCAGGCACGTCAGCGGGCCGAGCTCCACCGGACAGTCGCCGAGCGGGAACCACGCGGTCCAGACGTCCTTGCTGCCCTGGATGTGGATGAAGTCCTGGTGCGGCGGCGTCGGTAGGTCGTGGTCGGTCGGGATCACGATCCGCGCGATGTTGCGCGGGTGCGGCAGCACCGGCTCGCCGAAGAGCGTCTGGTAGACCGACAGCAGCCGCGGGTGGTGCGCGAGCTGGTGGAAGGCCTCGAGGTGCTGGATCTCGCGGTAGGCCTCGGCACCGACCCCGACGCCGCAGAAGTCGATCTCCTCCTGGGGCACGGCGGCGTAGGCCGCCTTGTCGGCCCGCCCCTCCATCGGGTCGGTGCCGGGCAGGATCCAGCCGCGGCGGTCAAGCACCTGGAGGATCCGACGGCGTACGTCGATCAGCTCGTCGACCGGCAGCAGGCCGCGGAAGAAGAGGTATCCGAGCTCGTCGGCGCGGGCCCGCAGGGCGGGCGGATCGTTGAGAAGGTCGGTCGAGTCGAGGAACTCCGTGGTCGGGCTCAGGGCCAGGGTCATGGCTGCTCCCTCGTAGCGGTTGCTTCCAGCACACCGCGCCAAGCGGTGTACCGCCATGGCGGATAGCATCAAAAGATGGACGATCGTCCGGACGGGTTCCCGATCGTGGCGCAGGCGTCGGAGGTGGCGCTGAGCCCGGGGACCGGTCCGTCCTTCCGCCGGGTCGGGTCTCGGATGGTGCTCGGCTGCTCGTCCGGGCACGGCACCGTAGCCGTGAACGGCGTACCCCTGCCGCTGCGGCCGACGGACCTCTACGTGCTGCCGTGGGGGCATTCGGTCCGGTACGACGCCGACGCCGACGATCCGTTCTTCGTGCACGGCCTGCACCTGGTGCCGTGGCATCGGGCCGGCGCGCCTGTGGCCTTCCACATCGCACACGATCCACAGGATCCGCTGGCCGGATCGCCGGATCGCGCCGACCAACCGCTCGGAGTCGATGCCAGCCGCGGGCCGGGTGGGGTGGCCAGCGGGACCGTGACCGCGCGGCCCGGGCTGGCCGACCTGGTCCGCTACGCCATCAGTCTCGGCCAGCACGGATTCACCGACGTCGGCACGGTCCGGGCGCTGGGCGAGCTGGCCCGCGCCGAGCTGGACCGGCCGCTGGTGCCACCGCACCTCGACGAGTCATCCTGGCCGGCCGAGGTCCGCCGGCTGGCCAGCTGGATCGACCGCAACCTCGACCGCGCGCTCACCCGTGCCGATCTCGAGCGAGTGTCCGGGCGCGGCACGAGCACGCTGCACGACCTCGTCGCGCGTTACCTCGGCGCCGCCCCGATGGAGTACGTCGCCCAACGCCGGATGGAGCGGGCCCGCCAACTGCTGTCGGCGACCCACCTGCCGGTCACGACTGTCGGTCGTCGTTGTGGCTACCTCGACCCTTACTACTTCTCCCGCGTCTTCAAGCGGCACACCGGCGATTCACCGCGGGCCTTCCGCGCCCGACGACGTACCCCCTGAGGCTGGCTGATCCACGCGAGGATCGCTTCGCGAGGGCTATGGGGAGTAGGGGCGTAGCGGTGTTCGGTCTCCGACTGACCACCGGTGCCCGAACGGATCGGTGAAGCCGCCTTGTTGATGTGTTCCCCACGGGGCCTCATGGTCGGTGAGCGGCCGGACGTCTGTGGCGCCGGCTTCGGCCGCCTGGTCGATGAGCTCGCCGGGGTCGTCGACGAAAACCTCGATTCGGGTAGTTGTCAGTCCCACATCGATCGGGCTCGGCTCGGTTTTCCTACCCGGTACGGCCTGATGCAGCATGAACGGAGCGCCGCGCAGATGAAGCCCGGCGACGCCGCCAAGGTTCCACAGTTCGGCGGCACCCAGTGCCGTCTTGTACCAGCTGACCGCTGCCTGGGCGTCGGGAACGATCAGCATCACCGACACGGATGCGCGACCGGTGTCAGTCGTGGTCATGGGCCGCACCTCATAGATGTGTTCAGGCATGCCCGGACCTTTGGAAGGCGCCGGCGGCTCGGGCGGTATCCCTTCCTCGGCGGAGGGCATTGGATATGGCACTAGCATAGCGAATATGGGATCGGAGGCAACCGTGCGAGCCGTCAGTGGCCGCCGGCGCACGTACCGATCCGCCCGCCGCCAGGAGCAGGCCCGTCGTACGCGGCAACGAATCCTCGACGCGGCAGCCGCCGAGTTCGCCGCCCGCGGATACGCCGCGACCACCGTGGCGGCGATCGCTGCGGCCGCCGCGGTGTCGGTGCCCACCATCGAGCAGGTTTTCCGAACCAAGGCGGGACTGCTGAAGGCAACCATCGACGTCGCCATCGCCGGCGACGATGAGCCGGTGGCGGTACTGCAGCGACCGGGCACGGCGATCGCCGCGGCAGCCGAGACGGTCGAGGAGTTCCTGGCCGCGGCCAGCTCGGGCGTGGTCGATGTCGCTGAGCGCGCCGCCGGACTCGTCCTCGTCGCGATCGAGGCAGCCACCAGCGATCCGCGCCTCCGGCCCCTGGCCGAGCAGCTGCGCGACCAACGGGCCACCATCGCCGGCTGGATCGTCGACGGGCTCATGACGCGGGCGTCGCTGCGACCCGGCATCGATCGCTCCCACGCCACCGACGTCGTGTGGTTGCTCATGGACCCCGCCGTGTTTACCCGGCTGCGAATCGACTGCGGCTGGAGCCGGCAGCGATTCCAACACTGGTTCGCCGACAGCACCGCTCAGCTATTGATTGATCGCCGAAAGGGCGCGTAACACTAGCCGGTCTGCCCGTCTCGAAACGATCATTTCCGGAGCCCCGAAACGGTTGGTCCGCGGCCCGCCGGCGGACCTTCCCTCTCAGGACCTCGACGATCGACCCGGCGCGGCGCGCGGGTCGACCGGTGTGCTGCGGGTCGAGGAGGGACGCACGTCATGGCCGCCCGGATCGCCGGCCCGTCACATCCTGCTGGTCCGTTCGGTCGGTGCTATGTGCCCGTCAACACATCACGGAGGTCACCATGGACGCTCGACTCAACTTCTACGGCAACGCCGTCGCGACCAAGTTCGCGAAGTACATCAACTCGGCGGCCAAGATCGTCACGGACTCGACCCTGCCCGCCGCAACGCAGGACCTGGTGAAGATCCGAGCCAGCCAGATCAACGGCTGCGGCCGCACCGACATGCACACCAAGGACGCCGCCCACGAATCCTCGGTCCGTCTGAACCTGATCGCGGCGTGGCGGGACGCCAAGGTGTTCACCGGGGCCGAGCGGGCGGCCCTGGAGCTGGCGGAACAGGGCACGCGCATCGCCGACGCGGCCGGCGGCGTCACGGATGAGGCCTGGGCGAATGCTGCCAAGCACCATGACGAGGATCAGTTGGCCGCGCTGGTTTCGCTCATCGCGCTGATCCAACGCCTACAACCGCATGAACGTGATCACGCAGCAGCCGGCCGGCGACTACCAGCCGGGCAAGTTCGGCTGATCACGGCCACCGGGGTGCCGTCGGAGATGTCCGAGCTCCGACCGGCGGGCATCACGCTGCGTGACATTTCGGATTCTCCTGCGCGTCGGCCGATGGGGCCGCACAATCGTCCTGCCGACCGCGTCGTACGACGGCGCATCCGAACCGGCACCAGCCCTCATCTCGTCGGGAGACCTCTGTGCTCAAGATCCGTTCCGGCCTGCGCAGGCGCGCGGCCACCAAGCTCGCCGGCGCCGTGTCGGCCACCGGGCTCGTGGTGGCGGGACTCGTCGTTCTCGGCCCGGCCGGGCCCGCGGGTGCCGCCTGTAGCACCACCATCGGGTTGCCGGCCAGGATCTCGGTCACCGGGCCGTACCAGGAGGTCAAGGTCCCGCTGCACACCAGCTGCACCGGGCTGGTGGACGCCAACGCCGATCTCTACGGGCCGGCCGGCTGGGAGACCTCTTTTGACTGGCAACCGGCCACGAACGGCCGCAATGCCTACCTCGACGTTTACGGCCAGTCCTACTACGAGACCGCGACCGGCAGCTACCACACTCGGGACGGCTACGCCTACGACGGCAACTACAACGAGCGGGCCCTTCCGGAGGCCCGGACGACGGTCAAGCTGGGATCGAAGGTCGGGATCAGTGCGACCCGCTCCGGCGGTTGGGCGCACGTCCACTTCACGACCTGGCGCTACTACACCCGCTACGAGGGCTTCTACCGTGGCGGCGGCGCCCAGGTCGACGTCAGCTACCTGGTCGGCGGCAAGTGGAAGTGGATCTCCAGCCCGACGAGCGACCGCACCGGCGCCGGATCGGTCAGCTTCCGCACCAACGACGCCCACACCTACAGCGTGTGCGTGCGCGAGCGTACCTACGTCTGGCGCAGCTGCAATACCATCCGCACGTAGCGCCGCACGCACGAGCGAGTGTCCTTGCCACCCGCTCGTGCGCACAGCGTGACCGAACCGCGAGATGCCGACGGCGGCTACCGCTGCGGGCGTCGAGGCTCCAGAATGTCGGATGCCGCGCGGCCGCCGGCGCCCACCTCATGACAGGGATTCTGATGATCCGGATCGCTCGCCGGCTGCGCTCGCGACTCACCGGCGCGGCGATCGCCGGATCCCTTGCCGCCGCGGCCCTCGTCGTGCTCGGTCCGGCCGGCGTCGCGCAGGCCGCGTGCAGCAACACGGCCGGGCTGCCGGCCAAGATCTCGATCACCGCGTCGTACCAACGCGTCAACGTCCCGCTTCGTACGAACTGCGCGACGATCAGCTGGGTCGGCACCGAGCTCTACGGGCCGCAGGGGTGGTACGCCGAGCTGTGGTGGGATCCCGCCGCCGACGGCAAGACGGCGGGCCTGGACATCTGGGGGACTACGACCCGACCCCGACCGGCTCCTACTGGACTCCGCTGGCCGACTCCGATGCCTGGAGCAATACCTACGGTGAGCTGCCTTACGTCGTGGCGCGGACCACGGTCAAGCTCGGCACCCGGGCCGGAGTGAACGTCTCGCGCGTGTCCGGCTGGGCGCACATCAATTACACGACCTCGCGCTATTTCACCCGGAGCGAGAGTTTCCAGCGCGAGGGCGGTGTGCGGGTCGACGTCAGCTATCTCGTCGGCGGGAGATGGAGGTGGATCTCGAGCCCGACCAGCAACGGTGCGTGCGCCGGCATGGTGAGCTTCCGCAGCAACGACCCCCACACCTACCGCGTCTGCATCCGCGAGCGGGCATTCGCCTGGTCGAGCTGTGCGACCCAGCGGAACTAGCAGCGGCGCCGGCGACATCCAGCGGCGAGTAGGCGCGACGCTATTCTGATGGTGTCGGCTGCCACTCGTGTCGAAGGATCGCCATGCGCGACATCGCCGTATTCGCCGGAAGTGCCCATCCCGACTTGGCGCGCGAGGTGTGCGCCCATCTCGGCGTGCCGCTGCATCGGGCGGAGGTACGCCGCTTCGCCACCGACTGCCTCGAGGTGCAACTGCAGGCGAACTGCCGCGAGCGCGACGTCTTCCTGATCCAGCCGCTGGTGCGCCCGGTGCAAGAAAACCTGGTCGAGCTGCTGCTCATGCTGGATGCCGCCCGCGGCGCGTCCGCGGCGCGGACAACCGTCGTGATGCCGTTCTTCGCCTACGCGCGGTCGGACAAGAAGGACGCCCCGCGCACGTCGATCGGCGGGCGGCTGGTGGCGGACCTGCTCGTCGCCGCCGGCGCGGGACGGGTGCTCACCATGACGCTGCACTCGCCGCAGGTGCATGCATTCTTCAGCGTCCCGGTCGATCACCTCCACGCGCTGCGGGAGCTGGCCGGGCATTTCCGGGGCCTGGACCTTGCCAACACGACGGTGGTCTCCCCCGACTTCGGAAACGCCAAGGCCGCCGCGGCCTTCGCCAAGCGCCTCGGCACGCCCGTCGCGGCCGGGGCCAAGGAGCGCGTCTCCGACGACAAGGTCGTGATCACCTCCGTCATCGGCGACATCAAGGGCCGTGACGTCATCGTGCTCGACGACGAGATCGCCAGGGGCACGACGATCTTCGAGCTCCTCGAGCATCTGCGCCGCGACGGGGCGCGCTCCATCCGGATCGCCTGCACGCACGGGCTCTTCGCCGACGGTGCCCTGAAGCGGATCGCCGACGAGCCCGACGTGATCGAGATCGTGTGCACCAACACGGTGCCCGTGCACGGGGCCGAGCACGTGCCGAAGCTGACGGTGCTCTCCATCGCGCCCGCGCTGGCCGAGGCCATCCGCAGGATCCACGACGGCGAGTCGGTGAGCGCCCTCTTCGCCGACCCGCCTCCCGAGGACTCGTCGCGGTGACGGTTGGTCCGGACGAGGAGGCCGAGCGGCGGGCGAGCGCCTACGCCGCCCGCGCGCTGGCCGCCGGCGACCCGACCGGCTGGTTCGAGCCGCTCTATTCCGACGGCAAGGGTGTGCCCTGGGACCGCGGCGGCCCCAATCCGCTGCTGTCGGGCTGGCCGGCACCGCCCGCGACTGCCGGCGCGACGGCCGTCGTGGTGGGCGCGGGACTCGGCTACGACGCGGAGTACGTCGCCGGGTTGGGCTATGCGACGACCGGCTTCGACATCTCCCCGGCCGCTGTCGCGCGGGCCCGCGAAATCCATCCCGGCTCGAGCGTCGGCTACGCCGTCGGTGACCTGCTCGCGCTCCCGGCCGCGTGGCGGGCGGCGTACGACCTCGTCGTCGAGATCCACACCGTCCAGGCCCTGCCCGACCCACTTCGGGTCCAGGCGATCGCCGGCGTCCGCTCGCTCGTCGCACCCGGCGGCGCGCTACTGGTGATCGCGGCCGGGCGCGAGCCGGACGATCCGCTCGACCCGCCGCCGTGGCCGCTGACCCGCGCCGAGGTGGAGTCCTTCGCCCGCGACGGGCTGGTCGCCACCGGCGTCGAGGACATCCGCGACGTGCCGCGTCTCGGCGCGCGCCGCTTTCGCGCCACCTTCCGCCGCGCCGGCCCCTGAGCTCCGTGCCCACGAGCGCTTCTCGGCGTACCGGCTTCCGATCGCTGGGGTTGCCGTTGCCGGTCGGATTTCGGTCGGCAGCTCGACGAGAGACCGATAGTGGACGTGGCGACCAGTTAATCATTCCCCACTGGACGTCTGCCAATATGGCGATCATGACCGACGACTCTCACGGCCATGCACATCGTCCCATTGCGGCGGCCACGGAACAGCAAGACCTGATGAAGCGGGCAAAACGCATTCTCAGGGAGGATGTCAGAGTGCTCGGCGTGTGGTTGACCGGTAGCTTCGGCGCGGGCACTGATGATCAGTTCAGCGATGTCGACCTGTGGGTCGTGGTGGATGCGAATGACGTCGAGAGCTTCTGCGACGACTGGCCGAAGATTTCCCACGACATCGCTCCGATCGTTTATCGGAAGCAGGTCGGAACGCAGCCGGTCTTCAGCCAGATCACCCCCGACTGGCTTCGCTTCGACATCACGGTCGGGACGCCCGACAAGATCGCCGGCCGCACTCGATCAACCGTCAAGCCTCTCTACGACCCGAACGGGCTCAGTGCCGACCTTGGCGATGCTGGTCCATCGAAGCAGCCCGATCCTCGGCGGGTCGTGTCGCTCAGCCGAGAGTTCCTGCGCGTGCTTGGATTGCTGCCGGTCGTTGTCGGGCGCGAGGAGTTTGTGGTGGGAGAATCGGGTGCCGGTCTGTTGCGAGACATGCTTATTGATTTGATGCTCGAAGACGTCGCGGTCGAAAATCGAGGGGGTGCGCTGCATCTCAATCGGCTGCTATCGACCGACCGTCAGCAAATTCTGATCGACCTACCGCCGCTCAAAGCTACTCGCGAATCGGTGATCGGTGCCCATGTCGCTGGCGCCGCAGCGTTCTTGCCTCTCGCACGGGACCTGCACGCGCGCTGCGGGCTGGATTGGCCACAGGAGATGGAGGACGCGGTCCGCCGACATCTGGCCGCGACCCTGTCGATCGAGTTGCCCGTCGAGCCGCAACCCGGGAGCGAGCCGTGAGATCCGCCGACCGAGACGCTGTGGATGGACCATCGTGTCGCTACCGTCCACCGCAGGACGATCCAACGCATGGAGAACGTGGGCATCGTGGTCCAGGACCTCCCGGCCGCGACGGCGTTCTTCGTCGAGCTCGGAGTCAAGCTGCTGGGTGGGGGGGCGAGTGGGTGGACGGCGTGGTGGCGCTCGGGGGGCGTCCGCGTGGACGTCGCGATGTTGGAGACTTTGGACGGCCATGGACGGCTCGAGCTGATGAAGTTTCGCGGCCCACCGGCTCGGCTCGACGACCGGCACGCGCCGGCGAACACCCTGGGTATCCGCCGTATCGCAGTTTCCGTCGATGATATCGACGCCGCCGTCGCCAAGTTGCAAGCCCGTGGCACGGAGCTCGTTGGCGGAATGGAGAGCTACGAAGACAGCTACCGGCTCTGCGACGTCCGCGGCCCGGAGCGATCATCATCATGCTGGCGGAGCTGATCGGCTCAGGGCTCCGGCCAGCCCAGCCCGCAACCCGGCCTACTTGAGCGACCCGGCTCGCGTTCCGCAAGCGGATCCTCATCCGGTTATGGCTTCTCTCGCCCCACTCGTGGCGGTCCGTGCGTCTCCGCACGTCGTTCGGCTTGCGGAGCGAGTGCGCCCGTGGCGCGTCAGGCGGTTGCGCGAAGGCCGATGAGGAGTGGATGGAGCCGCTCTTGGGACTCGGCGACAAGTTTAAGGTGCAGTCCGTGAGTCAGGAGAGGGTTGATCAGTTCGCTGAGCGCGAGATGGCGTACGCCCACACGGCTTCTGATTCCGTCACCGATGCCGGGTCCGGCGAACACTCGCCGTCGATCCCGGTAGCCGGCGTGAAGGAGCCGGTGGCCGTCGTCGAGGAGTTCGGAAGCGTCAACGTGTCCCCGTCCGACGGTTGATCCCGACGAGCCGGCAGGCTTCGGCGTTGCTCACCTCTGGCCGATCAACCGCACGAACTGGTCCTGCTTCTTTGTCAACGCCCGACCCCGGATGAGTCGCCCGCGACCGTCCATCGGGACCTCCGCCTACGCTCGGATGTTGCGACGCTCGCTGGAATCCGCTCGGAGGTAACTGGCCCACCGTCAGGTAGGGCGAGGGTCGTCGTTCGCTTGGATCCCGCCTGTTTCGAGGGCGAGGGCTGCGGCGTAGGAGGCTGCCAGGCGTTTGGCTGCGCTCGGCCCGGCACGCGGTGGGAGCGGTGCCCCGAGGTGCTCGGCGCGGAGCTCGGCCATGAAGTCGTCCCAAAGATCGGGCCCGCCGTCAGCCAGCAACTCGGCCCGCACTCGCAGCGATGGCGTTGTGGGGCGGTGGCGTGCGCCCCACCTGCCGAGTGCGGCCATGACGGGGACGAGCTGGATCGCGGGCTCGGTGAGGCTGTATTCGGCCCGGTGGCCGCGGCCGGCTTGTGCCCGGGTGAGTAGACCGTCGGCGACCAGCCGCCGGAGGCGGTCGGCGAGGATGTTCGAGGCGATGCCCTCTTCGGAGCGTTCCTGCAGGACGCGGAAGTGTCGCCGGTTGCCGAACATGACATCGCGCAGGACCAGCAGCGACCAGCGGTCGCCGATCACTTCCACCGCGGCGTTGATCGCGCAGCCCGAGCGCGGTTGGTCTGGCCTCCGCGTCACCTTGCCGTGTATAGCACTTGCGGTGTACCACCACCTGCTATCGTCCAAAACGTCCGCTTGCAAGTCGCAACCACTTGGGGGCTCATGGTGCCGGACACCACCTGCCACATGTCGATCTCACTGGACGGCTTCGTCGCCGGACCGGATCAGAGCCGAGAGGACCCCCTGGGGGCGCGGGGACTGGAGCTGCACGGCTGGCACATCGGCGACCCGCGGGCGAACGACTCTGACAAGACCGCGAACGAATGGCTCATGCGCCCCCGGGGTGCGTATGTGATGGGGCGGAACATGTTCGGCCCGATCCGCGGGGACTGGGACGAAGACTGGTCTGGCTGGTGGGGCCCCCAACCGCCGTATCACGCGCCGGTTTTCGTGCTGACCCATCACCGCCATGATTCGATCCAGATGGACGGGGGGACGACGTTCCACTTCGTCACCGAGGGCTTCGAGGCGGCCTACTCCGCAGCGTATGAGGCCGCCGGGGGCAACGGGGTGGACATCGCCGGTGGGGCCTCGACCGTCCGACAGGCGTTGAACGCCGGCGTGATCGACGAGCTCACCCTCGACATCGCGCCCGTCCTGCTCGGTTCGGGCGAGCGCATCTTCGACGGGGTTGAGTCCTTCGGCTTCGAGCCCGCCGAGGTGCTTCACTCACCGCTGACCACCCACATCCGCTACCGCCGCGTCAGCTGACTCCGCGGCCCGCCGCCCCGCTGCGCAGCAGACGGGTCATTCACCCGGCCCGGGATGGTAGGTGGCGAAGCCGAAGCTGTCGACCCGCATGCAGAACAGCTCGCACGGCACGCCGGAGTGATCTGCTCGCGTGACGGAACCCGATCTTCTCCGAGTCCTGATCGCGATGAGGCGTCGCGCAACCAGCTCGATACGGTTATAAAGTGACCTACTCCTGAACGTTCCTGGCGGTCGCCATCGTCCTCGTACTGACCCCTGGCGCCGACTTCGCAGTGATCGTTCGCAACACCGTCACCGGCGGTCGTCACGTCGGGACCGCGACGACCGCCGGAGTGAGCGCGGCAGCAGCTCTGCAAGGACTGCGGGTGTCCTTTGGACTCGCAGGCTTCATCGTGCGCGCCCACCCCGTGTTCCTCGCGATCAAGTGGGCAGATATCGCCTACCTCGCCGCCAGCGCGCTGCTCACCGCGATCCGCGGCAGCTACCCGCCGGCCGAAGGGCGCCACGCTCAGACGCGGGTCAGCGGCTTCCGGCAGAGATTTGTCAACGCAACCAACCCCAAGCTCCTGGTGTTCTACCTCGCCGTGCTCCCGCAGTTCGTCGGGCCGAACGCACCCTGGCGGGCATGGCTCGTCCACGCCTGGACTCTGCGGACGCTCGGCACCTGCTGTTGCCTGCTCATCGTTGCCGGCATCGACCGCGCCCAAGACGGGCTCAACCGCCGCGACATCCGCCGCATGCTCGACGCACTGACTCGAACCCTGCTCCTCGGCTTCTGCACCAGACTCGCCACTGAACGCTGAGACGACACGTGTCGCAAGCGGACCGGTGGGCGAGACGCCTTCAGGTCAGCCTTCGTTGCGTCCCGTAACGGGAACGTCACTGGTATGCCCGGGTGGACGCTTTCTGGAAGTCAGTCGCCGGTGGTGCCGTCGATGGCCTCGCGAAGGAGGTCAGCGTGACCATTGTGCCGGGCGTATTCCTCGAGCATGTGCAGGTAGATCCAGCGAATATCGCGGGTGCGTTCTGGGTGATCGCCGCGGCTTGGAACGATGAGGTCGAGATCCTTGTCAGCCGTCGCCGCCCGTGCCGCCTCGAGCTCCTGCCGGTAGGCCTGCAGGTGGCTCGCGGCGTCCGCGCTGGCCGTGTCGTGGAAGTCCGCGCC
This sequence comes from Mycobacteriales bacterium, assembly GCA_038253135.1. Taxonomy (GTDB): domain Bacteria; phylum Actinomycetota; class Actinomycetes; order Mycobacteriales; family QHCD01; genus JBBSHJ01. Next base: position 9,325 of record JBBSHJ010000040.1, on the reverse strand, counting down.
GGTCTGGTCCGGGTCGTAGGGGAATCCGAGATCCTCGGCGTTGGCGTGCATGCGGAACCACCAGCGTTCGACCTCGGTCATGTGGCGGACCAACCCGAGCAGCGAGAGTGTCGAGGGCGGCACTGCCCGCTGCTTCAACTGCGCCGCGGTGAGGCCAGCGCACTTCACCAGCAGGGTCGCCCGGTGGTAGTCCAGCCACTGTTCGAGCGCGGCTCGTTCCCCACAGATCCGGTCCGGTCCGATCCGCTCGACCGCAGGGGCCGTCCAGTCGCTGGTCACGCCACCACGTCTATCACACCGAGTGGACGCTGTCGCCCACGCCATCGGTCGGGAGCCGCTGCGATCTTAAGCGGTGGATCCGCCGGATCATTCGCTGCGCGGCGGTGAAGCGGCGTGCAGCTCGTGGGCCAGGCGGAACAGGCGTGCCTCCGTGGCGGCACCGGCGGTCGCGGTCGGCTCGAGCAGGTGCGCGGATCGGCTCGGTTACCGGCCTCGCGGCTCGACCGTGCTGCGCAGGTGGACGTTGAGCAGCAGGCCGACGGCGAGGAAGTTGGCGAACATCGACGACCCGCCGTACGAGACAAAGGGAAGCGGCAAACCTGTGACCGGCATCAGACCAAGGTCCATCCCGATGTTCTGAAACACCTGGAAGCAGAACCATGACGCCACTCCGGCCGCGACCAGCCGGCCGAAGAGATCTGGCGATCGGCCGGAGATCCGCAACGCCCGCCAGAGCATCAGCGCGAACAGCACCACGATGCCGGCGGCGCCGACGAAACCGAGCTCCTCGCCCGCGACGGAGAAGACGAAGTCGGTCTGCTGCTCCGGGACGTAGCCGCCGTTGGTCTGCGGTCCCTTGAAGAGGCCCGTCCCGGTCCATCCACCGGAGCCGATCGCGATGCGCGCCTGCCGGACGTTGTACGCCGCCCCCAGCGTCTCCTTGTCCGGACTGGTGAAAGCGCGGAAACGGTCGAGCTGATAGTTCTTCAGCACATGCATCGAGACGGCGAGAAAGGCCACGACGACACCGGCGGCGACGAGAGCGAGCATCCAGCGCCACGACACCCCGGCGACGCAGAACATGCCGAAGATCGTGAAGATGAAGACGAAGATCGTCCCGATATCCGGTTGCAGCACGATCAGGCCCATCGGCACGGCCGCGAGCAGCAGTGCCAGCGGCACGTCCAGAAAGGGCCGCTGGCGGTTCTTGCGTTCCCGCCGCTGCGACAGCAGGGTCGCCATGCTGAGGATCAGGCCGACCTTCGCGAATTCTGACGGCTGCACCTCGAAGCCGGCCGGCAGGGCGATCCACGAGTGCGCGCCGTTGATCGTCGTGCCGATCGCCAGCACGGCCACCAGTCCCAGGCAGGAAAGCAGGTAGACAGCGGGAGCCAGCCGGCGCAGCAGCCGGTAATTGATCCCGGTGATCACCACGCCGAGCACGATGCCGACCACGGCATTCATCAGATGCCGTTTGAAGTAATACGCCGGGTCGGCACCCGCGTCGAGCTGGCGTTGTTTCGTGGCCGCCCAGACGAGCAGGCTGCCCAGCACCGCCAGCGCGACGGCAGACCCCACCAGTACCCAGTCGATACGGCGCCACGGCGACACCGCGCCCCGGGCCGGGTCGGAGACGGTACGACGGGCCGCGGTCGGACCGGCGATCAGCCCCGCGGTCCGTGCCGGCGACCCGTAGTCCGACATCACCCGCTCCCCCGATCGCGAGGCCCGGACGGGAGTGCGGCGGGAGGTCGGGCCGGGCGCCGTACGGCGGGCGCGAAGGTCAGTTCGACGGCCGGCAGCGCCGTGCCACCCGGCCGGCTCGTCGGGTCGGCCGAGCGGCTCGTCGGGTCGGCCGAGCGGGCGACTCTCGGCTGCGCGCGACCGATGAGGTACGACGGCAGTCCGTCCTGCGCGTAGGGCGTGATCGCCGGCAGCGCCGAGAATGGCACGCCGCCCGGCAGCACCGCCGCCTGACCGTCGAGACCGTAGATCGAGTCGTAGACCTTGCGCACCAGCGGTGCGGCGTTGGTCGCGCCGGTGCCGCCGTGCTGGATCATCGCGACGACGACGTAATCCGGTGTGCCCGCATCCGGGCCGAGCGTGCTCCCCGTGGCGTGACCCGCGTTCGCCCAGGACACGAACCACGACGTGTCCTGTTGGCCGTAAACCTCTGCCGTACCGGTCTTGCCGCCGATGTTGACCGTGTCGAGCGGGAAGCCCGCGAACGGCGGCTGGCCGGTCGGATCGAGGCCGTTGCCGAATGTCAGCGAGGCCCGGATGTAATCGAGCACCGGGGCCGGCACGTCGAGCTTGCGGGCTACGGTCGCGTTGATGTTCCTGATCAGCCGGCCGTGCGGGTTGACGATCGCGCGCCCGAGAGTCGGGTGATAGACCGTGCCGCCGTTGACGAGCGCGGAATAGGCGATCGCGAGTTGCAGCGGGCTGACCAGCACGTCGCCCTGACCGATGGCGAAGTCGGCCGCGTCGCCGCCGTTGTACCGCCACCCGTCGGTGCAGTTCTCCCTAGCCAGCTTGGTGAAGTATGCGCGCCGCGTCGGGTCCGTGACCTCGGGGTAACCAGTGCGCGCGCGGGCGCAGTATGTCGCCTGGTTGCGCTCCCAGGCCCGCTGCTTCTTTGCGCGCGTGATGATCGTCCCTGCCGCCTGCTCGTCGGCCGGCAGGTCGATTCCGGGTCGGGTGCCGAATCCGTACTCCGTGGCGGTCTTCTGCATCGGTTCGAGCGCCGGTTTCTGCTGCGCCACGCGTTGCTGATCTGATTGCCATGTCTGCAGCGCGTAGGCGTAGAAGAACGTGTCGCAGGAGAAGGCCAGGGCCTTGCTGAGGGAGATCGGCCCGGGCAGGCTCTCGCTCTCGAAGTTCTTCTTCTGGGTCGTGCCGATCGTGAGGTACGGCGGGCAGGCGCCGTTCGTGTCGACGCTGGACTGGCCGTCCGTGGTGATGGCGGTGGCCGTGGAGAGTTTGAAGGTCGATCCGGGCGCCAGCTGACCCTGCACGGCCCGGGACAGCAGCGGCGTACCCGCACGCTCGCTCGTCAACGCGGCGTACTGCTGCTGCGAGATGCCGCCGACGAATTCGTTCGGGTCGTAGCCGGGATCGCTGGCCAGGGCCAGCACCCGCCCGGTTTTCGGGTCCATGACCACCACGGCGCCCGTGGTCGCCTGGTATTTCTGGTGCGTCTTGGGATCGGTCTCGGTCCGAGCCTTGGCGAGCTGCTGCGTGAGCGCGTTCTCAACGGCGCTCTGCAGATCCACGTCGAGACTGCTCACGAGCGTGTCCCCCGGCACCGGCGATTTCTGGTCCACCTGCCCGATGACGGTGCCGCGCGGGTCGATCTCGACGGTGTCGATGCCGTCAGTCCCGCGCAGCACGGCGTCGTAATACTGCTCGAGGCCGCTCTTGCCGACGACGTCCTGCGCGTCCACCGGCCGATCCGAGGCCGCGGTGCTGTCGACATCGCTCTGCGCGGCCGCGCCGATATAGCCGATGGAGTGCGATGCCAGGGTGTGGCGGGGGTAGGTGCGCACCGACGCGGTGCCGACGAGCACGCCGGCGTAGTCCTCACGGTGCTCGGTGATCTCCAACACCACCTTCTCATCGGCGTCGACGAGCACCGGGACGGGTTGGTACGGCGTGCCGGTGAAGCACGGCTTCGGCACCTTCGGCGCGCAGGGCGTCACCTCACGGGACAGCTGCTGGACGGGGACGCGCAGCAGGACCGCGAGCCGGCCGAGGACCGCCCTTCCCTTGTCCCGCTGACCCTGCAGGGTGCTGGTATCGACCGAGACGACCATGACAGTGCGGCTGGTCGCGATCGGCTGACCGGTGGCATCGACGATCCGACCCCGGGGTGCGGGAACGGTCACCTCACGCAGGTGCTGCCGGCTCGCGACCTGGGTCAGGCTCGCGCGCTGGACCAGCTGGACGTAGGTCAGCCGCACCCCGACTGTGGCCACCAGTGCGATCACGACCGCGCCGAGCAGCAGCAACCGGCCGGGAGGCTGCCGCGACGGCCGGCGACGCGCGTCACCGGACACGGCCGACCGACCCCTCGATCCGGCCGTCCCACCGCCGGTGCAAGCGATCGGCGGGCGAGGTCAGCGCGCGGTTCAGCACCAGCGCGAGCGGCACCACGAACGGTGCCAGCAGGACGTCGTACCCCACCGACGCGGGCAGCCGCGCCAGCTGCGAGCTCCACGGCACCGATGTCCCGAGCAGCGCGATCAAGACCGAGTAGAGCAGGTACGACGCGATGCCCATGACGGCGATGACGACCATCGACCAGAAGACGCTGCGCTCGGTCTGCGCGTCGATACTCCCGACCACGACGCCGACCAGCAGCAGGACCAACGCTTGCACCCCGAGCGGATGCGCGCTCAGCGCGTCCGCGAGCAGTCCAGAGCAGAATCCCAGTCCGGCGCCGACCGGCACGCCCCCGGCCAGGGCGCCGGCCACCACGACGACGAACGGCAGGCTCGGCGTGCCGCCGGGCAGACCGAGGCGGGACAGGACGCTCGTCTGCAGCGCGGTCGCGATGATGATGACGATCGCGCCGGCCAGCGCCCGGAGCGCGAAGCGACTCATTGCGGCGTCCCGCCGGTGACCGGAGTGAGCACGACCGCGAGCACGTCAAGGGCACCGAAATCGACGGCGGGCTGCACCGAGACAGTGAGGTTGCCCGGCGCTCCGGACACCGAGCGCACGGTGCCGATCGTGAGGTTCGGGGTGTACGACGTCGCTCCGGTCGGGCCGCTGAGCAGGAGATCGCCGGCGGCCGGCCGGGTCGCCGGATCCAGCGGTGTGTAGCTCATCCGGCCTCGACCGCGCCCGGTGACCAGACCGAGCTGTCCGTCCGTGCCGTCCCGTACGCCGATGCTCGAACCCGGATCAATGGCCAGCACGACCATGCTCGCGGCCGCCGAGGTTTCCTTGACCCGGCCGACCAGTCCGCTGGCATCGATGACGGTCATGCCGCTACGGACGCCGTCGTCGGCGCCGGCATTGATCCGCACCGTCCATTCGAAGCCGAGACTCGGCCCGTAGTCGATCACGGTGGCCGCTCTCACCTGCAGTCCCGCCCCCGAGGCGAGCGCGCCGATCGAGCGGAGGTCCGCGGAACGGGTGCGGTCGATTCCGGCGGTCTGCAGTTGCCGGCGCAGCTGCGCGTTCTCGCGCTGCAACTCCTCGACCCGCGCCTGGTTGCGATTGACGTCGGGCAGGCCGGCGAAGAACCGGCCGACCGGATCCGCCGCCGAGGCGAACCCGCTCTCCACCGGGTCGAACGCGCGGCGAGCGTCGCGGTGCAGGTTGGCGAGCCCGCTGCCGGAATCCAGCGCAACCAACAGCACGCAGGCGAGCAACAGGGCGATGACCACGATCCGACTGCTACCCCGGCCATTCGCCCGGCCGACGGACGTCCTGACGCCGAGGCGGCGGGGCGCGCCGGACCTACGCACCCATCACCGTCGTCCCTCCGGCACGAGCACGTGCTGCAGAGCATGGAAATTCTCAACGCAGCGGCCGGATCCGACGGCAACGGACTGCAGCGGGTTCTCAGCGATCACGATCGGCATCGAGGTCTCGTGCTTGAGCCGCTCGTCGAGGCCGGCGAGCAGCGCGCCGCCTCCGGTCAGCACGATGCCGCGATCCATGACGTCGCCGGCCAGCTCGGGCGGGGTGCGGTCGAGGGTCGCCTTGACCGCGTCGATGATGTCGTTGACCGGCTCCTCGATTGCCCGGCGGATCTCGGTGTCGCTCACGACGATCGTCTTGGGCAGCCCGCTCACCAGGTCGCGGCCGCGGATCTCGGCCTGCTTCTCCTTTGCGGTGGGAAACGCCGAACCGACCGCCATCTTGATCTCCTCGGCGGTCCGCTCGCCGAGCATCAAGGAGTATTCCTTCTTCATGTAGCTGATGATCGCCGCGTCGATCTCGTCACCGGCGACGCGGATGCTCTGGCTGGTCACGACGGCGCCCAGCGAGATGACGGCGACCTCCGTCGTACCGCCGCCGATGTCCACGACCATGTTGCCGGTCGGCTCGCTGATCGGCAGGCCGGCGCCGATCGCCGCCGCCATCGGCTCCTCGATGATGTAGACGCGGCTCGCCCCGGCGTTGTAGGTCGATTCCTTGACCGCGCGCTGCTCGACGCCGGTGACGCCGCTGGGGACGCACACCACCACCCGTGGCCCTCGGAGCAGGTGGCGGTGCCGGTGCACCTTGCGGATGAAATAGCGCAGCATCCGCTCGGTGGTGTCGAAATCGGCGATCACGCCGTCCTTGAGCGGGCGTACGGCGGTGATGCTCGCCGGCGTCCGTCCGATCATCCGCTTGGCCGCGGTACCGACGGCAAGCACCTCGCCGTTGCTGTTGTTGAGCGCGACGACGGACGGCTCCGCGAGCACGATGCCGCGCCCCTTCAGGTAAACGAGGGTATTCGCCGTACCCAGATCGACCGCGATGTCGCGGCCGATCAACGACAAGCCTGGTACGCCCATGAAAGCCCCCATCGAATGCTCGGGACTCCGGTGATCCCGAGCTACCGCGCCATTTCTCGTCGATGGTATGGCGGCGACGGACAATTCGCCCACCGTGACGCGCCGCCGGCGGCGGCGATCACAGCGGGTGCGCGATCGCGGGCGCCCCGGCGCGATCGGGCGTCGATCAGAAGCCGGGGAAGAAGATCCCGATCTCGCGCTCGGCGGATGCCGGCGAGTCGGATCCGTGCACGATGTTCTGCTGCACGATCCTGGCGTGATCGCCTCGGATGGTCCCGGTGGCCGCGACGATCGGGTCGGTCGCCCCGGCCAGCTGCCGGAACGAGTCGATCGCCCGCTCGCCCTCGACGACCATGGCCACCAGTGGGCCGGATGTGATGAATCCGACCAGGCCCTCGAAGAACGGCTTGCCGACGTGCTCGGCGTAGTGCTGGTGGGCCAGCTCGGCGTCGATCGTGCGCATCTCCAGCGCGCTGATGGTCAGCCCCTTACTCTCGATCCGGGCGATCACCTCGCCGACGAGACCTCGGCTGACGCCGTCAGGTTTGACGAGGACAAGGGTGCGCTCGGCCACGGGCCGCTCCTTTGCAGGCACTCGATCCGGATCCTCGGATCTTGGGTACGACGTGCCGCGAGGTGCGCGTCCGCCCGGTTCGGCGGCTTCGCTCGTCGCGATCCGCCGCAGCGTACCGGTAAAGCGGCTGGCAGCCGGTCGGCCGATCGAGCGGGACCGGCGTGGTGACGCGGGCCGCTCAGCGGCGAGCGCCCAGCGTGTCCGCCAGCACGGCGTGGTAGTCGGGCAGCGCCTCGGCGAACCGGCGCCGGCCCTCGGCGGTCGGGCAGACCGAGACGCTGCGGCGGTCCTCGGGGCACAGGGACCGTGACACGAAACCGTCGCGCTCGAGCCGCCCGATCACCCGGGACAGCGCGCTCTGGCTCAAGTGAATCTCGTCACCGATCTCCTGGATGCGGGCGCTGTCGGCGCCACCCTCGACCAGCCGGTCGAGCACTTCGAATTCGCTCACGCCCAGCCGGTGCGGGGCCAGCGCACGCTCGAGCGCGCACGAGACCTGGGCGTGGCAGCGCAAGACGTCACGCCACTTCTCTTCCAACGCCCGGTCGCGCTTCGTGGCCATGACCTGATGCTAGCACTGTCAAGTGCAATTGCATGTAATTCGCAAGCATGTATTGCACTTGCATCTCATGCGCATGCATGTAATGTCGGGTCATGACTTCTTCCCTCCCCGCGCCCATCCGCGGGTCCGCGCCCCGGTGGGACGCCCGCCAGTGGGGGCTCCTGCTCGTGCTGTGCGGCGCCGTGTGCCTCGATGCGCTCGACGTGTCGATGGTCGGCATGGCGCTGCCCTCGATCCGCACCGACCTGCACATGTCCACGTCCTCCCTGCAATGGATCGTCAGCGGTTACGTCCTCGGCTACGGCGGGCTGCTGCTGCTCGGCGGCCGGGCGGCCGACCTGCTCGGACGGCGCCGCGTGCTCATCGCGGCGCTCGCGGCGTTCGCCGTCGCGTCGCTGCTCGGCGGCCTCGTCAACGACGGATCCCTGCTGATCGCAACCCGTTTCGTCAAGGGGCTGGCCGCCGCGTTCACCGCACCGGCCGCCCTGTCCACCCTCACCACGACCTTCCGCGAGGGCCCGGAACGCAACCGCGCCGTCGCCATCTACACGACCAGCGGAGCCAGCGGCTTCTCGCTCGGCCTCATCCTCGGCGGCCTGCTCACCGAGGCGGGCTGGCGCTGGACCTTCCTGGCGCCCGCGCCGGTCGCGCTGCTCGTCTTCGCCGGCGCGCGGGCCCTGCTGCCGCGCGACGTCGCCGTCGACCGTCCCCGCGGCGGCTACGACATCATCGGCGCCGTCACGGCGACAGCCGCCATGCTGCTGCTCGTCTACGCCGTCGTCCGAGCGCCGCAGGTCGGCTGGGGTTCGGTGGCCACGATCGCCCAGCTGGTCGGGGTCGTCGTCCTCGCCGCCGCCTTCCTGGTGGCGGAGACCCGCAGCCGCAACCCGCTGGTCCGGCTGGGGATCCTGCGCTCCGGGTCGCTTGCCCGCGCCAACCTCGGGGCGCTCACCGTCTTCGGTGCCTACGTCGGCTTCCAGTTCGTCGGAACGCTGTACTTCCAGTCCCTGCTCGGTTGGTCGTCGCTGCGCACGGCCTTCGGATTCCTGCCGGCCGGCCTGATCGTCGCGTTCACCGCCCCGCACGTGGGCAAGCTCGCCGACCGCTTCGGCACCGCACGGATCATCGTCGTCGGGGCGAGTTCGTTCCTGGCCGGATACCTGCTGTCGCTGCGGATCGGCACCACCTCGCACTACTTCTCCGTCGTGCTGCCGACGATGGTGCTGATCGGTATCGGGTTCGCGCTGTGCTTCCCGGCGCTGAACATCCAGGCGACCGCCGGAGTCAAGAACGAGGAGCAGGGCCTGGCCTCCGGGCTGCTCAACACCGGGTTCCAGGTCGGCGGGGCCGTGGTCCTCGCGATCGTGACCGCGGTCGCGAGCACCGGCACCACCGCGCCGGCCGGCGTCGTACACGCCTTCAGGCTCGGGCTTTCCGTGGTGGCCGGCGTGGCTGCGCTCGGCCTGGTGGTCGCGGTGTACGGAGCCCTGGTCGAACGCCGCCATGTCGCCGAGACCGAGCCGCAGGCGGACGTCGTACCGGCGCCCACCGAGATCGAACCGGTCGGCGCCGCCGCCGAGTAACCCGCGAAGACCGACTTTTGGCGGGGGGGGGGCGGGTCCGCCCCACCGCCCCCCAACGGGGACGGGGGACCCGGGGGGGGGGCCGGGG
>JBBSHJ010000039.1:0-28580 GCA_038253135.1 Mycobacteriales bacterium | reverse complement strand
GGGCGTGGTTCGACGACGGGGCGTGGTTCGACGACGGGGCGTGGTTCGACGACGGGGAGCGCTTCGGACAACGTGAGCGCTTCGGAGCTGTAGTGGAGGTGACGCAGGTGGCGGTCCCGGCCGATGTCGTCGACGTGCCCTCGCCGCGGCCCACGCCGGGTCCGCATCGTCAGCTCAGCTGGTGGGGGAAACTGCGCCGCGACTGGGGCTTGCTGGCCTTCGCCGTGCCGGGGATCGCCTTGCTGGTGCTCTTCCGCTACATCCCCCTGCTCGGCAATGTCATCGCGTTCCAGGACTACCAGCCCTTCCTCGGGATCTCGGGCAGCAACTGGGTCGGCGTCAGCAACTTCGACGTCATCTTCAACGGCGATCCGGAGTTCCTCAACGCGCTGAAGAACACGCTGATCCTGCTGTTCATCCAGGTCGTGCTGGTCTTTCCGATCCCCATCGCTCTGGCCCTGCTGCTGAACAGCGTCTATCACGAGTCCTTCAAACGGATAGTGCAGAGCGTCCTCTACCTGCCGCACTTTCTCTCGTGGGTGATCGTGGTCGCGTTGTTCCAGCAGATGCTCGGCAACGTCGGGGTGCTCAATACGTTCCTCGCCCACCACGGGATGGGCACGTGGCACATCACCGGGTCGCCTAGCTGGTTCAAGACCCTGATCACATCTCAGGTGATCTGGAAGGACACGGGGTGGAGCACGATCCTCTTCCTCGCCGCGCTGAGCCGGATTGACTGGGAGCAGTACGAAGCGGCGGCGGTCGACGGCGCGAGCCGGCTGCGGCAGATGTGGCATGTGACATTGCCGGGGCTGCGGTCCTTGATCATCCTGCTGATGATCCTGCGACTCGGCAGTGCCCTGGACGTCGGATTCGAGCAGATTGTCCTGCAGCCGAGTGCGGGCACCGACGCGACACAGGTCCTCGACACCTACGTCTACTACAACGGCATCGTCGGCGGCCAGTGGGGAGTCGCGGCCGCGGTCGGCCTGGTCAAGGGCCTGGTCGGGCTCGCGCTCGTCCTCGGTGCCAACAAGCTGGCGCACATGATGGGTGAGGACGGGGTGTACAAGAGCTGATGGCTGTCGTCAACGAGGTCCGTCAGGCACCGAAAATCGCCTCGCTCGGCAAGGCGTCGTTGCCGGCGCAGATCGGCAAGGCGGCCGTGCTGCTACTGGCCTGTGTCGTGGTATTGCTGCCCTTCCTGATGGTGGTGTCGACCAGCATCGCCGACAAGACGCAGATCAATAAGGCCGGGGGCTATGTGCTCTGGCCGACGTATCCGACGCTGGCGGCGTACCGCGCCGTGTTAAGCGGTGGTGTCGTGACGCGCGGCCTGATCGTCAGCGTGCTCGTCACCGTGGTCGGCACGCTGATCAGCGTCGCGACAACGGCAGCGCTGGCGTATGCGCTGAGCCGGCCGGGCAGCTTCGGTCACAAAACGCTCCTCATGGGCGTGCTGCTGACGCTGCTCTTCAGCCCGGGCATCATTCCGGTCTATCTGATGGTGAAGGAACTGCACCTCATCAACAGTTACTGGTCTTTGATCCTCCCGGTCGCGATCAGTTCCTTCAATGTCATTGTCGTCCGCGCATTCTTCATGGGACTGCCCCGCGACGTGATCGATTCGGCGAAGATCGACGGAGCGAGCGAGTTCCAGGTGTTGACGCGGATAATCCTGCCGCTGTCTCGTGCTGCGCTGGCGGTCATCGGCTTGTTCTACGCCGTCGGTTACTGGAATTCGTTCTTCAACGCCCTGATCTATCTGAACGATCAGTCGAAATGGCCGCTGACGTTGATCCTGCGGACCTACGTCGTCAACAACACCCCGCTCGGCCAGGCCGATCTGGGCGCGGGTTCGGAGGCGGTCCCGCCGTCGCAGTCGCTGCAGATGGCGATCCTGGTGATCTCGCTCGTGCCCATCGTGCTCGTCTACCCGTTCCTGCAGCGGCATTTCACCAAGGGCGTCATGATCGGCGCGGTCAAGGGCTGAGGGCAGGCGAGGGTACGCCGTACTCCCCGTGGAGTAGGCGGGATTACCGTCGCCGTCGGATGCACCGAGCGCCGCGATGACCTAGCGTTCGGGCTGTGCGGTGGTCTGAACTGACGGCGGAGGTACGCCGCGAACGCTGGTGGCCGGTCGGGCCGCGGCGCGGGTGGCGGTTCTCGCCGCGCCGAGACCTCGCGCTCCCCGCCGTGGTGCTGGTCGTCCAACTCATCGGATTGCATTTCGCCGCCCGCGGTCAGCACCAGCATCTGTCCCCGGCCGCGCTCCTGCTTGCCTGCGCGGCCGCCGCGCTGCTGCCGTGGCGGCGTCGCTGGCCGGTGGCCGTCGCCGCCGGCATCTTCGGCATCACGCTCACCTACAGCGTGGCCGGCTACCCGCACGGGCCGATATTCCTCGCAATGGTGATCGCATTCGTCGCCCTCGTGCAGGCCGGCTACCGCGCGCTGGCGCTCGGCCTCCTCGTCGTCGGTTACCTCGGATTCCTGTGGCTTCCGATCCTGGCGGGCACGGAGCCGGTCCCCCCGGTGCAGGAAGCCGCGGGAGTGGCCGCCTGGCTGCTCGTCCTCGGCGCCGCTTCCGAGACGGCCCGGGCGCGGGGTCAGATCCGCGCCGATGCGGAACTGGCTCGCGAGCAGGGGTTGCGGCGGCGGGCCTCCGAGGAACGGCTGCAGATCGCCCGTGAGGTGCATGACGTCCTGGCCCACAGCATCTCCGTGATCAACGTGCAAGCGGGCGTGGGGCTGCACCTGATGCAGCGCCGGCCGGAGCAGGCGGCCGAGGCGCTGGCGACGATCAAGACCGCGAGTGCCGAGGCGCTGCAGGAGCTGCGGGCCTGCTCGGCGTGCTGCGACAGGATCCGCGCGAGCCGGCTCCGCGGGCTCCCGCGCCCGGGATCGATCGGCTGGACGGCCTGGTGGCCAGAGCGGCCGCGACCGGGATCGGCGTGACGGTCGAGGTCCATGGCGCCCGCCGCCCGCTGCCGGTGCAGGTCGAGCACGCGGCGTACCGGATCGTGCAGGAGGCGCTCACCAACGTGGCCCGCTACGCCCGGCCGCCGGTGGCCACGGTGCGGGTGCACTACGCCGAGCGGGACCTGATCGTGCGGGTCGACGACGGCGGCACCGGTGTCGGAGCCAGCGTGCCGGTCGGGAGCGGCACCGGGATCGCAGGCATGCGCGAGCGCGCCACGGCTCTCGGCGGGATAGTGACCGCCGGGCCGCGGCCGGGCGGCGGATTCGGGGTCGAGGCGCGGTTGCCGGTGCCGCCCGCGCCCGTCGTACCGACCGACGTCCCAGCCACGGCGGGAGATGCACCATGACGGCCATCCGGGTAGCCATCGACGACGATCAAGGACTGGTTCGTGCCGGCTTCCGCGCGTTGCTGGACGCCGAACCCGACGTCGAGGTGGTCGGGGAGGCCGCGGACGGCGCTGAGGCCGCGCGGCTGGCGATAAAGGCTCGGCCGGATGTGATCCTGATGGACATCCGCATGCCTGAGACCGACGGTCTCGCTGCGACCGCGCAGATCTGCGCCGACCCGGGCTGCGCCGGCGTGCACGTGCTGATCCTCACCACCTTCGAGCTGGATGAGTACGTCTTCGAGTCGTTGCGCAACGGGGCCAGCGGGTTCCTGCTGAAGGACACCGAGCCGGCCGATCTGATCCGCGCGGTGCGCATCGTCGCGCGGGGAGACGCGCTGCTGTCCCCGAGCGTGACCCGCCGGCTGATCGGCGAGTTCGCGACCCGGGCGCGGGATCCCGGCCTGAGCACCGAGCTCAGCGCCCTGACCGATCGCGAACGCGAGGTCATGGCGCTGGTCGGCGGCGGGCTGAGTAACGAGGAGATCGCGGCCCGCCTCGTCGTCAGTCCGCTGACGGCCAAGACGCATGTGAGCCGGGCGATGGTGAAGCTCGGCGCCCGCGACCGTGCGCAGCTGGTGGTCTTTGCCTACGAGTCCGGCATCGTCCGTCCGGGCTGGACCGCCTGAGCGCTCCGCTCCGCATACTGCCGAAGGAGTAGCCGCACGGGCAGCGCGCACGCCTGGCGGCGTACCACAAGTGTCGGCACGGGTACGACGCGCGCGGGGTGCCGGCGAACGAGCATGGAGGCCATCAGCAATTCCAAGACGGGAGCCATGTCATAGGTACCAACGAGGTCAGGGCGTCGGACGCCGATCGGGCCGGCATCGCCGAGCGCGTGAGCAATGCCGCGGCCGAGGGCCGCCTGACGATGGACGAGGCCGACGAGCGCCTGGGCGCGGTCTATGCCGCCCGCTATGAGTCCGAGCTCAACCGGCTGGTCGTCGATCTGCCGGTCCAGAAGCCGAAGGGGCCGGCGTACGCCGGGCGACCACGCGCCGCGATGATCGTCGGTGCGGTCGTGCTGTCCGCGTTCGTGGTGTCGGGAATCGTGCACGCCGCTGTCGGTGACTGGAACGGCCCGCACTTCCCATGGCCGCTACTCATCATCGCGTTCGTGGCGTGGCGGTTCGGAGCCTTCGCCCGCTGGAACCGCTCCGGTGACAACGGCCGCTCGCGAGTGTCGCGATGACGCCCGCGTGGGATCTCGTCGTCGAGACGCACGGCCTGAGGAAGAGGTACGGCGAGCGGACGGTTGTCGACGCGCTCGACCTCCGGATCCCCGGCGGGGTGATCGCCGGATTCCTCGGGCCGAACGGCGCCGGCAAGACGACCACGCTGCGGATGCTGCTCGGGCTGGCCCGGCCGTCGAGCGGTGATGGGACCGTTCTCGGCTCGCCACTATCGAAGCCATCGGCGTACCTGCCGAAGGTCGGCGCGCTGATCGAGTCGCCGGCCTTCTATCCGGGCCTGTCCGGCGAGCGGAACCTGCGCGTGCAGGCCGCCCTGGCTGGAATTCCCGCCAAGAGGATTCCGGCGGTCCTCGACCGGGTCGGGCTGGCCGATCGCGGCGGTGATCGCTACAAGACCTATTCGCTCGGGATGAAGCAGCGGCTGGGCATCGCGGCCGCGCTGCTCGGCCAGCCGGAGCTGCTCATTTTGGACGAGCCGACCAATGGCCTCGACCCGGCAGGGATCCGGGCGATGCGGGAGCTGCTCCAATCGCTGGCCGCCGACGGCCCGACCGTGCTCGTGTCATCGCACCTGCTCGGCGAGGTCCAGCAGATGTGCGACTGGCTCGTGGTCGTCGAGCGTGGCCGCTGCCGATACCAGGGCGTTACGTCGGACCTGTTGGCGAGCGCGCGACCGGAGCTGGTGCTCCGGGCCGAGTCCGCGGAAGCGCTCGGCTCGCTGGCGCAGGTGATCGGTCACCGCGGCCTGAATGTGGAATGCGGCTCCGACCGCGTCCGGGTCGGGGTCGAGCCGGGCACCGCCATCGATTCCCTGGCCGCGCAACTCAACCGGGCGGCGTACGAGCACGGCATCACTCTCGTCGAGATGTCCGTGCACCGCGCGGATCTCGAGTCCCGTTATCTCCAACTCGTCGAGGAAGGTGCCGCATGATTGCCGTGTCCACCTCGCGGGCGCCTCCCGCCGGCAGGCTGCGGTCTTGCGCCCGCATGCTAGCCGCGATCCGTCGGTCGTTGCTGGCGGTCATTCGCTCCGAGCTGATCAAGTTGCGCCGGCCCGGCGTGATCTACGGCATCGGGGGAGCGACCGTCCTGCTGGTGGCGCTCTCGACCGTGCTCACGTTTGCTCTGGCGAAATCCGGCCCCGGCGCCGACGACGGCTTCACCACCACCCTTGGCCTGCTCAACGGCTCGGGGGGAATGAGCCGCGGGACCGATGTCGCGGCCGGCTTCCTCGGGCTGCTCGTTTTCGTCATGTTCCTCGTTGCCACGACGGCGGAGTACGGGCTCGGGACGATCCGGGTGATGGCGACGCGCCAGCCCAACCGGGCCACCCACCTGGTGGGGCGGTACGCCGCACTCGCGGCCGTCACCGCCGTCGTGATCGCCGTCGCCGAGGTCGTGTCCATCGCCCTGTCCCTCGGGCTGGCCGGCACGAAGGACGTATCGACGGCCGCGTGGCTCACCGGGGCGGGTCTGCAGGCCGCGGGCTCGGCCTACCTGCACGCCCTGCTCGCCGCCGCCCTCTACGGCGGGCTCGCCTTCGCCCTCGGGATCGCGCTGCGCTCCACGGCGATCGCGCTCGCGGTGGGGATCGCGTGGCTGATGCCCTTCGAGCACATCCTGCAGAACAGCTGGGCCGCGGCGGCGCGATGGTTCCCGGGGCTGTCGCTCGAGGCGATCGCCCGTGGCGGGACGGCCGAAGTGTCCCTGACCCACGCGTTGGCCGTCGGCGCCTGCTATGCCGGCGTGGCGGGCATCGCGGCCGGCTGGCTCTTCGTCCGCCGCGACATCGCCACGTAATGCGGGCCGGTCCGGGTTGGGAGCCGGCCCGTCAGTGATCGGACCGGTCAGTGATCGGAGTAGACCTCGAGCTCGGCGATCGAGGTGAAGTACGACGCGCCGCCGGGCGGGCCGACGATCCGGATGCCGTCGCCGGTCGTCGGGCGGAAGCGCAGCGTGTAGGTCTGCATCGGCCCGGCCGTGTTGTCGTACGGGTAGTCGGGGCTGATCTGCAGGTCGGCGACGTCGACCCACTGGAAATTGCGGCGGACCTGCACTCGCAGCCCGCCGTCGTACGCCGTGAACCAGCCTCCGTCGGGGAACATCTTGCCGGTCGTGTAGACGACCCGGGCGAGCTGGTGGGAGCGCGGCCAGAGGTAGCCCCACCAGTCCAGGTCCTTGTTCGACTGGTCGAAGCTGTCCTCGCTGTTGGTCGCGTCGCCGTCGTTGTAATACTCCCAGTGGCCGTAGTGCGCACTCTTCTCCGTCGGGGTGACGCCGTCGGCCCGCGCCAGATTGGCCGGCCCGGTTGGGTGGTGGGACCGCGCGCTCCGGCCGGCCGGGACGACACGCAGCCGGCGCAGGTTGAACTGGTAGTCATTGCGGCCCACCGCGTTGCCGACGAAATAGTTGGACTGCACCCACATGCTCGTGCCGTCAGCGCTGATGAACTTCGACGGGATGCTCGTGCCGTAGCCGCCGTTCTTCGGCCCGGGATTCGGGTTGCCGTCCAGGTTGCCGTACCACGGGTAGCCGCCGGCGTCGTGATGCAGGAACAGCCGCCACGGCCCCCACGGCGTCGGTGACTCGTAGAACTCGAAGGTGTATTCAGTCCAGCTCGTGTAGAGGTATCGGCGCAGCGGCGCGTTGTAGACGACGCCGCCCTGGCTGATCACCGAGAGGTTGGCGCCATTGAGCGCAGGGTTCCGGATCGTCGGATATTCGCGCCGCGGATCGTCGAGCACGGGGACCTTGGCGATGATGTCCGAGTCCCAGCGGGGTCGACCGCGGTCGGCGCCGGCGAAGAATTCCCATCGCGCACGGTCCTGGATCGCCGTGCGCGGCACCCGGCCCAGATACATGCGGGTGGGATCCTGCACCACGTCGCCGTACGAGTCACGCCAGTTCCAGTCCAGACCGTAGGCGTAGACGTAGTCGCCGTCGCGGGCCCCGAGCGCACGCCGCGCATTCTCGTGGTTGCGGCCGAAGTCGAGGAAGAAGAGGGTCGAAAAGCGCGAGTTCGGGAACATCGCCTTGGCTGTGGCCCGCCACGTCTTGCCGTGATCGTCGCTGCGGCTGATGCTTGCGGTGGGGGACTCGTTGAAGGCGTTGTCGCCGTATTTGAGGTCCTGCATCGCCAGATAGAGGACGCCGTCGACACAAGCCATGCCGGTCGGCTTGCGGTTGTATTGCGCGGGGTCGTCCCAGATCGGGCCGAGCTCGGCGCCGGCGGCCAGTCGGACGCCGGTGATGCCGGTCGCAGGGGTGCCGTCGATGCGGTTGACCACGGTATCGGCGAAGACGCCGTTCTTGGTGTCGAATCCCTTGCCGTCGCCGTTCGCCGCATAGACGGCGTCGTCGTCGGCCCAGCAGTTGGCCCACAGGTCGCCGTCGCTATCGGTCGGGTGCGAGCCGTAGTACTCCACGAACGCCGTCGCGAAGAAGGTGCTGACCTCCACGCCCGGGACATCCTTGGCGGCGGCGCCGGCTGCGGCCGCCGGCAAGCTGGCCGCGAGCGCCGTACCGCCCAGTGCCGCGGCTCCGCCGCCCAGGAAGTGTCGGCGGGACACATCACTTCGGCGCTGGCTGTCGGTGCTCATGGGGCGCTCCCTCACTCTGCGGCGGAACCCCGAAATCGATTTACGAGTGACCGTAGGCGTCCCCACATCCGCGGTCAAGACGGAGGCGTAGCGGCCAGGAGGTCACACCAAAGGCTGGGATATCAAAGGCGGGAGATCGATCGCCGCCTGCGCCGTCGTCGTCGCGCGGGTCCTCAGCGCGGTCTGTCACCGTGCACTCGAGTCGCGACGTCCTGGAAGCGGGCGTACGTCGTCTCGAAGCGCGCACGGCGGGCCGGGTCCGGCTCGTGCACGTGCCGGATCCGGACCGTGCGGGTGATCGCGTCCTCGAGCCCCGCGTAAACCCCGATACCGACGCCGGCCAGCACGGCCGCGCCACGGGCACCGGCCTCATCGGTGTCGGTGACCTCGATCCCGATGCCGAGCCCGTCGGCGAAGAGCTGGCGCCAGCGGGCACTGCGCATCCCTCCGCCGGTGGCCCGCGCGACGGGGGCGAGGTCGAAGGCCGAGCGCAGCGCGTCGACGTGCAGGCGGTGGTTGCAGACGACCCCTTCGAGGACGGCGCGCAGCAGGTGTGCCCGCGTGTGCCGGCCGTGCAGCCCGATGAAACCGGCCTCCGCGTGCGGCAGCAGCGGCGTACCGAAGAGGTAGGGCAGGAAGAGCGGTACGTCGGGATCCTCGGCAACCTGCCCGACCTCGTCATCGACGAAGCCGAAGTCGGGCTCGTCGGTCCCGCCGGCGAATCGGCGGACGAACCAGTCCAGCGCCGACGCCGACGCGGGAGAGGTCGACATGTTGAGCAGCCGGCCGGGTACGGCGAACGCGCGGGCCTGCCAGCGGCCGTCCAGGTGCAGGTCGGTCGAGACGACCTGGTTGATCGCGAAGGTTCCTGCCACCAGCGACAGCACCCCCGGCTCGATGGCGCCGACCCCGACCGCGGCGGCGTCGACGTCGTGGCAGCCGGTGATGACCGGCGTGCCGGCGCGCAGCCCGGTCGCCGCGGCGGCCCGCTCACTCACCACGCCGGCCACCGCCGTGCTCGCCAGGATCGGCGGTCGGAGCCGACCGAGATCGGCAACGCCGTAGAGCTCGAGGATCCGGTCGTCGTACGCCGCCGGCCCGCGCAGCGCGCTGTCGACGGAGGTGAAGGACGCGCTCGCCTCCGTCGGATCCGTCGCGACCTCACCGGTCAGGCCGAGTCGGATCCAGTCCTTGCAAAAGAGCAGGTGGGCCGCGCGATCCAGCACCGCCGGCTCGTGCTCGGAAAGCCAGGCCAGCAAGGCGATCGGCGAGGCGGCGAACGGTTGCTGCCCGATGATCGGCAGCGCCGCGGTGAGCCGCCCGTCCCGCCGCCATCGATCCAGCAGCGACTCGGTGCGGGTGTCCGACGCGAGGATCGCCGGACGCACCGGCCGCAGGGACGCATCGAGGAGGTAGGCGCCGTCGTTGTGCCCGACGATGCCGATCGCGGCGATCGCCGACGGGCCCACCCCCGCACCGGACAGGCACCGGCGGACGGCGGTCCCGGCGACCTCCTGGACCTCGGGCATGGATCGTTCGGCCCAGCCCGGATGCGGGGTGGACGCGGGCCTACTCGCCGATCCCGCCGCGACCGCGTAGCCCTCGCCGTCGACGAGCAGCGCCTTGACGAGGGTGCCGCCGGCGTCGATGCCGAGCAGGAAGTCCCCGCGGTCGGGCATCGACGCTCAGGTCCAGCCGAGGGCAGCGGCGTTGACGGCGGTCGCAATCCGGCCGGTGGTGTCGAGCTCGAGCACCTTCTCGGCCACCAGCCGGGCCGAGCGCTCGTTGGTGACGTCGGTGTCGCCGCCGAAGTGTGGAGTCATCGTCACGTTGGGAAGCGTGCGCCAGCCGGAGTCGGCGCTCAGCGGCTCGTGGTCGTGGACATCGAGCCCCGCTCCGGCGATGCGGCCGGTGACGAGCACGTCGTACAGCGCGTCGTAGTCGACGAGACGGCTGCGGGCGACGTTGATGAAATAGGCGGTCGGCTTCATCAGGGCGAATTGCGCGGCGCCGATGAAGCGCTCGGTCTCCGGTGTCAGCCGGGCCTGCACGATGATGAAGTCCGCCGTGCCGAAGACCGTGTCGAGGTCGACGAGCTCGGTGCGGTCGTACGACGCCACGGCGGCCGGATCGGCGTAGGGGTCGGCGATCAGCAGCCGCACGCCGAAGCCGCTCAGCCGATCGGCGAGCTGCCGGCCGACCTGGCCGAAGCCGATCATGCCGACGGTGCTGGCGCCGACCTCGCGCCCGGGAGGTGCGAGCTCGGGACGCCAGCCGCCGGCCCGGATCAGCTCGTCCGAGCGGGCGATGTCGCGGCCCTCGGAGAGCATCATGCCGAGAGCCAGCTCGGCGACTCCGGAGGCATTGCGCCCGGCGATCCCGGTGACCGCGACGCCGTTGGCGGTGGCCGTCCCGAGGTCGACGTTCTCCAGTCCGGCGCGGGCGACGACGACGGCCCGCAGCGGGGCGCCGGCGGTCAGGACGGCGGCGGCGATCGGCGCGAAATGCAGGGTCAGCACCTCGGCCGCGCCGAGCGCGTCGATGATCTCGACCGGCACCGGTGCCGCGTCGACGCCGTGCCACTCCATCTGCTGCTGCACATGGTGTTGCGAACCCTTGTCGCCGGCCCAGTCCACGGTGCGCACGTCGGCCCTCGGATCGATGCCGCGCAGCGCGTCGGCGTACGCCGTCGCGGGGATGAAGTGGTCGCCGATCGCGAGGACACGGCTGCTGATTCCCGTCATGTAGCGCTCGCAGGCGCGGTTCGCGGGCGCGGGTGGGTGAGGGACACGGGGTGACCCTACCGGCGGGCGATCACCGGCTCGTGCATCCGGCCCGCCGCGCAGCCGACCGGCCAGTCGGCCCGCAGCCCGCGATCGCCCGGGGCGGCCATCGCGGCCTCGATCGCGGGATCCGGCGGGCGCAGGCGCAGCTCGCCGAGGACGAACCGGCGGACGAGGTCATGCCAGGCCCGGGCCCGCACCACCATGCCGTGCTCGGATGCGCTGAGCTCGAACCGCGCCACCCGGTCGCTCACCTCGCGGGCTTGCACGGCGAACCGGTACGACGCGCGCGGGTCGGTGATGCGGTCGAGGGTGCCGTGCGCGACGAGCAGCGAGCGGTGCGTGAAACCGGCCGGGGTCTCGGCCGGGGTGATCCACGGTGCGAGCGCCGCCACGGCGGCGACGGAAGGATCGTCGGCGACGTGGACGGCGACGCGGCCACCCATGGAGTGCCCGACGACGGCCACCGGCACGTTGCCGTGCCGGCGGCGTACCTCGGCCAACGCCCACCGGGCGTCGGCGACGGGATCGGCGTTGCCGGGAGAAATGGCGTCATCGCGGCTCCAGCCGCGATAGCGGTAGCGCTGCGTCCACACGGCGAGGCCGTCGCGAGCACCGGCCTCGTGCAGAGCGCGGGCGAACGGGCGCATGCGCAGCACCGCCAGCTGCCACGGCCGCGACCGCCGGCCGCTGACGACCTGGCCACCGGCCAGGATGAGCGCCACCGCCGTGACCGGGCGGTGCCCGGTGCCACGGACAGAGACGGCGGGATCGACTGCCACAACACGAATCTATCCGGTGGATCCGAGGTTGGCCGGTGAGATTTATCGCGTCCACTGACGAGGGAGAGCTGAGAAGGCCGCGGGGAGGCACACCGTCGACCGAGGAGGCCGGGCAGAGACATCGCGACGGGCGACGAGGTCGAGCAGATCAGTAGCGGTCGGTGAGGTCGGTGACCGATGCGCCGTTCGAGCTGACGATCTGGCGGACGCGTTCGCGGGAGCGGCCCGGCGCGAGGGCGACGCTGTTGTCGTCGTACCGGACGAACGTCGGCACGTATCCCATCCGCGTGATGTGGTATTCGCCGTGCTTGTCCCGGCTGAAGGTCGGCATCATGACGATGCCGTCGCGGTTGGGCGGCGCGTCGGAGTCCTGCGTCCAGGACTGCATGGCGAGCAGGTTGCCGAGCCCGTAGACGATGTAGCGCCCGTCGTTGAGTTCCTTGATCGGTTGTACGACGTGCGCGTGCGCGCCGACGACGAGGTCGATGTCGGGCGAGCGCATGAGCGCGTGGTCGTAGCCGATCTCGCTGGAGGAGGGTTGTTGCTCCTGCTCGATGCCCTCGTGGATGGACACGACGACGATGTCGACACCCCGCTTCTTCATCTCGCCGGCCTCGGCCTGGATGCGCTTGACGTTGATCAGGTTGACGGTCCACGGGTGCGGCGGCTCGCCGTTGTTGAGCCCGTAGGTGGCCGCGATGTGCCCGACCAGGACTCCCTTGACGTCGTAGACCGTGAGCCGGTTCGCCGATTGTTGGTTGGCGTAGCTGCCGGTATGCCGTATTCCGACCGAGTCGAGGGCGCGGATCGTCGAGTCGACGCCACCCTGGCCCACGTCGGCCGTGTGGTTGGACGCCGTGTCGCACGCATCCCACCCGGCCGCCTTCTCGGCCGCCGCGAGCTGGTGCGGGGCGAGAAATTCGGGATAGCCCTGTACGCCGTCGTCGCCCGGGCCGGCGATCGCGGTCTCCTGGTGGCAGACCGCCCAGTCGGCGGACCGGATCACCGGTGCGACCCCCGAAAGCATCCGCGCGAAGTTGTAGCCCTGGCCCCCCGCGTCGCTGCGCGCCTGCGACAGGATCCGGCTGTGGCCGAGCATGTCGCCGGTGAAGGCCATGGTGATGCTGGCCGCCGGCGGCCGCGAGCGGTGTATCTGCGGCAGCCCGGCCGCCTTGGCCCTGTGGCCGGCCGTCCGGTGAGTGGTGTGCTTGCCGGTCGCGGGCGCCTTGGCCGCCGGGCCCTTTGGCCGGCGCCTTGGCGGGCGGGCCGTGGCGGCCGGCGACGGAGGCGGTGTGGTGGCGGCGGGCGTCGCCGTCGGTGTGGTCTTCGGCGCGGACGGAGACGCGGGCGCGGTTGTGGACCGGGCCGGCGGCGCGCTCGCCGGCCCCGATTTCTCCCCGGTCCGGGTGGCCGCGGCATCGATGGGCAGATGGTCCGAGCCGCCGCCCGTCGCCCATCGGGTGAAAAGGATGCCGCCGGTTACCAGGGCACCGACGAGGACGACCGAGACAACCGTGAAGGCGGTGCTGCGCGGCGCAACGTGTCGACCCCGAGGGTGTCCACCCATCGGCATAGTGCCTCCCAGCGGCTTTGTGCGAGCCTACTGCTCACCGGCCGCCGACTCGGAAGGTCGGCTGCTGTCGCGGCCGGAAGTTCAGCGATCGCGGGCCAGGCCCAGCTGGCTGACACCGAGATAATGCGCCCGGAATCCGGCCTCGCTGTAGGCCAGATAGAACTCCCACATCCGGACGAATACGTCATCGAAACCGAGCGCGCGTACGGCGTCGTACCGCTGCAGAAATCGATGCCGCCACAGGCGGAGAGTCTCGGCATAGTCGGCGCGGAGGCTGCGCTGCTCAACGACGCGAAGGGACGTATGCACGGCGAGGG
Organism: Mycobacteriales bacterium; assembly: GCA_038253135.1. Lineage (GTDB taxonomy): Bacteria > Actinomycetota > Actinomycetes > Mycobacteriales > QHCD01 > JBBSHJ01. The sequence continues at coordinate 14,968 of JBBSHJ010000039.1, read as the reverse complement.
TTTGATCGATCGCCCGCAGTGAGGGGATGATCCCGCCCGGAAAGATGTATTTGTGGATCCAGGTGTAGCTGTTCCTGGTCGCGAGCATCCGGTCGTGCGGCATCGTGATGGCTTGGATGCCGACCCGACCGCCCGGTTTGAGCATGCGGTCGATCGCCTCGAAATAGGCAGGCCAGTAAGCCTCTCCGACGGCCTCGACCATCTCCACACTGACAACGGCGTCGAAGAACCCGACAACCTCTCGATAATCGTTCAACCGCACGGAAATGCGGTCCGACAGGCAGGCGTCGGCAATGTGCTCCTCGGCGAGGCGTTTCTGCTCGGCGGAGATCGTCAACGAGGTCACCTGCGCGCCGCGCTGCGCGGCGCGGATGGCGAGGGCTCCCCAGCCGGTGCCGATCTCCAGCACCTGCGAGCGGGGGCCGACCCGAGCCAGGTCGAGGATCCCGTCGATCTTGCGCCGCTGCGCATCGGCCAGGTCGGCGTACGCCGGCGGCTCGGTGCCGGCCGCGTCGAACCACGCCGACGAGTAGGTCATCGTCTTGTCGAGAAACAGTGCGAAAAGATCGTTGGAGAGGTCGTAGTGCCGATGGATGTTGGAACGGGCGCCGCTGATCGTGTTGCGCTCGCCGTCGGGGTGCCGCGCGTCGTACCAGCGGCGCAACTTCTGCAGCGGCTGCGGGACCAGCACGGTGAGCCGCTCCGCCAGGGCGGTCAGCACGGCGGCGAGGGCATCGCTGTCGCGTCGTCCGGCGCGCTCGGCGTGCCAGTCCCCGGCCAGGTAGGACTCACCGAAGCCGATGCTGCCCAGGGTGCCGAGCCGGCGGAAGAAGCTGTCGGCGTCGACGACGCGCATCGTGGGAGCGTCGCCGGGGGCGTCGGCTCCGTGGACGGTGCCGTCGGGGAGCACGGCGCGCAGCCGCACCCGGTTGACCGCGTGCCTGAAGATGGCCGTCGCGGCTCGCGACTTGATACCGGCGCGCGGCGGGGCATCGAGTTCCGGCCAGCGGTCGGCGTCGATCGCCGCATTCCGGGCGGTGCCGGTCGCCGTGGATGCCGGGCGCTGCGTAGTGGTCGACGTCATGGGACATCCTCCTGCCGGGTCGGGCGCGACCTGACCGAACCTTACGCAGGCGGCGAAGGGCGCGGAGGGAGCGGTTGCGGTGTGCGGCTGGGCGCTGGTGCGAGGAGCTGCCTAATACGGGCAGCGCATCTCGGAGACGCGCTGCGGCGACTCGCGGTCGAGCTCTGCCAGCTCGCGCAGGAAGGTGCCGAAATGCCGGCTCGGCCGGTAGCCGATCGCGTCGGCACCGACCTGCTCGACCACCGAGGGCCGCCGGGAGATGTCGATCGGATAGCGCGCGAGGAGGGCGGCCGAACCGGGAAAGACCCGCTCGCACGCGGCGGCCGGGTCCGCCTCCCAACCCTCGACCTCCGCGTCGGTGAAGGCGTTGGCACGGACCGCGGGTACGACGTGCGCCTCCGGCCCGTCCGCGGGCGCCGGTCCCGCGAGGGCGTCGACCGCGAGGCGCACGCAGTCCAGGACGTCGGCGCGGTCGACGCCGCCGTGGAGCAGCCGGGCGCCGTACCGGTTGAGGTAATCCCCGCCCCACGGCGTGAAGTCATGCGGGCGGACGACGACGTACCGCATGCCGTTTCGCTGGCGGTGGTATTCGCAGAGCTCCTCGCCGACACGCTTGGTGAAGCCATACTTGTCGTAGTGCCCGAACCACGCCATCGAGGACAGGAAGACCAGCCGCGTGATTCCCGCCGCCCGGGCCGCCTGCATCGCCCAGAAGGCGCCGTCCACGTTGACCCGCCAGAAGTCGATCTCGGTCTTCGTCCGGCTGTGAATCCCGTGCCAGGCCGGCGTGTGCAGCAAGAGGTCACAGCCCTCGATCGCCCGCTCGAGACCGAAGCCGGCCTGCACGTCGACCTGGTGGAAATCGCAGCCCGCGAACTGCTCGAGGTCGGGAAGCGGGTTGATGTCGCTCAGCACGACGTCGTGGCCGGCAGCCCGGAGCAGGCCGGTGACTCCGGTGCCGACGTTGCCGCCCGCGCCGGTCAGGAGAATGCGCATGGTCCGTCTCCTTCGTCGAGGATTGCGCTGATCTGCGTCATCTGAGCGGATGGGAGCGGGCCGTGCGCGATCGCGCCCGCGTTGTCCTCGATCTGGGCGACCGACTTGAAGCCGGGGATCGGTACGAAGGCGTCGCTGCGGGCCCACAGCCAGCCGAGGGCGCCCTGCGCCAGGGTCCGGCCGTCGCTCGTCAGGACCTCACGGATCGCGTCCAGCCGCCGCAGCGACTCGGCCTGAGATCCGGAGCGGAAGTCCCAGCCGTGGCGTACGTCGTCGGACGGCAGCGCGCTGTCGGCCGTGAACTTGCCGGTGAGCAGGCCCATGCCGAGCGGGCCGCGGACGACGCTGGCCAGGCCGCGGTGCTCACAGACGGCGAGTGTCTCGGCGTTGCCGGACAGGACGTTGAAGGACTGCTGGATGGCCCGGCAATGCTTGCTCTCGGCGAAGAAGGCAGCCCGCTCGGGGTCGTCGGTGCTCCAGCCGATCGCGCGGACCTTGCCGCCCTTGACCAGTTGCTCCATGACGTCCCGAACGCCCTCGGCCGCATCGAGCGCGAAGCCGCCGAGGTGGAACTGCAGCAGGTCGACGCGGTCCGTGCCGAGGCGGCGCAGGCTCTGCTCGCAGGCCCACCGGATGTAGTCCGGGTCGCCGTTCTCACCCGGGGCTTCGCGAGTCTCCTCGTTGTAGGTGTAACCGGCCTTCGTGGCGATGACGATGTCGTCCCGGACGGCGCCCAGGGCGTCGGCGATCAGCCGTTCGCTGTGGCCGCAGCCGTAGACGTCGGCGGTGTCGTAGAAGGTGACGCCGAGGTCGTATGCCCGCCGCAGCGCCCGTTTCGACTCATCGTCGTTGACCGTGCCCCATCCGACCGGGCTGCCCTGGCGCGAGTGCGGGCCACCGATCGCCCAGCAACCCATGCCGAGCGCGCTGACCGGAATACCGCCCGATCCGAGGGAACGGGGTGCTGCTGGCGTCATGGAGATCCTTCTTCGTGGTGTCGCATTCGTCGACCGTCCGATCCGGACGGCCGCCCCGGCCGGTCACTGAAACCCTGTCACACGGTGGCCCGCCGCCGCACCGGTGGGCGACGGCCGATCGCGGCGTGGGTGGCCAGCCAGCGCTCATGCGCCGGCGTACGCCGCAGCGCCGCGTCCGTCGGAGCGCGGTGAGTTGACGTCCAGCTTCTTATGTCCCGGCGCACCTCGGCAACGAGGCAGCGCCTGGCTGCGCTCCGCGGCGAGAAGATCAGCGGATCAAGACGACGTCCAGACCGGACGCCTATCACCATAATCGAGTCAGCTGCCGTCGGGGTTGCCGCTGGAGAGTTCCTGACCTTCTACGAGGTCACTGACCAGGCTGAACTCGATCGTCTCTGGGGACACCATGTTCACCAAGCGCGTGCCCCAAGGCGTGTCGTACGCCCCGTCGGTGTGCTGCTCGGGGTGGACCACACATCCGAGTTCCAGCATGAGCTCCATGTGCTGATCAACATTGTCAGTGCGAAAGCTCCCAAGCTTCTGGTTTGGAGGGGGATTCTCGCTCGGATGAAGATAGAATTCGACAGTGCCGGCGCCAGCGTAGACCGGCACCGACAGGCCGAAGTCGTCGGAGTCGTCGGAGTCGTCGGTCGACTCCCTTTGAAATCCTAGACCGCGAATCATCCATTTCGCAGTCTCCTTGGTGTCAGCACTGAAGATAACCTGACCTTCATAGGTGGTTCTCGACATTCCCAACCTCCTGACCCTAGGACCCGTTGTAGCATGCCGTGGATTTTCGATCAACGCCAGCATTCTCAAGCCCTGCGGCTCAGATACATACGCCTCCGGACAATCTGCTGCATTTGCGCGGCAAGGGCCAGCAGGTAGACCGGTGGACTGCGCGGCCGAAAGTTCCATCGCGGACCGGCCATCGCGTTCAGAGCCGATTGCCTAGTAGGCTCTGCCGCCGTGGCTGAGGATCCGGCGCCGGCTCCGCTGATCGTGCTCGCCGGGGCGCCGGGGGCGGGCAAGTCGACGCTCGCGCCGATGCTCGTGCGGTCGGGAGGCGGTCTGGTCGTCATGGACATGGACGAGCTGCTGGAGGACGGGGCGCTGCTCGGAATCCCGATCGCGCATCCCGATGCCGAGCCGATCTGGCCGGCGTACAACCGGATGTGGGACCGCATCGTCGCGATGGTGCGGCGCTCGGGCCACCCGGTGCTGCTGTTGTCGCCGACGCCGTCGCCGGGCGAGCTCGAAGCTGACAACGTGTGCGCGGCGCCGGTGCGGTGGGCCCTGCTGGATTGCGACGACGAGCTTCGCCGAGAGCGGCTCGAGGCTCGCCACTGGCCGCGGGAGTGGGTCGCGGACGCGCTGGAGGATGCCCGGCAGACGCGGCTGTTCGCGCCGGCGGTCATCGCCTCCGACAATGGCTCGTCGGAGCGCGTGGTCAATGAGATTCTTGATTGGGTACGGCGAGCGCTGATGTAATCGTGAATCGCCAGGTCGAGTATTACCGCGCTGTGGTCCGCGCGGTCGTTGGCGGATCAGTGGCTGCCTGTGGAGAGGTTTTCTGGTTATCCACAGACCCAATTGTTGGGCGGATCATTGTCGGTGGTGGCGTCTACAATAGGGGCTATGGTCGACGACGGCAGTGGTGGATCAGCGAGTGGCGCGGAGCCATCGCTGAGACTGGTGGCGTCGCTGTTGGCGACGTCACCGGTGGGCCTCGATGATTTCGACATCATCGACCAGATCGCTGACTACGAGCGGTGCATTTCCTGGCTGCGCGCGAAACAATCGCGGGCCGTCGAAGAGGCGACGCGCCGCCGCGCGGTGATCCCCGGTGAGACCGCCGGCGGGACCCTGAAGGATCGTGGTGGCCCGGCCGGCGCGAGTGAGTATCTGGTTGCGGAGATTCCGCGGCGCTCTGCATCTCGGCCATCACGGCGACCCGGCGTATCGAGTCGGCGGCGGCTCTGGTGCGTCGCCTGCCGGTCACCCTCGCCGCACTGGAGGAGGGACGCATTGACTTCCCGCGGGCCCTGGCCGTGGTGGAGCAGACCTATGTCCTCGACGATTGCGCCGCGGCGAAGGTCGAGCAGGCCGTCGTACCGCGCTCGACCGGGCGCCCGATGCCGACGCTGCGGCGCCGATTGCGCCGCGAGGTGCTGCGCGCCGACCGTAAGGCTGCGGCCAGGCGAGCCGAGGAGGAGCGTGCGCACCGCAAGGTCGTGTTCCGCCCCGTCCAGGACGGCATGGCCGAGCTGCTCGCGATCCTTCCGGCCGAGGTCGCGCGGGCGATTTACGCGACGTTGACGCGGGTCGCGCGCGGCGAGTGCGGCGACGAGCGCACGATGGACGCCCGCCGCGCCGATGTGCTCGGTGCGCTGGTGCTCGGCGATCGGGCTCTCTTCGATCCCGGCGCAGGGGTCGACGAGGACGTCGCTGGCGGGCCGGCGGACGCGACCGATCCGGATTCGGCCAGCCCGGCGGGGAGCCGCGACGCCAGTCCGGAGGACGCCAGCAGCACGGGTACGCCGGGTCGCGGCCACGAGTCAGATGAGCCGATGGGCCACGCCGGCGAGACGGGTGCGCCGATGGACAGGGCCCGCGCAGGAGCGCAGGCGGACGGCGCGGGAGCGCAGGCGGACGGCGACGCGGGTGGGTCGGAGAGCAACAGTGCAACGAGCGCGGGGACAACACCCGCAGGGGCGGGCACTGGACGGATGCGCACGGGTCCGGGGCGACCCAGATGGCCGGCGCCGACGACCATCGTACAGGTGACCGTCGGCGCCGGCACCCTGCTCGGGCTCGATGACGAGCCGGGGGAGCTGGCCGGCTACGGCCCGATCCCGGCCCCACTGGCCCGCCGACTTGCCGCCGACGCCACCTGGCGACGGATCCTGACCGACGCCAACGGCCTCGTCACGGCAACCGATCCGGTCCGTTACCGGCCGGGCGTCATCCTGGGCGATTATGTCAGGACTCGGGATCAAGTCTGCCGGTTCCCGACGTGCAACGCCCCGGCCATCGATTGCGACCTCGATCACCGGGTCCCCTTCCCCAAAGGCAAGACCGTGCCGGAAAATCTCGAGCCGCTGTGTCGCTGCCATCGTCGGTTGAAAACGCATACCACGTGGCGGGTCGAGAAATTACCCGACAACACCGTCCTGTGGATCAGCCCCGCGGGACACTCCTACACCGATCCCTTATACGATCCGAAGCCGCCTCCCTCCACCGGAGCCGGAGGGCGACCCGCCCTTCTGACGCGGCGTCAACGCCGATATTCCCGAAGCAGCGATTGCCAGTTCGGTGAGTGATAATCGGCACTGCCGCGCCGGGACGGCATTGTCTTCCGAGCCTGCGGGCACTCAGGTCGCTCCGCCGAGCGTGGCGATCCCCTCAAGGATCGCTCTCCGGGGAATCTCCGCGAGCAGCTCGCAGGTCTCGTGCATCGAATGCCTTCGCATCGCACCGGGCAACGTGGCATCGATGCTCTGCTCGGCCTGGCCCGCAAGATAGCCGAGATAGTCGGGTATTCCTCCGTAGGCCCTCGAGAGATCGATTGTCGCCGTCCCACCGGCCTCGCGATAGGCGCCGATGGTCCGTTTCGCGGCGGCGGAATCGAGCTCGCCGTCGTGCACATGCCAGGTGCAGATCCGGCTGGCCAGCTCGAAACCGGGATCGATGGGTCCGGAGCCTTCCCAGTCGAGCAAGGTGTACTGGCCAGATCCAGTCTCGACAAGGACATTTGCCGGTTGTACGTCGTGATGGCTATAGACCAACGTTGCCGGATCAGGCGGCGTGACTGTCGCTCCGAGTGCGTGAAGCGCGGAGGCCGCCCTGTCGAGCGTGGAGCCCCATTCCGCGCCGGATTCGGCGCCGCGGCGGGCGAGATCCCGCCACACCTCCTCGGTCTCGATCGCGCGCTGCGGCGGCGCCGCGATCAGATCGGACGGAGGGTCGAGCGTGTGCAGGATCGCGAGGGTTCGACCGAGCCACTCGGGTAGCCCGATGTCATGGCGTTGTGGCCTGGGCCCGTCGACCCACGTCGAGACGTGCACCGTCACCGCGCCGACCCGCGCGAGATAGCAACCGTTCGTCGCACGGAGGCGGCGCGGCGCGCGCACTCCGGCCGCGGCTGCTCGATCCCGGAACGATTCCGTGCGGGCGATGGCGCTCTCGTCGCCGCCTTCGAAGAGCTCCTTCACGGCATATGACTTCGCGGGGGCGTCCGCTTGTAACCGCCACACGAGACTGCTGCCGCCCCGGGCAATCGGAACCAGCCGTCGCGGGCGGCCCTCGAGCCCATAGACATCGACGAGCGAGGCGAGCGTCGATGGGTCGGATCGCAAGCGCAGCACGAGGTGAGTCTCCCGCCAGCTCTCCCGCCGGTCTACCGCGTTGTCCCGGCGCCCGGGCCGAAGGCCGAGCGCGAATCACCTCAGGAGTCGCGCGAGGCCAGGACGCAGAATTCGTTGCCCTCGGGATCTGCGAGCACCTCCCACGTGACCTTCTCGCGATCCTGCCCGACGTCGACCTTCTTCGCGCCCAGGTCGAGCAGTCGCTCGATCTCGGCGTCGCGGTCGTCGCTGATGTGCGGTGCGAGGTCGATGTGCAACCGGTTCTTGACCGTCTTGGCCTCAGCGACAGGAACGAAGACCAGTCCTGGCGGCACCTTGGTCCAATTCTCCGGAGCCGGCTTTTCCATCGGCACGTGCTTCGGGATTATCACGACCTCATCGTCCGCCTCGTAGATGATCTGCCAGTCGAGCACCTGCGCCCACCACCGCGCTTGGGCGGCGACGTCGCGGCAGTCGACGACAACGGTGTACCAACGCAGGGACACGGTGCTCTCCTCTCGGTCGGCTGCGGCCAGGCTAACCGGCTGCGCTGACAGGTCGCCGCCGGATTTACCGGCAGGCCGGGCGGACAGAACGGTAGATCACGAAGTCGCGTCGCCGTCCGAGACCGTCGCGCCACGCCATCCGGCCGACCGCGCGGGTGTCCGGCGCGGCGACCGGCCCGAGCGAGACGAACCAGCACGGGTGCGCGCGCAGGCGCCGTACCCAGATCGGGTCCACCGCCCCCGGATCGTGGGACACCGGGTGGGCATCGCCCGCCTGGTGGTAGCCGACCCACTCCGGACCCGCGTCCACGTCATTGGGGCGAGCCCCGAGCGCGACGGTGGCGTTCCCGGCCCGCCACCGGGCACCGTCGTACGCGTCGATCGTGAGAGTGAGCGCCCAGCCGAAGGCGAGGCTCAGCGCGAGCGATGCCGCAGCGACCGATTGCCACCCGTGCACCCGCTTACCGGCCCCGCACCACGGGCGAGCGTTCGCCAGCAACGAGAGGGACAGCGGCACCGCCACCGGAAGCAGGTAGCGGTCGTAGGTCTTGCCGGAGAATGACGCCGCGAGCACGAGAGCGATCGCGGCCGCGGCCGTTGCGGCGAGGGCAATCCAGGCCAGTACGCCGTCCCCCGCGCCATCGGCTCGGAGCCGCTCCCGAGCCCACGAGCACAGGTCGGCCAGCCGCACTCCGAGGCCGACCGCGCCGACGGCGCCGATCACCGCGAGCACCGACCAGAGCGCGCCGGGCAGGAACTGTGGGCGGTAGCCCCGCAACTCCGCGCCCAGCGGGGCCGGAAACTCGAGGTAGTTGCCCACGAGGGCACGGTTCAACCCGCCGCCCAGGGCCGCGATCGACACCAGGGCACCGGCCAGCCCGCCGCCGGCGCGCGCCCGCACTCCGGCCGCAACCCGCACCGGCAGCAGGCAGCCGGGCAGGGTGAAGACGCCGAGAGTCACCACGGCATGGGCCAGCGACGACAGCGCGCCGCCGCCGGTGGCGGCATAGGCGATGTCGCCGGGCAGCTGGTGCCGCCAGATCACGAACGCGAGCGCCGCGCACCCGAAAGCGGTTCCGGCGCCGATCGCGACCGCCAGGTCCCGGCGGGATCTTCGCGCGTAGGCCCGCCACAGCAGCGCGGCGGCGAGGCCCACCGCGCCCGGCGCCGCGGTTTCCCGGATGGTCACGGCGGCGAGCGCGAGCGCGAAACCGGCCGCCACCAGCGCCGGGCGCACCGCGGCGACCGAGATTCCCGCCAGCCCGACGGCCAAGGCCGCCATCATCAGCGCGAGCGCCGGCAGGTCGGTCATGAAGGTGACCGTGAGCGGGGCGATCAGCGGGACGGAGACGGTCATCGCGGCGGCAACCACGCCGGTACGCCGTCCGCGCAGCCGGGTGCCGAGCGAGGAGGCCGCGGCGACGAGCACCGCGGTAAGGACAACCGTCAGCACCTGCAAACCGGTCACGCTCGCGTGCATCGCGAGGACCGGCTGGCCCAGCCAGAACAGCCCGACCGCGCTCATCTGGGCCCAGCCGAGCAGCCGCAGTTCGCCGGTCTTGTGCATCCACATGGTCGACCGGATGAACGACCAGTCGTCGTTGTGCGCGATGCCGAGCGAGCCGGTGAGGCCGGACATGACCACCGGCGGGATCACGGCGACCGCGAGCACGGCGCAGAGAGGCAAGATCGCCCTCCTGGCCGTGATCCGGTCGCGGGGAAGCGACGGCTGCTCGCCGACCGGGAGACCCTCGCGTGGCCGTGTCGTGTCCACGGCGCCGATGATGCTCCGCGCCGCCGCATCGCCGTCCACCGCACGCGGTATTCCGTTCATCGGCCCTATCCGCAGCAGCATGGGTCGGCGTAGGAAAGGTGCCGGTCGCAGCAGCGCGACGGGCCCCGTTGGGCGCGGCCCTCCTCGCCCGGTATGCCCGGCAGACCAACGGCGACACCGTGCCGTCGAGCATCGGTGCCTGGTACGCCGTCGTGGCCCGCTATTGCGGCTCGCGGACCGTCGCCGGCGCGACCCTCTTCGCCGACGACGTCTTCGCCACGATCCGGCTCGTTCGGCCGGTCCCTTCCTCCCGGGCCCTCCCGCGGTTGCTACCGCCGGAGGTTCCGGCGCGGCACACTGGGGGCGTGCCGGAGCTACCTGAGGTCGAGGCGCTGGCCGCATTCCTGCGGGACAACGCGGTCGGGCGGGTCGTGGCCCGGGCCCATCTGGCCGATTTCAGCGCCCTCAAGACCTTTGACCCACCGCTGACCAGCCTCGGCGGGCTGGAGGTCACCGGCGCCGCCCGGCACGGGAAGTTCCTCGATGTCGACGCCAGCGGGGTGCACCTCGTCACCCATCTGGCCCGGGGCGGATGGCTGCAGTGGCGCGACGCGTTGCCGGCCGCGCCGCCGAAGCCGGGCAAGTCACCGATCGCGCTGCGGGTGCGGCTGGACGACGACGCCGGTTTCGACCTGACCGAGCAGGGCACGAAGAAGGGCCTGGCGATCTATGTCGTGCGCGACCCGCTCGACGTACCGGGGATCGCGCGGCTCGGCGTTGACGCGCTCGCCGTCAGCCACGATCAGTTTGCGACGCTACTCGGCACCGAGTGCGGCCACCTCAAGGGCACCCTGACCGAGCAGCGCACCATCGCCGGCATCGGAAACGCCTATTCCGACGAGATCCTGCACGCGGCGAAGCTGTCGCCCTTCAAATCCGGTGCCCGCCTCACCGACGATGAGGTCGACCGGCTCTACGCGGCCATGCGGGCCACCCTAAGGGACGCCGTACGCCGCTCGGTCGGCCAGAAGGCCGCGAAGCTGAAGTCCGAGAAACGGTCCGGCCTCGCCGTGCACGCCCGCACCGGCATGCCGTGCCCCGTCTGTGGCGACACCGTGCGGGAGGTTTCCTTCGCCGACTCGTCGCTGCAGTATTGCCCGACCTGTCAGACGGGCGGCAAGCCGCTGGCGGATCGCCGGCTGTCCCGCCTGATCAAGTGAAGGCTGGGATCCGGCCGGGCCACCAGAATCCACAGAGAGATCACGGGGCGCGGCCTGAGGTCGACCGCGGCGGCTGTCCACGTGAGCGCTCTCGCCGCCGACCTGATTCCGGCGTGGATGCGCCGGCACGGTGCCGTTCGCTGTCTGCCCGATCCGACGTCAGACGCGATGCAAGGGTGGGGGAGACGGTCGCCAACCGATCAATTCCAATTCCCGCCGCTCTTCACATCGACATCGGCCAGATAGGCGTGGTGCACCCGCCAGCTTGCCGCGTCCCGCGCCTGAACGAGGGCATCCTCGTAGTTCCTGGATCTGACGTCCGGGGGGACGGACCCGGCGACCCGCTGCGACAGACCGGCCACGAAGTCGTCGCTCTCGCGGTATGCCTGCCTGATCTGACCGGCGGCCAGCGCACGCTGTATGGCGGCATAACGCGCGGCCGCGTCCCCGTAGAAATGGCCGTAGACCGCGGACTTCAGCTTGCCGACGGTCAACGCGCTCACCTTCCCGACAACCCGACCGGCAACGGGGACCTTGACCAATGCTACCGCCTTGTTGGCGGCGAGCGGGATCAGCGAGACCCACAGCCCGTGCCGATGCGCGGTGTCGGCGATGACCTTGGAGCGGTGGTTCGTCTGGTGGATGATCGCTTGCTCGCCGATCTCGACGAGGGTGCTCTGCGCGAGGACGGCGCGATTGGCCACGCTCTGCCGGATGTCTTCCGGGTCGGCCCTCGGGTCCGACGATGCCGCACCCCGCAGCGCGGACATCGCGAGGGTGCGCTGCGCCCGCTTCAGGGCGGCCGCGCCGGTCGGGGAATGCATGGCGATGTAGAGCGCCTGTGACAGCGCGAAGCGGTCGAAGGTGAACGTGCCCGCGGGCAGGATCGCGCGATGGAACGGGTGCTCCTCCGGTGCGTAGTAGTACGTCGACGAGATCGCCATCGTCTCCGTCTGCAGCAGCGCGGCCAGGCCGTTTGCCACGCCCACGCGGACCGTTGCGACCTGCGTGGCCACCGCGTTGACCGCCGCGACGGTCAGCGGGCGCGAGGTGGCCGAGACCGTGGCCGCGGTGGCGAGCGCGGTGCCGAGGGCGGCCCCGTTGTCGGCGTGCCACGGGTTGGCCATGAGCCGGCCGAGCACTCCGGGGCGGCCCAGATAGGCCGATGCGAATTCCGGATCGCTGGCGAGGGCCAGCATGGCCCCGACCATCGGGTCGTCGCCGTTCTGCCTCAGGTAGAGGTCGTCGGGATAGGAGCGGCGGGAAAGGGCGGGCAGCAGGATGCGGAGCGCGGTGGGATCCCAATGCCCGCCCGCCATCGCCAGGCCAAGACCGTGCCTGACCTTCACATCGCCGAGGGTCGATGCCAGATCCATGGCGGCGGCCTTGCCCGATGCGCCCCGCAGGCCCGCGGGCAGAACCCGCGAATAGAACCGGAACAGCTCGTCGGACACGGGGTCCGTGCGGTCCGGGAGGCGCGAGACCGGATAGTCGCGGCCGAGCAGATCGCCGAGCGCCGCGCCGCCGAGGTCGCCGACGAGCGCTGCGGCGAAGGCGGGATCGGAGCCCCACGCGGCGTATTTCCGGATGACGTTGAAATGCTGCGCCGTGGACACGTCCACCCGGCCGGTCAGCGGTTTCAGCTCGCCCGCCGCCTCCCGGCCGAGCCGCGTCATCCTCGCGGTGTGCGCGGCGGTGATCGCTGCGGCGGCCCGTCGGCGCTCGGCCCTCCACAGGGGCAACGCGGTGGCCATCAATGCCGTGATCGCTCCGGGCGAGACCTCACCGCGCGGCTTGATGCCCACATCGGACAGCGTCTGGCGAAGTGCGGACGCGGCGGCATGGGCGGCCGCTTGCACGTCGGAGAGCGGGGCGTTCTGGCCCTGCTCGAGTCGCACCAACTCGGCCGCCTCGCGATGCAGGGTCGCCGAATTGTCGCCGAGCATCGTCGGTGTCAACGGGTGCGAGCCGTGGCCGGCCGGCGCGGGAGCCGCCTGCAGCCGGTGAATGGCCGCCACGTGCTCGACGTACCGCCGCCGCAGACCGTCGATCCGCCGGCGGGCAGCCTCGACCGCCGTCGCATATCGCTCGATGGCGGCGCCGGCGGCATTCATCGCCTGCTCGGACCGGCCGGCGTACGACGCGAGCTGGGCCAACTCGCGTTGTGCCGCGGTCGAATCCGTGCCGTGCCAGGCCATGGACAGCGAACGATCACTGCCGATCAGGCTCACCGCCGTGATGGCAAGGGACGACCCGGCCCCGGAGAGGGCGGACGCCAGCGCCCGCAGCTGGCCCGGGTCGTCCTCGGGATAGGCGAATACCGACGCCGGGTCAGGGATCGGAAGGGTCACGGCCTAACCGACCGTCGCGTGCGGTATCGGGCTCCGGCCACCGATGACGAGCAGGGCGTCCTGCGTCTGCCACCGCACGCCGGCCGTCTGCAGCGCCCGGCCGCACAGCTCGACGTCCTCGCCGAGGACCGACAGCGTGGTCCGCCAGGCCGTGCGGAAATCTCCCAGCGCCGCGGACAGCTCCGCCTGCCGTATGCCGTCCAGCCCGCCGACGTGGCCCGCCAGCGCGTGCACATCGGGGCCGCACGCGCGTACCGCCGCCCCGACCGATTGCAGCGTTCCCGGATCGACGCTGATCTCGTCGCCCATTCCTACCTCCCCGCGCGCCCGAGCCGGACGGCGCCAACGGTAGGCCGCCGCGCTCACCGGCCGCCGGCATTGTCCACAGGCCTCAGGCGACCGACCACAGACATTCGGCGGCATAGGCGCGATAGGGCCGCCAGCGCTCGGAGCACACGGCCAGGTCCCGGGCATCGCCCGGGCCGCCCAGATGGCGCGAGCCGCGGAGCAGCCCGAGATCGCCGGCCGGAAAGGCGTCGGGATCGCCGAGCGCCCGCATGGCGATGTAGCCGGCCGTCCACGGGCCGATGCCCGGTAGATCCAGCAGCGCCGCGGTGGTCGATTCGATGTCGGCCCCGCGGTCCAGCCGCAACCCGTCGCGGACGGCCGCGGCGAGTGCGCGCAGGGTACGGCGCCGCGTGCCGGTGAGCCCGAGCCCGTCCAGCGGGGACGCGGCGAGCGTCTCCGGTCGGGGAAAGGTGCGCCATGATGCGTCGATCCTCGCCCGCCGGGGCAGCGGCGTACCCAGCGCGGCCACCAGCCGGGCCGTCGTCGTACGCGCTCCCGCCACCGACACCTGCTGGCCGAGCACCGCGCGGCAGGCCAGCTCGTAGCCGTCGATGGTTCCGATGACGCGCAGGCCAGCGGAGCGGGTCAGGGTCGGACGAAGGAGCGCGTCGGAAGCCAGCGCGGCGCGGGCCGGAGCGTGATCGACGTCCGCGGCGACCAGTGCGCGCACGCGCGCGATGGCGGTCTCCTCCGGCAGCCCGTGGATCCGCAGCTGCAGGTGCTCGTCGGCCACCTCGACCTCGAGCAGGCCGCCAGCGCCGTCGAGGCATGCCGTGCGTCGGTAGGTCCGCCCGTCGACGGCATCGATACCGGTCACCGCGCGGGTCGCGAGCCAGCCGAGCAGGTGACCGGCAGCCAGCGGCGGGTCCATCGGCAGCCGGATCGGTGCGGTCGCCGTCATGCCGGGCAGCATGTCAGCCGGGTACGACGCCCGCACGGCCCGGCGTCCGGCTCCGGTTACGCTCGAGAGGTGAGGTCCGAGCTCGCTCCGCCGCCGGAGACGGGCGTCGCCGCACCCGCTCTCGACCGGTTGGCCGAGCTGGTCGGCCGCGGCGGGGTGACGGTGCTCTCGGGTGCAGGAATCTCGACCGAGTCGGGCATCCCGGACTATCGCGGACCGAGCGGCGTGCGCCGTCAGCACCGCCCGATGACCTACCAGGACTTCGTCAGCAGCGCGGCCAACCGCCGCCGCTACTGGGCCCGCAGCTACCTCGGGTGGCGACTGATCACCGGCGCCAGGCCCAACGCCGGGCACCGTGCCGTCGCTGCTCTGCAGCGCGCCGGAATGGTCGATGCCGTGATCACCCAGAACGTCGACGGGTTGCATCAGGCGGCCGGCGCGCTCGGCGTGCTCGAGCTGCACGGC
>JBBSHJ010000038.1:0-28612 GCA_038253135.1 Mycobacteriales bacterium | reverse complement strand
CGCCGGTGCGTTCGCCGCTGGCGCGTTCGCGGCTGGAGCGTTCGCCGCTGGCGCGTTCGCGGCCGGCAGGTTCGCGGCCGGTGCGGTGCTCGTGACCGCTCCCGTGCCGCCGGTCCCGGCGGGATCGACGTAGGTGGTGGGGTCCGGCTGGGCCGCGGCCACGTCGGTCGTCACGCCCTGGCTCCCGTCCGCCGGCGCAGCCGCCGCGGTACTCGCGTGCACGGTCGTGTGATGCTCCAAATGCCCACGATCGGCCGCATCCCACGCGGTCAACGCCGGATCCGTCAAGCACGGATCACGCCCACCATAAGGCTCATAGACCCGCGGGGTATCAATAGTCGGGTTGGGCAGGAACCCGTAGGTCGTTAACGTCCCGACGTCACGTCCGCCTCTACCAACGGAGTAAGGGTCGTCGGAAATCACTATGCCGGCGGATGCCGACCCGGACAGAATGAGGCTGATTGCCACGCCAATGGCAAGACTCGCCCACGTGCGGCGGCTCAGCATGTTCCAGCTGTTCCGACAACGCCACCGCCACTTTTCCAGATTCCATTCACCCTGACCATCAAAGTGGAGACTGGGACCCCTGTCCGCCCCCGAGAGCGAACTTCGCCCGTTTTCGCGTCCTTCAACCCGGTATGCGAGCTATCTGTACAGGCACGTACGGTCGCCTTGGCTGCGCCATTTGGCGAAACACTGATAACCCTGATCCGTGTATTTCCGTATGCGACCTCGCCCGCCTGGTGAATTAGCGCAAGGTTCTTCAACTGATTTGCGGCGCCGGTACGTACGTAGATCTTCTCGAGCGCCAAATGCCAGTCCTTGCCGGGGTTGCGTGCAGCCATCTCATACACCCTCACCCCATGCATATACGCCTTGGTGATCGCATTCTTCTCCGCCGCCGAGAGCCCCGGCGATTTACTCCGCGACTGAGACGGCGACGGCTCAGACGAGCTCCTTGGTCTGGTCGACGTTGGCGTGGTCGACCGGGCCGGGCTGCTCGTCACTCTCGAGGCCTTGCCGGCGGTGCTGGTCGGGGCGGAACGCGTCGGCGCGGAGGAGCTGCTGGACTGTGACGATTCGGGCGGAAGTGGATCCTTGGTGTGATCGGTGCCGGAGCAGCCGGCGAGCAGCGTGCCGGAGACTGCGACGATCGTGGCGGTCATGCCCAGTCCTCGACTCACGGTCTCACCACCCCCTCAGCCTGCGCGGGCACGTCGTACGGCCGCACTGCGGGCTGCGGCCTTGGCGGACCCTACCTGAGCACGCGGCGGCGTCCTACCGCCTGCCGGGCGAGCTGTGGATAACCAGGGGCCGGGTCCGCGCGGCGCGCCCGGTCCCGGGCCCCGCCGACTTGCCACATCTGGCTGGCATCTGACGGGACGACCACAAGTGGCAACTCGGCGGTACGCCGGCGGTCTCCATAGCCGTGGTCCCTGGCCTCGCCGACTTGCCACATCTGGCTGGCATCTGACGGGACGACACAAGTAGCGAGTCGGCGGTGCGCCGTGGTCTGTTGGAGTCGGCGGTACGCCGTGGTCCGGCGGAGTCGACGCCGCGCACCGTTTCATGCCGCAAGGAGGTCGCCCCCGGCTCGCGGGACAAGTATCAGCCGGTTGATTCAGACGTCGTCGAGTACGTCGGCCTCGCGGGTCGGCCGGGCGCCCTCGCGGAGGCTGCCGACGCCGTACGACGCGTAGCGCCGGGCGAGCAGGCCCAGCCGCAGCAGGACCCGGACCGGCAGCCCACGCCGGCCCGGGTACTTGCGGGACAGGTAGCGGTAGGCGCTGCGGTGGTGCTCGGCCACCATCAGGTGGCTGACCTTCGCCGTGGCGTGGCCGCCCTCGTGCCCGCAGACCGCCGAGGGCACATAGACGCACAGCCAGCCGGCCCGCTCGAGCCGCTCGCACAGGTCGAGATCCTCGAAGTACATGAAGTACGACGGGTCGAAGCCGTTTACGGACGCGAAGGCGTCGCGGCGCAGCAGCAGGCACGATCCGGACAGCCAGCCGACCGGCCCCTCCACCGGCGTACCGGACTCATGCCGGTAGGCCCGCGTCCAGGGGTTCGTCGGCCACCACCAGCCGAGCAGCGCGTGCCCCGTGCCGCGGCCCAGGGACGGCAGCGCCCGCGCCGACGGATACAACGAG
The DNA here is from genome assembly GCA_038253135.1 of Mycobacteriales bacterium. Classification (GTDB taxonomy): domain Bacteria; phylum Actinomycetota; class Actinomycetes; order Mycobacteriales; family QHCD01; genus JBBSHJ01. The sequence goes on along the minus strand of JBBSHJ010000038.1, from coordinate 26,462 downwards.
CCGTCCTCGGTGAGCAGCGCCGGGCCGAAGGCGGCGCCGCGCGGCCAGCGGTCGGCCGCCGCGATCAGCGTGTCCAGCGCGCCCGGTTTCCAGGCGACGTCCGGGTTGGCGACGACCAGCCAGCCCGTGGCGGCCTCGCGGGCGCCGACGTTGGCGCCGAGGCCGTAGCCGAGGTTGCCGCCTGTGGGCAGGAAGGCCACGTCGTCGGCGGCCGCGGCCGTCGCCTCCGGTACGCCGTCCGTCGAGCCGTTGTCGGCCAGGACGATCCGCAACGGGCGGTTGGTCGCCGAGCGCAGCGTGGACAGGAATCGGCTCAGGTGCTCGCCGGGCGAGTAGGTGACGACGACGACCGTGACCAGGTCGGGCTCGGCGCCCTGGGCTGCGGAGTCGCTCACCGGCGTACCGGCTTCAACCGGCCGCCCGGGAGTAGGCCGCCAGGTGCGCCTCGGCGCTGGAGGCCCAGGTGAACTCCGACGCGCGGGCCACCGCGGCCTGGGCGAGCTCGATCCGGCGCGGTTCGTCATCGAGGAGCGCGGCCAGGTTGGTCGCGATCGAGTCGGGATCGGACTCCGTGTAGGCCACCGCGTCGCCACCGACCTCCGGCAGCGAGAGCCGCGGCGTGGTCAGAACCGGCGAACCGCAGGCCATCGCCTCGAGCACCGGCAGGCCGAAGCCCTCGCCGTGGCTCGGATAGGCCACGATCACCGCGCCGCCGAGGTAGCCGCGCAGGTCGGCGAACCGCAGGAAACCCGGGCGCAGCACCCGCAGGTGCGGCGGCACCTCGGCGACCGCCTGGTCGATCGTGTCGTCCCAGCCGGTGCTCCCGGCCAGCACGAGTGCCGGCGGCTCGTCCATGTCGCCGACGGCCTTGACCCAGCCGCGGATCAGGCCGGGTACGTTCTTGCGCGGCTCCAGCGTGGAAAGGAACGCGACGTAGGGCCGGCCGCGCAGCCCGAGCCGGGCCTGCACCCGCTGCTTCTCCTCGTCCGACGGCACGTGGAAGACGGTGCGGTCGACGCCGTGATAGGCGACGTCGATGCGAGTGGGATCGGCCTCGAGCACACGGACCAGCTCGTCGCGGGTCGCCTTGGACGGCGCGATGGTGCGGGTCGCGCGGTGCAGCGCGGTCTTGATCGCCGAGCGGAAGAACGGCCCCTTGACCGACGTCTGCATTTCCGGCTGGGTGAAGAACGTGACGTCGTGGATGGTCACGACGACCGGGCACGGCGAGCGCAGCGGCATCGTGTAGTGCGGGGAGTGCACGACCTCGGCGTTGACCTGCGAGGCGACCAGCGGTAGACCGGTCTGCTCCCAGGCCAGGCGGGCCGGCCGGTGCGCGATGGCCGCGGGCCCGGCGATCACATCGGCCGACGGCGCCATCCGGCCGTACCGCTCGGAATCCGAGCGCTGGCAGGTGATGGCGATCTTGGCATCGATCACGCCGAGCGCGGACACCAGTCCGTCGACGTATCTCCCCACTCCGCCGCGGTCCGCCGGGACGGCCGTGGCATCGATCAGAACGCGGGGCGTCGTACCTGACACTTGGTGGTCAGCCTCCCAGCGAGTGCGTGTGTGTCCACTCATACGGTCAACTCGTACGGTCAACTCGTACGGTCAACACGTCCGGCGACCATCGATTGTGCCGCGCCCGCGCGCTCCGTCGTTGTCACCGCGCCGTAGCTCGTGCCGACCACCACCCGGCGCGGCGCTGCGTCATCGGTGCGGGTCATCCGTTCAAGGCCTCACCCTACGCCGCCGCCCGGAGCTCACCACGACCTCGGCGTACACGTGCCAGAGGCGTTTCGCCGCGTTGCTCCAGCGGTACGACGCGGCGCGCGCCAGACCGGCGGTGCGCAGCCGCGCCCGTTCGGCGGCGCCGCCCGGGCCGGCCAGCGCGGCCAACGCATCGGCGAGCGCGCCGGCGTCCTCGCGTGGGTCGATCCGCGTCGCCCCGCCGCCGACCTCGACGAGCGCCGGCACGTCCGATGACACGACCGGTGTCCCGGCGGCCATCGCCTCCAGCACCGGCAGTCCGAAGCCCTCGGCGCGGCTCGGCACGACGACCGCGGTCGCCCGGTCGATCGCGACCGCGAGGTCGGCGTCGGCGAGCGGGCCGAGCGGCCGGACGCGTCCGTCGGCCAGGCCCGCGTCCCGAGCGAGCGCGGCCACATCGACGCCGCCCCAGCCGGCGTAGCCGGTGACCAGCAGCGGCGGGCCGTCGGGGTCGCACATCGCCAGCGCGTCGATCAGGATGTCGAGACCCTTGCGCGGCTCGAGGGTCGAGGGCGAGAGGTAGTAGTGCGGCGGCAAGGCCAGCCGCTCGGCGCGCGCGACGGCGTCGACCGGGAGCCCGAGGTCCGGGGTCGGCCCGGGCGGGATGACGACGACCCGCTCCGGCGGCAGGCCCGGCAGCAGGTCGGCGAGCTCGGTGGCCACGGCGGCCGTCGGTACGACGATGCGGTCGGCCGCACCGGCAGCGGCCGACACCGCGTGCCGGTGCCATGCGGCGCCGCGGGGTGTCAGCGTCTCGGGGTGGGTCCACGGCACGGTGTCGTGCACGGTGACGATCAGCGGCCGGCCGCGGCGTGGGGGCGCCAGCGGCGTCGGCGCGTGCACGAGGTCGGCGTCGTACGGCGCCGGGCCCAGCCCGCGCTCCCAGGCCGCGATCAGTGGCCGCCGGGGCAGCGCGAGCCGGCGCGGGCCGAGCACGCCCGGGACCCCGGCCCGGGCTACGTCGCGGTGCCAGGCGGTGTAGCCGGCGACCGTCGATCCGGCCGGCGCGGCCTCGCCGAGCGCCCGGGCGAGGTCGCGGCTGTAGCGGCCGGTGCCCCCGGGCGAGTCGGCCAGGAGCTGCTCGAGGAGGACGCCGACCCGCATCAGCGCCGGCGCCCCAACCCGTGCACTTTTGGCGGTGGTGCGTCGTACCCGACGCATATCCGCCAAAAGTGGGAGCAGGTCAGCGGGTGCACACGAAACCCCGGCGCTGCCAGTCGTAGGACCGGGTGCCGGAGATCTCGTCCCAGTCGATGACGTCCGCGACCGTGCCACCACACGCGGCGATGAAGGCGCGGACCTCGTCGGCGGGCCAGCCGAACATCTCCTTGCGGGCGGCGCGCAGCTCGCGGTCGTTGCCCGGCGCACGGGGCCCAGGACGGATCGCGACGTGCCGCAATCGCGAGGCCAGCGACGGGCCGGCGGAAACCACGACGGCCAGGCGCGCCGGCCGGTTTCCCTTGTCGGCGAACCACGCGACGCCCTCCTGTACGCCATCGATCTCCAGCGCGTAGCGGCCGGGTGCGGAGGGAGCCGTGACGTCGAGGGCGACCGTCGCCGACTCACCCGGGCCGAGATCCCGCGGCAGCGGGACGCGGCCATCGTCGAAGGCGCCGGCACCGGCGGAATCCAGCCAATGGTTGCCGATGCTGACCTGGAACCAGCCGTCGGTGCCGACCGCCGGCAGCACCCCGTCGCCGCGGTTGATGACGGTCAGCGGCACCGTCGCGGTCTGCCCGGCCAGCAACCGGCCGATCCGGCCGGCGACGATCTCGAGGCGGAAGCCGCCATCGTCCAGCGGGCCGTCGACCCCGCGCACCGGCTCGGTCACCACCTCGATGACCGCGACGCCGGCGGGCCCGAGGACCCGGAAGAACTCCTCGACGTAGCGGGTCGCGTATTGCCGTTCCACATGCTGCAGGGCGTGCGCGGTGTAGACGAGATCAAAACTCGCGTCCGCGAACAGGCCGAGGTCATCGCCGGTGTTGAGGTGATAGCGGCACCGCGACTCATAGCGGTTGTACCGCTCGGCCCAGTCGATCATCGACAGCGCGATGTCCACCCCGTCGCACCGGTCGAACCGGCCGGCCAGGGCTTGGGTCAATCGCCCGACGCCGCAGCCGAAATCGAGCGCGCGCGCCGTACCGAAGCCACGACCCAGAGCCGTCTCCACCCGGCCGAGGACGTCGTGGATCTCGGCGCGCCCGCTCGCGAAGAATTCCTCCGGATCCCAGCCGCCGCGGCGCTTGTCGGGAGTCGAGATGATCGCTCCGAGCGGATCCGTGCGACCGAGTGTGTCCCAGGTGCGGGCAACATCGGCCAGTTCCATAGCCCGAGATTACGGCACGCGCACGCGGCGGCTCCGAGGGTACGACGGCCGCTCAGGCATCGCGCGACCGCACGATAAGGTCGGCCAGCAAGGCGACACCGCCGGTCAACGCACCGGTGCGCATCAGCAGGACGCCGGCCGGTCGACAACAACCCCAACCGCAGCGAGAGATCCAGGATCGCCTTGACTACGCCGATGGCGGCCAGCGCCAGGGCCGGCGTCCGCAACCTTCCGGCCTGGTGCTAGCCGCGGCGCGGCGGCGGGCAGGCGATGCCGTCGTCGAGCGCGTCGGCCCGCTCGGTCCGAACGGCCGGGCCGCCGGATCCCCGCTTCCCGGCTGCCCGGCCGGCCGAGCGCTGCCCGCGGGACCGGACCGCCCGCTCCGCGTCGTCCGCGGTCGCGGCGGCGACGCCGACCTGCGCGCCCGCGCTCTCCAGGCTCTCAATGGTGGCGGCCCGCAGCGCGTTGACCTCGCCGACGATCGGCCCGAGCTCCCATGCCGTGAGCCGGCGGACCACTCTCTTGACGAGGGCGCCGCCGCTGCGCTGCGACGCCGTCGGTGGGAGCGCCAACTCGCCCACGCGGCGTACCGGCGCGCTGACCGCACCCGCCACGAGGGCCGCGCGCTCCCGGGCGGCCGCGACATCCGGGGCGGCACCGACCGGCGCGGCCGAGGCGGCTCGGGAGCCCCGGGCAGCGGCGGCCCGGCGCCGGATCTGCCGTTGCAGGTCGGCGCGCAGCCGGTCGCCCTCGGCCGGCCACGGTTCGAGAGTCAGGCCCTTGCGGGCCCCCATGACCCGCTCCCACATCGCCCGGCGCAGCCCGGCGTCATCGCGCACGAACGTCATACCCGGACGGTCGGCTGCCTGCTCCGCGAGTCCCCCGATCCGGGTCGCGATGACCTCCTTGTCGTAGAGCGACGCGCGCTCGAGCACTCCAGAGGACCAGACATTGCGGTAGGGCAGGACGACGACGTCCGAGGCGACGATCCAGCGGTCGAACAGCTCGTCGCTGACGAAGCCCTTGTGCCGGTGCACACCATCGGTCGCCGCGGCGAGCACGTCCACGTGGTTCTCATAACCGCTGCCGTCCTCGGCCAGCCGCGACCTACCCACGACGTCGAGCCGCGCACCGCGCGCGCCGAGCCCGGCGAAGGCCAGGATGGCCCGGTCGAAGCCCTTGCTCTCCTGGATGAACCCGATCGTCAGGAACATCAGCGCGTCGGCCGGAACGCCGAGCGATGCACGCGCGGTTTCGTGGTCGTGGTGGGTGTTCCTGCTGAACCGCGCCCCGTGCGTCGCGAGCAGCACTCGCGTCGAGGAGACCCCGAACGCCGTGATGAAATCGCGTCGCTCCCCCTCGGTGTGCACGAGTATCCGGTCCACCGAGTGCCACAAGGCCCGGGCGGCGTAGCCGTCCGGCGAGCGCAGCCGGCCGTGGCGGTAGTCGATCTCGTGCACGACCACCTCGACCTCGCGCGCCAGCCGGAAGCTCGCCGCGAGCGCGAGCGAGACCTCGATGCGGTCGCGCACCGAGCTCGGCAGCGGGTAGAAGAAATCGGGGTGGAACTGCACGATCACCTTGTCGTATCGAGGCACGCGTTTACCCAGCGCGAGCGCGCCGCGAGGTCCGACCAGGTCGAGGTGATAATGCGCCGCCGACGGGCCCGGTGAGAGCACCTCTACGTCATGGCCCTCGGCCCGCAGCTGCCGCACGGCCTGGGCGGCGTACGTCGCGATCCCGTCGCGCATCGGAGGGTACGGCGTCACCATCAGAATCTTCACGAGCCGGCTACCGAGCCCTTCCGAATCCCTGTCCATCTAGCGATTTCACACTCGACCCGGTCGAGGACGTGCTCGGTCTGGTAATTGTCCAACACGTAGTCGCGGCCAGGCGCGGCGAGTTCGGCGGCGGCTTCGGGAGCCTCGGCGAGAAACCGCAGGCACTGCTCGAATTCGAACTCGTCGTCATAGGTGAGTCCGGCCCCGGATCGCTTGCAGTGCCAGGCGACCACCTCACCCGCGCCGTTGGCGATCACCGGAGTGCCCGCGAGCCACGATTCCATGATGGTCATCGAGAAGGCTTCGTACCTGCCCGGCTGCATATAGGCATCGGCCGCGGCCATCGCATTGTCACGCTCCTCGTCGGGGAGGAAGCCGACGTCGATGACGCGGTCCTTGATCGGGGCCGGAGCGTCGATCTCACCGGCGCCCCCCGTGACCAGGGAGAACGGCAGCTCGGGGGATCGCGCGACCGCGCGGGCGAGCATGTCCAGCAGGTCGGGCCAGCCCTTGCCGCCCTCGCGCCGGCCGGTGTAGAAGACGAACCGGCCATCAATGCCGTAACGCTCACGGAAGCCGTCGGGGTCGTACTTCTTCGGCACGGCGACCGGGCAGCCGACGACGGCGTGCGGCGACAGCGGGTCGGCGATGCGGTGCGCGAGCTGGTGTTCGGGCCCGCTCTGGAAGAGCAGCCCGGCGACGCCGGTGAAAACCGGTTGGAAGAGCTCGAGGTAGGCATAGGGCTCGTCGTGCAGGCAGGTCCACAGCACGCTCTTGTCGGGCACCGCCTGCGCGCAGGCGAAGGTGACCCAGGAGGGGTACGGCGTGAAGAGGACGGCGCGGTAGTCATCGCCATGGTCCACGAGGTGGTGATAGAGCGCCGGCACCCGCATGCCGGAATTCATCCAGCGCTGCTGCTCGGTGATCGACGGCACGCCGCCGGCCATGATCTCGTGCTCCAACACGCCGCGCTCGGGGATGTCCTCCTTGACAACCGGGAAGCGCTGCACCGGGACGCCGTCGACGATGGAGTCACCCGCGGGCAACTCGTTTTCCCACGTCCAGTGGTTGCTCGCGCAGGTCGTCAGGATCTCGACGTCCCAGCCGCGCTCGGCCAGACCGTGAGCCATCTGCGCGAGCACCAGCTCGGCCCCGCCGACCATGCCCTTGGCGTAGCGGGTCGGGACGAAGGCGAGCTTCCCCGAGCGGTCCGACGACGCCCGTGAACCGATCATCGGCGGTCGCTCCGGGGCCGGCCCGGCGGCCTTTCTAGCACACATGGCCTTCCTTCGTCTTCGGCCTGGTACACACGGTCGGCTCCTCCCGGCTCAGTCCGGCAGCAAGTCGAATTTGGGCCGCATGTAGATGACGCCGTCATCCTCGGTGTCGCTGTAGACCTTGAACGACGCCCCGCGGTCGATGCGGTGGTATTCGGGGCCGACCCTGGGGTGCACGGCGACGGTGATGAAGTACTGCCCCTCCACCATCGGGATCCCGTCGAAGGCGTAGCGGATCGTGCGCCGGCCGTCGATGGGCGGCAGCGTGATGTCCATCAGCCGCGTGTTGACACCGTAAACCGTCAGGTCGAGGTGGTTGGTGATCTGTACGCCGGCGTCCCAGTCATCGGTCGGCTTGTGTGAGCGCACGTCGTACTCGATCGCCAGGCCGTCGCCGGGACGAAAGCGCGTCGTAGGGTTGCCGTTCAGGTCGAGGATCCGGATCGGCGACAGGCACTCGAGCCGGCCGTGCTCCTCGAGCAACTGGGAGTCGGCCAGCTCCTGCTCGTCGTACTGATCCCGGAAGGCGCGGATCGCGTCGATCGGCGTGCCGTTGACCTTGACATCGCCGTGGTCGAGCATGATCACCCGGTCACAGAGCTGGCGCACCTGGTCGAGGCCGTGGGTCACGAAGACGATCGTGCGACCCTCGCGCTGGAACTGCTTGATCTTGTCCATGCACTTGCGCTGGTAGGGCTCGTCCCCGACCGCGAGCACCTCGTCGACCAGCAGGATCTCGGGGTCGACGTGTACGGCGACGGCGAAGGCCAGCCGCACGTACATCCCCGAGGAGTAGAACTTCACCTGCGTGTCGATGAACTCCTCGATGCCGGAGAAATCCACGATCTCGTCGAAGTACCGGTCGATCTGCTTGGTGGTGAGGCCGAGGATCGAGGCGTTCAGGTAGACGTTCTCGCGGCCGGTGAGGTCGCCGTGGAAGCCGGCGCCGAGCTCGAGCAGTGCGGCGAGCCGGCCGCGTCGCTCGACAAAGCCCTCCGACGGCGTGAGGATCCCGCCGATGATCTTCAGCAGGGTGCTCTTGCCGGAGCCGTTCGCGCCGATGAGACCGAGCGTCTCTCCCGCTCCGACCTCGGCGGAGACGTTGCGCAGCGCCCAGAAGTCCTCGGCGTGGTCGCGGGAGCGGCGGAAGTTGACCACCCGCTCCTTGAGCGACTTGTCCTTGTAGATCTTGAATCGCTTGGAGACGTCGTTGATCCGGATGACGGTCGGCGATCCGGCAACGCTGCGACCGGGAGGCATGCGATCAGAGCTCCTGGGCGAAGTTGCCCTGGGCGCGGGCGAAGATCCGCTGCGCGATCCAGACGAGTACGACGCAGACCCCGAGCAGGACGCCGAGGCGGATGAACAGGTCGCCGCTGTAGTAGAACGGCGAACCCTTCTCGGTGCGACCGCCGGGCCACAACGCTCGTTGGAACGCCAGTACGACGTTGGCCATCGGGTTGGCGAGGTAGATCTGAAAGACATGGATGAGGTGGTTGTCCGTGATGTAGCACGCGTTCTCGGACTTGACGCTGCCGATAGGTGGCAGGTGGTTGTAACCCTGCAGACCGCGTACCGCGGCGAGTGAATTCCCGCCCTGACACACCATCTTGTTGTGGACCTTCGTCCAGTCGTAGACGATCGGCGTCATCCAGAACCACAGCAACAGGGTGACCTCGACGAGGTACTCCACGTCGCGCAGGTACACATTGACCGCGCCGAGGACCAGTCCGAGGGCGAAGGCGAAGAAGACCATCACCAGCACGGCCAAGGGCACCAGTAGCAAATCGGTCGAGAAGGTCGGCGGGTGCCACGTCACCACATACGCGCCGATCAGCACGACGAACTGCAGCAGGAAGTTGATGAAGGCGGCGCCGACGACCGAGAGCGGGAAGAGCTCGCGCGGAAAGTAGACCTTCTTGACCAGCCCGGCGTTGGAGATGATCGTGCCGGTGCAGCCGCCGATGATGTCGGTGAAGAGGGCCCACGCGAGCAGCCCGGTGTAGAGGAAGACGCCGAACTCCGGGATGTTCTTGCTGTTGCCGAGGAAGGTCCCGATCGCGATCGAGTAGACGAGGAGCATCAGCAGCGGTCGCAGCAGGGTCCAGAAGAAGCCGAGGACGGAGTCCTTGTACTTGATCTTCAGTTCCTTGCGGACCAGCTGGCCGAGCAGCTCGCGGTAGGCCCAGACGTCCTGCACGGTGGGGATGAAGCCGCGGAGGAAGGCGGGCTTGGCCGAGACCCGCTCCATGGGCAGGTCGCGCACCATCCCGGACCGGTGCCCGGGAGCCGCTCCGTGCGCGGTCGCGTGCGTCTTGCCGTGCGGCTCGTCGCCGCGCGTCTGGGTGTCGAATGCCATTCGGTTTCCGTTGACCCGTCTGTGTGGCTCGCTGGCTGGCGGTCGGGGCCGCGATGCTGCGGCGCGATCTCACGCCCGCCTCGCGACGGCCGCTTCATGGACGCCCGGCGTACCCGCTCCGCGAGGCTCGCCGGGCTGTGGTCCGAGACGATGATAAGCGCGGGCATGGGGTGCCCCAAACGAACGCGCCCTGGCGGGTCACGCCGCCGGCGGTCGCGACGGCCCGAACGGCGACTCGATATGATCCGCCATCACTCCGAACGGCCGGCCGCCGGGACCGGGCCTGGGCACGCAAGGAATTGGCAGAACGTTCTACCGACCGAGCCCGAACCGACCAACCGCATCCGATGGAACCGAGGTTGATGCCCGATGCCCCCGACAGGTGCGGACCGGAATGTCTGACCCCAAGGCGCTCGACATCCTCGTGTGCGGTGCGCAGAAGCCGTTCATGCACGGCGGCGCGGAGCAGCACCAGGAGAACCTCGTCACCGCTCTCCGGGCGGCCGGGCACCGCGTCGAGCTGGTGCGCATCCCCGTCGGCTGGGAGAAGGGGCGGGTCTTCGACTCCCCCACGGCCTGGCGGCTGATCCCCGCGGACGCCGACCTGGTCATCGCGACCAACTTCCCGTCGTACTTCATCAGCCACCCCAACAAGGTCGTGTGGCTGTTCCACCAGCACCGGGCGGCGTACGACGGCGCCGAGAGCAAGGCGGACTGGTCCGACTTCGGGTACGACGACGGCGCCGTCGAGGAGGCCCGGCTGCTGACCGAGTGGGACAACATCGCGCTCGGCGAGGCGCAGCGGATCTACTCCACCTCGCAGGTGGTGGCCGACCGTTTGGCCCGCTTCAACGGGCTCTCGGCCACGCCGCTCTACCACCCGCCGCCGCTCTTCGACCGGCTCCGGCCGGGCGAGTTCGGCGACTACGTCTACGCCATCCAGCGGTTCGACCAGAACAAGCGACCCGGCATGATCGCCGAGGGCCTGTCCCGGAGTTCCACCCGGGTCCGGGGCGTCTCGGCCGGGCGGGGCGAGCTGCTCGACCCGGTCCGCCACCGCGCGCGGGAGCTGCGCGTGGATGCCCGGCTGGACCTGCCCGGCTTCGTGAGCGACGAGAAGGCGATCGACCTTTTCGGCAACGCGCTCGCGGTCCTCTACGCCCCGGCCGACGAGGACATGGGCTATGTGAACCTGCAGGCCTTTTACGCCGGGAAGCCGGTGATCACCGCGAGGGACTCCGGCGGGGTGCTCGAGTGGGTCGAGGACGGTGTGACCGGCATCGTCACCGACGGCTCCCCGAAGCAGCTCGGCGAGGCGTTCGACCGGCTGGACCGCGACCGCGCGCTGGCCCGCAAGATGGGCGAGGCCGGCCGCGAGCGGGTGCGGGATCTGTCCTGGGACGACGCCGTCGCGACCCTGATCGGCGGCTGAGGGGTGACCGCTCGCGACTGCGCCGGAAGGGGGGCGGATCAGGCCACCGATGCGAAAGCGGCCCGGCCCCAGACGCCGTGGCCCCGGCACCCACGCACCGCCCGCGTGGTCCGGCCGTCCATGCACCTGCCGCGACCGGGGCTGGCCCGCCTCGGGCTGCTGCTCGGGGACACGCCGCCGGAGCAGGTCCGTCCGCTGCTGCTGGACCTCGGCGACCGCATCCGGCCGGTCGACGGCGTGGTCGGCCCGGACGGAGCCGCCCCGGCGGCCTACCTCTGGGCCGACGACCCGGTCCTGCCGCCCGCCGGGGCGGCGTACGCCGGGTGGCTGCGCACCGCGGCGGACGCCCGGACCGCGATGGCCGGCGCGGCCTCGGTCCTCATCACGGCCGATCCGGCAGTCGCGGACGAGACCGGTGCGCTGCTCGTCCCCGCCCGCACGGCGGTGCCGCACGCCCGCCCGATCCTCCCGGCGATGCGGGTCCGGTTGCGCGAGCAGCGCGGCCTGCCCCGCCGGGTACTGGCCGCCGGCGAGGACACCACCTGGCTGTGGGTGCCGGTCAGCCCGATCGGCGAGATGCGCGCGATGCCGATCCCGCGCGCGCTCCGCGACACCGCCGCAGCCACCGCGAGCGCCGTCTCGGCCGTTGGCCGCGCCCTCCCGGTGGCGCTCGCCTGGGGGGCACCGACGGTCACCGACTCCGCGTCGGCGGCAGCGCTGGGCGCCGTACCCGGGCGCGACGTCGTCATCGCGGAGGCGTACGACGCCCGCCTGGTCGCGGCGAAGGAGTTGGCCGACGATCCGGCGCGCGCCGCTGCCGTGGGTTACGCCGGTCGGCGCCTGATGGAGACCCGGCATGACCGCCGCGAGACGATCCGGTGCCTGCTGCACGCGCTGCGGCTTCCGACGACGGTGCACGGCCCCGGCGGCGGATGGCAGGACACCCTGGAATTGCTGCACACCCCGGCAAACTCGCCGGCGCGGACCAGGATCTCCGGGCTGATGAAGGCTCTGCCCGCGAGCCTCGCCGCCGCGCACCCGCACGAGAGGACCCCATGACGCTGCCCCGACCGCTCCGGGCCGACGCGACCGCCCAGTTGCCGGGATCCGCCAACGCACCGGATCAGCCCGGCGGCGCCGGGACCCCAGGGCCCGCTCCCGACGGCGGTGCGGCTGGGGTCGACGACACCCCGGCGGTGCGGCCCCGCAACCCGCAGGCGCTGCTCGGCCAGGTCCGGCGGCGCGCGCGTGAGCAGGCCAAGGAACACTTCCACGAGCTCTCCCGCCGCGCCGTCGTGGCCGGCGGCATGCCCGAGGTCGCCGCCGAGGCCGCAGCGGCTCGGGCCGAGGTCGCCGCCCTCCGCGATGAGATCGCGCTGCTGTACGACGAGCTGCGCCCGCTGTCGGTGGAGCTCCGGCTGGGCCGGCGCGAGGTGCGCGACCGTGTCGAGGTCAACCGGCTCAACCTCGAGCTGCTCAAGGGCGAGGTCCGCGCCGGCGAGCGAACCGTCGAACAGCTCGGGATGGCCTTCGCTCCGGGCACCGGCATCGAGGGCGCGGGCGCGCGGTTCGCCGAGCTGCGGGAGGCCGTGAACAGTCTGGAACGACGGCTGCGCAACCTCTCCATCGCCGGCCGGCCGGAGCTCGGCGACGGCACGGACGGCGTACCCGCAAACGCCGCCCACCCGACTACCGGTGACCCGACTACAGAAGGCGAGCCGGCGACGGAAGGCGAGCCGGCTCCGGCAGGCGAGCTCGGTCGAGAGGGATTGGGCAAGCGTTCGCACCGGATCGACGCCCCGACGTCAGCGCTGTTCAACTACGTCGGCTTCGAGCGGCGCTTCCGCGGCGATCCCGACGTCATCCTGGCCAACCTCGCCGAGCGCTATCACGAGGTCCTGATGAGCCACCAGCCCGTGGTCGACATCGGCTGTGGCCGGGGCGAGCTGCTCGAGATGCTGGCCCGCGACGGCGCCGAGGTGATCGGGGTCGAGCCCGACCCGGGCATGGTGGCCGAGGGCCGGGCGCGCGGGATCACCGTGCACGAGGCCTACGCGGCGGACTGGCTGCGCGAGCAGCCGGACGGCTCGCTGGGCTCGATCTTCACCGCGCACGTCGTCGAGCACATCGCCCTGGACGCGCTGATCGAGATGCTCGAGCTGGCCGGGCGCAAGCTCAGGCCGGGCGGCGTCTTCATCGCCGAGACGCCCAACCCCGCGTCGCTCATCGTGCTCGGCAACTCCTACATCCTCGACCCGACGCACGTCCTGCCCCTGCACCCGTCGCTGCTGGCCTTCCTCTTCGAGTCCGCCGGTTACCGCGACATCCGGCTGCAGTTCCACGCGCCGGCGCTGGACTATCACCTGCCGCCGGTCACCTCCGAGCGGGATCCCGCGCTGGCCGAGCAGGTCAACGCGGCCTTCGGCCGGCTCAACGAGGTCCTTTTCGGACCGCAGGAGTACGCCGTCATCGCGACGACCGCCGAGCACGCCCCGGCGGCAGCGGGATGACCAGCGCGGGTCAGGCGCGGATGGCGGCGAGGCCGTCGACAAGCGCGTCCGGCCATGGCCGCAGCGGCGTGAGCCCCGCCGCGTTCCACGCCCGCGGCGACAGGACGGCGTACCCGGGCCGCGGCGCCGGCCTCGGCACGGCCGCCGTGGCCACCGGGCGCACCCGGTCCGGATCGGCCCCGATACCGGCGAAGACCGCCCGCGCGAGGCCGCACCAGGTGGTCTCCCCGGCGTTGACGGCGTGATAGATCCCCGGCGCCGGGCGGGTGGTCCCGAGCTCGCGCAGCCCGGCGGCCAGGTCACCGGTCCAGGTCGGCGAGCCGTACTGATCGTCGACGACCGTGACCGTGTCGCGCTCGGCCTCCAGCCGGAGCATCGTGCGGACGAAGTTCGGACCACCCGCGCCGTAGAGCCACGCCGTGCGCACCACCCACGAGCGGTCCGGCAGCAGCCGCCGGACGGCCCGCTCGCCGGCGAGCTTGGTCCGGCCGGACGCCGTGCGCGGCGCGGCCGGCTCGTCGACGTCGTACGGCACCCGATCGCCCGGCCCACGGCCCGGGAAAACCCCACGGCCCGGGAAGACATAGTCGGTCGAGACGTGGATCAGCCGGGCGCCGGCCTGTGCGCAGGCGGCCGCGAGGTGCGCGGCTCCCGCCTCGTTCACGGCCGCGGCGGCGGCCTCGTCGCTCTCCGCGGCATCCACGGCGGTGTAGGCCGCGGCGTTGACCACCACGTCCGGGCGGGCCACGGCCACCGCGGCACTCACGGCGGCCGGGTCCGCGACATCGAGCTCGGCCCGCGGGAGGCCGGTCACGTCCTCGGCGCCGAGCACCGAAAGGAGATCCGCGCCGAGCTGACCGCCGGCACCGACGACCAGCCATCGGGCCGGAGATCTCGACTCGACGCTCACGAGACGTTGACGATACCGGCGCCCATAGGGTCCTCGGCTACCCTGGGCCGACCGCACCACCGGCGGTACGCCGGCCTGCCGCCAACCCGACCACATCGGCGGGCGTCGTACCCGTTGTGGGGCCCCGATCGTGCACCGACCGGCTCGGCGGGCCAACGGGTCCCGCGATGAATACGGACCGAGACGATCCGCTGCGGGCGTCGCAACGTGAACGGGAGACATGCCTGTGAGGGACAGCAACCGCCCAGGCGACCCCGCCGGCGGCCGCCCCGCGCGGCCCAACCCGCCGGGTCCGCACCAGCCCTTACCCCCTGAGCTCGACCCGCGCCGCGGCACCGGCCGCCGGCCGCCGGGACCGGGATTCCAAGCGCCGGCGCCACCGCCGAGCCGGCCGGTTCCGCCGCGCCTGCCGCCGCGCGGCGGTGGACCCGGTGGACCCGGTGGACCCGGCGGCCGGCGCCCGCCGCACGGACGCAATCCGGCCGCGCTCGGAGCCAAGATCGTCGCCGCGCTCGCCTCGCTGGCCGTGCTCTTCTACGCCGGCATCGCCTGGAGCACCGTCAATTCCGCCAATTCCGACGTGCACCGCCTCAACGGCCTCAACGCGGACAAGGTGCCGGACAACACCCGTCACGACATCGACGGCAAGGACGAGAACATCCTGTTGGTCGGCAACGACAGCCGGGTGGGCTACACGAACAAGCAGCTCGCCCAGGTCGCGACCGGCGCCGACGGTGGCGGCTTCAACACCGACACGATCCTTGTCCTGCACATCCCTTCGAACCGGTCCAAGGCCACCTTGATCTCCGTCCCCCGGGACTCTTACGTCAACATCCCGGGCTTTCGGGCCGGCAAGATCAACGGCGCGTACGCCGACGGCGCCTGTTACCCGCCCGGCGCGCACACCCCGCAGTGCGGCAACGTGCTGACCAAGGCGCAGCAGACCGCAGGTGCCTCGAAGCTGATGGAGACCATCTCGCAGATCTCCGGCCTGCACATCGACCATTACGTCGAGGTGAGCCTGCTCGGCTTCTACAACATCAGCAACGCGCTGGGGGGCGTGAAGGTGTGCGTCAAGCAAGCTGTCAACGATCCCTGGTCCGGGCTCAAGCTCTCGGCCGGCGAGCACAGGGTCAAGGGCACCCAGGCGCTGCAGTTCGTCCGGCAGCGGCACAACTTCCCCGACGGCGGCGGCGACCTCGACCGGATCAAGCGCCAGCAGGCGTTCCTCGGCGCGGCCGCGAACCAGATCATCAGCGCCGGCACGATCCTGAACCCGTTCAAGGCGAAGAAGTTCGTCGAGACCGTGAGCAGATCGCTGACGGTGGACAAGTCGCTGGATCTGGTGAAACTGGCCACCCAGTTGCGTAACATCGCATCAGGCAACGTCACCTTCACCACGATGCCCACACAGGGCGCCTCGTCCGGGGCTGGCGACGGTCTCAAGATCGACACCGACGTCACCAGAGCCTTTTTCGCCGAGGTCGCCGGAGCCAGGACGTCGGGTTCTTCCGCCACCGGGTCGCACGCGCCGAAGAAGACGTCCAAGCCGCGGCCGACCGTGCCCCGATCGGAGGTCTCGGTGCAGGTCCTGAACGGTTCGGGGGTACGCGGTCAGGCCGGGCGGGCCTCGCTGGAGCTTCGGTCGGCCGGCTTCGCGATCACCGGTACGGCGGACGCTGACCGGACGAGCTATCAGCGCAGCGTGATCCGCTACGCGCCCGGCGCGTCGGCGCAGGCCAACACCGTCGCCTCCGCCGTACCGGGGGCGCAGCTGGTCGAGGACGCGTCGGTCGGGGGTTCGATCGTGCTGATCCTGGGTAGCGATTTCACCAGCATCAACAGGAGCGGGACAGCGCCCGCCAGCAAGAGTGACGCGCCGCGCAAGTCCTCGAGCAGCAGCCAGACCAAAACCCAGCAACGGACCGCGAGCGACAGCAGTTGTGTCTACTGACGAGCCGCCGGGTGATCCGATCCCCGAGGAGCCGACCGGCGACGACCTACCGCAGGGCAACGACACGTCCCCCGCGGTCGGCGAGAGCGCCGCGCAGGGATCGACGGGATCCCCGCCCCCCTTCTCGCCCCGGCACCCCCGGCACCTGAAGGCGACCCGCCATGCCGCCGCCCGTCGACGCACCGCCCTCGCCGCCAAGGTCGTGGCGATGCTCAGCTCGCTCGCGGTGCTCTTCTACTCGGGCTGGGCGTGGAGCATCGTCAAGAGCGCCGACAATTCGGTCAACCGGATCCCGATCACGCTGCCCGGGCCGGCCCCGCTCACTAGCACCGCGCCCGCAAAGGCCAGGAGCACCGGAGGCACCCCGAGCCAGGGCGGCGTGCCGGCCGCCACCGAGGCGGCCGATATCGACGGCAAATCCCAGAACATCCTGATCGTTGGAAACGACAACCGCGCGGGCTACACCTCCAAGGAGCTCGCACACGTCGCCACCGGCACGGACGGCGGTGGTTTCAACACCGACACCATCCTGATCCTGCACATCCCGGCCAACGGCTCACGCGCGTCCATCGTCTCGATCCCCCGCGACACCTGGGTCGCCATTCCTGGCGGGTTCAAGGACGGCAAGGTCAACGAGGCCTATCCCGACGGGGCCTGCTTTCCCGTCAAGGGCAAGGGAAACCAGTGCAGCAACAAACCCTTGTCCAAGCAGCAGGAGACGTCGGGAGCGCAGATTCTCGTGCAGACGGTCAGCAATCTCACGGGCCTGCACATCGATCATTACGTCGAGATCAGCCTGATCGGGTTCTATCGCCTGTCCAATTCGATCGGCGGTGTGAACGTGTGCCTGAAGAAGAATGTGAACGACCCGTGGACCGGGCTCGAGCTGACCGCCGGCAAGCACACGATCAAGGGCAAGCGGGCCCTGCAATTCGTGCGGCAGCGACATAACTTTCCCAAGGGCGCTGCGGACGGCGACCTGAACCGCATCAAGCGGCAACAGACCTTCCTCGCCGCGGCCGCCAACAAGATCATCAGCGCGCACTGGCTGCTCGAACCATGGAAACTGACCAACGTCGCCGACTCGGTGGCCGGCGCGATGGTGGCCGACCAGCATTTCTCGATCATTGAACTGGCCAAGCAGATGAGGGACATCGGATCCGGGAACGTGCGGTTCCTGACAATGCCGACGCAGGGGCCGGCGCCCGAGGACCCCGACTCGCTCGGGGCCAATCCGATGATCACCCGCCTCTTCTTCCAGCAGGTGGTCGAAGGGACGCTCAAGACCGCGCCGGCCAGACCGAGCAAGTCGGCGAGATCGACCGGCCCCCCCGCCCGAAAAACGGGCCCGAGCTCCACGAAGCCCACCGCCTCGACATCGACGGGGGCACGCTCCGGAAAGACCTCCGGGCGGTCACCGGGGACGTCCGCCGGGAAGTCTGCGGGGCCCACCTTCGATGTCCAGCAACGGTCCGCATCCGACAACAGCTGCGTCTACTGATCTCGCCACCTCAGCATCGAAAGGCGAAACTCCGTGAGTGCCGCACTGCCCGATCTCATCGCGGCCGCGCTCGAACGCGACGCCGCCCGTCCGCTCCTCACCTATTACGACGACGCGACGGGTGAGCGGGTCGAGCTCTCCGGCGCGACAATGGCGAACTGGGTCGCGAAGATCGCCAACCTCATGCAGGACGAGTACGACGTCGGCCGGGGTGTGCGCGTCGCCGTGCTGTTGCCGGCGCACTGGCAGAGCGCCGCGGTGCTGCTGGCCACGTGGCTGCTCGGCGCCGAGGCGACGACGGATCCGAGCGTTGCGACGGTCGTCTTCGGCACCGAGACCAGCCTCGGCGACCTGGCGCCCGGTGGGCCACCGCGGATCGCGCTGTCCCTGCTGCCGCTCGGGCGGCCCTTCGACGGCGTACCGGCTGATGCCCAGGACTTCGCCGTGCTCGTGCCACCCCAGCCGGACGCGTTCGCGGCGTACGACGCCCCGGCCGATGGCGACCTCGCCACCTCCGACGGTGCCGATCAGATGCCCGCCGGCGAGCTGGCCCAGCTCGCCGAGGAGAGCGCCGGCGCGCTGGGCCTCGGGCCCGCCGACCGGGTGCTGGTCGCGGGCGCGGCCGAGCGCACCGACGACCTCCTGCTCGGTCTGTTGGCCCCGCTGGCCGCCTGCGCCTCGCTGGTCGTCGTCGCGCACCCTGACCCGGCCGTGCTGCCCGATCGGTGCGCGGCCGAGCTCGTGACCGCGACGGTCGGGATCGACGTGGTCGGGGTGCGCCGCCTCGACACCGGTGCCCGCTGAGGCGAGGATAAGCACGCCTTCGGCAGAGGTGACCCGGCTCCGGCCACGACGAGGTGGCGAGAAGGATGGCCCGATGGACAAGACCTTCGCGTCGGCGACCGAGGCGGTCTCCGACATCCCCGCGGGCTCGACCCTGGCCGTCGGCGGCTTCGGCCTGTGCGGCGTCCCGCAGGTCCTCATCAGGGCCCTGCTGGATGCCGGCACGGACGACCTGTCCGTGATCTCGAACAACTGCGGTGTCGACGGCTCGGGCCTCGGGTTGCTGCTCGGCGCGCACCGGCTGCGGCGGATGACGGCGAGCTACGTCGGCGAGAACAAGGAGTTCGCCCGCCAATACCTGGCCGGCGAGCTGGAGGTCGAGCTGTGCCCGCAGGGCACCCTGGCGGAGCGGTTGCGGGCCGGCGGCTGTGGCATTCCGGCCTTCTACACCCCGGCCGGCGTGGGCACCCAGGTGTCCGAGGGCGGGCTGCCGTGGCGGTACGACGGCTCCGGCGGCGTCGCCGTTGCCTCGCCGCCGCGCGAGGTCCGGCGCTTCGGCGACACCGACTACGTGCTCGAGGAATCGATCGTCGCCGACGTCGCGCTGGTGCGGGCGGCGCGCGGCGACCGGCACGGCAACCTCGTCTTCCACGAGTCGGCCCGCAACTTCAACCCGCTGTGTGCGATGTCCGGCCGCATCACGATCGCCGAGGTCGAGGACCTGGTCGATGCCGGTCAGATCCGTCCCGAGGACGTGCACGTGCCGGGCATCTTCGTGCAGCGCATCATCGGCCCGGTGCCGGCCGAGGGCAAACCGATCGAACGGCGTACCGTCCGCTCCCGCGCGGACGCCGGAGGGCCGCGCTGATGGCCCGCACCAGGCAGGAGATGGCGGCCCGCGCGGCGGCGGAGCTCGCCGACGGGCAGTACGTCAACCTCGGCATCGGGCTGCCGACGCTGGTGCCGAATTACGTGCCCGACGGCGTCACGCTGGTGCTGCAGAGCGAGAACGGCATCCTCGGCGTCGGCCCCTACCCCTACGACGGCGAGGAGGATCCCGACCTGATCAACGCGGGCAAGGAGACCGTGACGATCCGCCCGGGGTCGGCGTTCTTCGACTCGGCGCTGTCCTTCGGCATGATCCGCGGCGGCCACATCGACGTCGCCATCCTCGGTGCGATGCAGGTCTCCGCCGCGGGTGACCTCGCCAACTGGATGATCCCCGGCAAGATGGTCAAGGGCATGGGCGGCGCCATGGACCTCGTGCACGGCGCGAAACGGGTCATCGTGCTGATGGAGCACGTGGCCCGCGACGGCAGCCCGAAGATCGTGCCCGAGTGCAGCCTGCCGCTGACGGGCGCGGCATGCGTGCACCGGATCATCACCGACCTAGCCGTCATCGATGTCGGGCCCGACGGGCTGGTCCTGCGCGAGACGGCACCGGGAGTCGGCGCGGACGACGTACGCGCCGCCACCGCCGCCCCCCTCCACCAGAGCTAACTTTTGGCGGCTGTGCGTCGTATCCGACGTCAGGCCGCCAAAAGTAGCCCGTTGGGGTCAGACCGCGGTGTAGCCGCCGTCGACGGTCAGCACGGTCCCGGTGGCGAAGGACGAGGCGTCGCTGGCGAGATAGACGACCGCCGGTGCGATCTCGTCGGGATCGGCGGCCCGCCGCATCGGTACGTCGTCGATCCACCGGGCGCGGAATTCGGGCCGGTCGACGGGCGCCATGTCGGTGTGGACATAACCGGGCGCGAGCGCATTGACCCGGATATTGTGCGGTGCCCACTCCACGGCCAGTGACCTGGTCAGCTGGTGCACGGCCGCCTTGGAGGCGTTGTAGGCCGGTTGCATCTGCGGGCGATTGACAATGGCCGCGGAGATCGACCCGATATTGACGATCGACCCGCCGCCGGTGGTTCGCATGATCCGAGCAGCCTCGCGGGCGCACCACCACAGCGACCGCACGTTGAGGTCGAAGACGGCGTTCCAGTCCTCATCGGTGACCTCGAATGCGGGCGCGTGCACACACGCGCCGGCATTGTTGACCAGCACATCGAGGCCTTCCATCTGCTCGGTCGCGCTCTGAATTGCCTGCACCACAGCATCTTTCGACATCAGGTCGACGTCGATCCCGATCGCCGCCGCACCGGCCGCACGCAACTCCTCGACCGCGCGTGCGGTGCGGCCGACGTCGCGCGCGAGAATCGCGACGGTCGCGCCCGCGTCGGCGAGCGCCGTCGCGAACGCCCGACCGAGACCACGATTGCCGCCGGTCACGATGGCTCTGCGACCGGTGAGCTTGAATCGATCGAGGGCGTTCACTTATTTCCCTTCTTGAAGAGCTGCCGCGCGATCACCATGCGTTGGATCTGGTTGGTTCCCTCGTAGATCTGGGTGATCTTGGCATCGCGCATCATCCGCTCGACGGGGAAATCCTGCGTGTATCCGTAGCCGCCGAAAAGCTGCACCGCATCGGTGGTGACCGACATCGCCACATCCGAGGCCAGGCATTTCGCGGCCGCCGACAGGAAGGTGAGGTTGCTCGCACCGCGTTCGGCGGCGGAGGCACCGACGTAGACCAGCTGCCGCGCCGACTCGAGCTGCATCGCCATGTCGGCCAGCATGAACTGCACGCCCTGGAAATCCGCGATCGGGCGCCCGAACTGGCGGCGCTCCTGCACGTAGGCGACGGCGGCGTCCAACGCGCCTTGCCCGATCCCGACCGCCTGGGCCCCGATCGTCAACCGGGTGTGGTCGAGCGTGGCCAAGGCGGTCCGCAGGCCGGTGCCGGGCTCGCCGATGATGCGGTGCGCCGGGATCCGGCACCGATCGAGGTGGATCTCAGCCGTCGGTGAGCCCTTGATGCCGAGCTTGTGCTCCTTCGTCCCGACCGAGAAGCCCGGATCGTCCTCGTGCACGACGAAGGCCGAGACGCCGCGCGCACCCGCGTCGGGGTCGGTCTTGGCGAACACGGTGTAGTAGGAGGATTCGCCGGCTCCGGTGATCCAGCACTTGGTCCCTGACAGCACCCACGCGTCGCCGTCACGGACGGCTCGCGCCCGCATCGAGGCGGTGTCGCTGCCCGCCTCGCGCTCGGACAGCGCGTACGACGCCATGGCGGCTCCGCGGGCGATCGGCGGCAGCACCTCCCGCTTCAGCTGATCCGACCCGCACAGCAGCAGCGGCACGGTGGCCAGCTTGTTGACGGCGGGGATGAGGGAGCTGGACGCGCAGGCGCGGGCGATCTCCTCGATCACGAGGCAGGTGGCGAGCGAGTCGGCGCCCGCGCCGCCGTACTCCTCCGGCAGGTGTGGCGCGTGCAGGTCAGCCGCGACGAGGGCGTCGTAGACGTCCCGCGGAAAGGTCGCGGTGCGGTCGGTCTCGGCCGCGCGCGGCGCGATCTTGTCGTCGGCGAGCCTGCGGACGGACTCCCGGAGCAGCTCGTGCTCGTCGGTGAGCCGGTAGCACTCGAAGTCGGGATCCACGGCGACACGGTACCGCCGCCGGCGGATCGTGGACGGCCGGCTGGGTCTCGACCGCGAACGCTGGCGGCGGGCCGGCTGGGAATACCGCGCGCCGGGCGTGCCGGCCCGAGGGATCCGGCCGTTCGTTAGCTGGGCAACTTCCCCTGCAGCGACGCATCCTTGGTGTCGACGAGGTCGCGCAGCGCAGCCTGATACCGCGTCATACGCTCGCGGATCCCGGGATCGGCAGCGCCGAGGATGCGCACCGCCAGCAGCCCGCCATTGCGGGCGCCACCGATCGACACCGTCGCCACCGGAACCCCGGCCGGCATCTGCACGATCGACAGCAGCGAGTCGATCCCGTCGAGGTATTTCAGGGGCACCGGCACGCCGATCACCGGGAGCGGCGTCGCGGCGGCGACCATGCCCGGCAGGTGCGCGGCCCCGCCTGCACCGGCGATGATGACCGCGATCCCCCGCCCGGCCGCCTGCCCGGCGTAGTCCAGCATCCGCGCGGGGGTGCGGTGCGCGGACACGACGTGGGCCTCGTAACCGACGCCGAACTCGGCCAGTGCCTCGGCGGCGGCCGACATGACCGGCCAGTCCGAGTCCGATCCCATGATCACGCCGACCTGCGGTGCGCCCGTCGCCATTGCCGCTCTCCTCACGCTCGCCCGCCGCGAGCCTAATCGGCGCGGAGCAGGGCGGCGACGGGGCCGCGAGTGGGGTCGGCCCGGCCGAGGAGCTCGAGCAGCGCATTGCCGAAGACCCCTTCAACCGGCGCGGGGTGGCGACATACCAGGTCTTCGAGGTCGCGTCGCCAACCGTCGCGCCGGGCCTGGAGTCGCTGGCCCGCTGAGCGGGGCTCAGGGCTGCGGGCGTTCGGCCGGTACGCCGTGGCGCAGCCGGCCGGCCGCATCGGCGGTCGCCGCCCGCAACGCGGCGAGATCCGACCCGGTCGCGGTCACGTGGCCGATCTTGCGGCCGGGCCGCACGGCCTTGCCGTAGAGGTGGAGCTTGACCGCCGGGTGGGCCGCCATCAGGTGGTGCACGCGCTCGTCTAGACCCATCGCAGCGGCGCCTATCGCAGCGGCGGGATCACCGCCGAGGACGTTGGCCATCACGGTCCACGGCGCGACGCTCGACGTCACCCCCAACGGGTAGTCGAGGACGGCCCGCAGGTGCTGCTCGAACTGCGAGGTCACCGCGCCGTCGATCGTCCAGTGCCCGGAATTGTGCGGTCGCATCGCGAGCTCGTTGATCACCAGGCCGGCGTCGGTCTGGAACAGCTCGACGGCAAGGATGCCGACCACTCCGAGGTCGGTGGCCAGGTTGACGGCCAGCTCCTGCGCCTGCGCCGCGTGGTCCTCGGAGAGTCCGGGTGCCGGAGCGATGACCTCGACGCAGATGCCGTCCTGCTGCACGGTCTCGACGACCGGCCACGTGGCGACCTGTCCGAACGGGGACCGGGCCGCCAGCGCTGCCAGCTCGCGACGCAGCGGGATGCGCTCCTCGGCGAGCAGCGGCAGCCGAGCCTCGTGGCTGACCGGATCGAAGAGCTCGGCCGCATCGGTCACCGCGGCCACCGTCCAGACGCCCTTGCCGTCGTACCCGCCCCGTGTCGCCTTGAGCACGACGGGCCAGCCCACCTCGTCGGCGAAGCCCACGACATCGGCGGCCGACCCGATCGGTCTCCATCGCGGCACCGGGAACCCGTCCGCGCCCAGCCGCTCCCGCATCACCCGCTTGTCCTGCGCGTGCAGCAACGCCTCGGCGCCGGGAAAGACACGGTGGCCGGCCGCGGCCAGCGCGGCGATGTGCTCTCCCGGCACGTGCTCGTGGTCGAACGTCACGACGTCGCAGCCCGCGGCGAAGCGGGCAAGATCGTCGTACGACGTGTGCGCACCGATCTGGACGTCGGCGGCGACCAGCGCCGCCGACGCGTCCCGGTCGGCGGCGAGCACCCGCAGCGACTGGCCCAAACCGATCGCGGCCTGGTGCGTCATGCGGGCCAGCTGCCCGGCCCCGATCATGCCGACGACGGGAAGCCCGGTGCGCTTGTCCACGGCCACCGAGCCTAGCCAGCGGCCGCGGACTCGGTCCGCATGCCTCGGGGACCGATGCGCACGCCCGCCGCGGTTTGACCGCCGTACGACATCCGCCATGGCGTGCCGACCGATCAAAGGGCGCGGCCGGCTTCGGCGACATCATGCGCGACTTCGCCCGGGAAACCCCGCGCCGTCCTGACCCGGCTGCTGGTTGACTGCTCGGCATGCCGGCCGATCGCGACGTCCGACCCACGTCCGCACCCATCGTCGAGGACCGCCCGGACGGGGAGGCGATTCTCGAGCCCTCCCGCCGGATCGGGCCGCACCCGCGGATGCCCGAGGCCGTGGTGCTCTGCTTCTTCACCGAGGTCCTGCGCGCGGTCGGCAACGAGGCGGACGAGCTGGCCCGGCTCACCTGGGAGCACGGCGTCCACCCGATCTATCGCCTCGAGACGCCGGAGGGCGCGGTCGGCGTCATGCATCCGGGCGTCGGGGCGCCGATGGCCGCCGGAATGCTCGAGGGCGCGATCGCGTACGGCGGGCGGCGGTTCGTCGCCGCCGGCGGCTGCGGCGTGCTGGTGCCCGAGCTGACGCTCGGCCACGTGATCGTGCCGACCGCGGCCATCCGCGACGAGGGCACGTCGTACCACTACCTGCCCGCGGCGCGGACCATCGATCTCGATCCGGAGGTGACGGCTCCGATCTGCCGGGTGCTCGACGCCGCGGCGGCGCCCTACGTGACGGGTACGACGTGGACCACCGACGCGCCGTACCGCGAGACCCGCGCGGTGGTCGACCGCCGGCGGGCCGAGGGCGCGATCGCGGTGGAGATGGAGTGCTCCGCCTTCGCGGCGGTGGCCCGATTCCGGGGCGTGCGCTTCGGGCAGATCCTCTACGCCGGAGACGATCTGTCCGGCGAGGAACATGACAACCGCGGCTGGCAGCGGGCCAAGGACATCCGCCGGCGCCTCTTCGATCTCGCCGTGCGGGCGGCGCTCGCGACCTGAGGTGTCCGGTTCGGGTCGCGGCGGATCCGGCCACGGTGACGGCGGTGTCGCCTGGGCGTCTAGCCTTTCTGGAGCACGCCAATGCGCCGGCGCGCCGCGGTGCGCCACCGAGCAACCCAAGGCCATCTACGAGCGATCGGGAGGTCGCGCAAACATGCTGACCGCGCAGGAAGTCCGCACCTACAACAAGAACGGCTACATCCTCGTCAAGGGGCTGCTGTCCAAGCGCGAAGCCGCCGAGATGCGGGCGGAGGCGCACGCCGTACTCGAGCGCAAGAAGGCCCAACCCGACCCCACGTGGGCGTCGGGGCGCGAGGCCGCCGGCGCGATGATGCAGACCTCACTGCAGCACTGCCATGACACGCAGTTCTACTCGGCCGCGTTCAGCCGGCTCCTGACCGATCCGCGCTTCGTCG
Organism: Mycobacteriales bacterium; assembly: GCA_038253135.1. Taxonomy (GTDB): domain Bacteria; phylum Actinomycetota; class Actinomycetes; order Mycobacteriales; family QHCD01; genus JBBSHJ01. The sequence goes on along the minus strand of JBBSHJ010000038.1, from coordinate 915 downwards.
ACATCGCCGCTCAGGTGCTCGGCACCCAGGACGTGCAGCTGCACCACACCAAGCTGTTCGTCAAGCCGCCCGAGGCGGGCTCGCCCTTCCCGATGCACCAGGACCACCCGTTCTTCCCGCACAAGTACCACCGGATGGCCGCGGCGATCTTCCATTTCGACGACGCCCCGAACGAGAAGGGCTGCGTGCGGGTCATGCCGGGCAGCCACAAGAACGGCCCGCTCACGCACGACCCGGCCGGCAGTTACCACCTGCCGATCTCGGACTGGCCGCTCGACGCCGCAACGCCGCTCGAGGCCGAGGCCGGTGACGTGCTGTTCTTCACCTATCTCACCGTGCACGGCTCGGGGATCAACACGAGCGACGAGGCGCGTACGACGTGGCTGGTGCAGTTCCGCGACCCCGCCGACCCGCCGCTGACCGACGATCACCGCTTCTCCCAGGGCCAGGGTCAGATCCTGCGCGGAGTCAGGCACGAGGATCCCGACATCGACGAGCGCGGCATCGCCGTGAGCACCAAACCGGCGACGCCGAAGCGATCCGCCACGAAGGCCGCCACCAAGGCCAAGACCGGAGCCAAGAGCAAGCCGGCGAAGAAGGGGACGAAGGCGACCGCCAAGAGGTGACCCGACCGGCTGCGGTGTGACGGCATGCTTTTGACCATGAGATCCGAGCGGCAGGACGGGGAGAACGCCGCGGCCTGCCGTCGCTTCACCGAGCGGTTCTCGATGTACGCCGAGACCAGCCACTGGCTGGTCGAGCGCGCCCGGCTCCACAAGACGATCCGGATCGCTCGATAGTTAAGCAGCCTCTTTACCATCGTCGGGTTCGCCTTACAGTTAACGACGTGCTTAACCAATCGGTCGCGATGGATCGGGTGTTCCAGGCTCTGGGCGACACGACCCGGCGCGCACT
>JBBSHJ010000037.1:0-28975 GCA_038253135.1 Mycobacteriales bacterium | reverse complement strand
GAGGCCCACCCACAGGCCGGTCTCGTCGACGTGGCCGCCACCAGCCGGCTCGGGGTCGATGTTCAAGGTCTTCGGGGCGACGCCGACCTGGCGCAGGCGGCGCAACTCCGGCACCCGGACGAGGCTTCGCGGCTCGGGCGGCGACTCGGGCTGAAGGACGACGGTCTCGACCGTGATGCTTCGGACGGTCCCGACCGTCTTGACGTCGGCCATCGCGTGGTTGGTCCTCGTAGAGCAGCCCGCGGACCTCCCCGCGAGGCCGGTCGACGGGCCACATGTGGTTGGCACCAGTCGCCTCCGGACGATCACAGGTGGCAAGTCGGCGGCGCGCCGGGCGATGTCTGCCGGAGTCGACGCCCGTGATCGTTCATCCCTCGCCTGGAGGCGCCGGGACGATCTTTGCGCACCCGGTCCCGGCTCCGGGGCGATTACGGTGGTCGGCATATGAGCAACCGACGACCTGATGGTCCGCCACCGCCGCCGGTGGTGCAGCGGATCCGGCTGCGGTACGCCAAGCGCGGACCGCTGCGGTTCGCGTCGCACCGTGACTTCGCCCGGATGTTCGAGCGGGCGCTGCGCCGGGCCGGCGTACCGATGGCATTCTCGGCCGGATTCTCCCCGCACCCCAAGGTCTCGTACGTCGGCGCCGCACCGACGGGCGCCGCCAGCGAGGCGGAGTACGTCGAGATCGGGCTCGCGTCGCCGGTCGACCCCGAGGCGCTCCGGGAGGCGCTCGACCGGGTGCTGCCGGACGGGTTCGCGGTCCTCGACGCCGTCGAGGCCGTGACGCCCGATTTCGCCCGCCGGGTCGATGCCAGCCGGTGGTCGATCGTCGTACCGGACGTCGAGGATGCCGTCCTGCGCCGCGCCGCCCAGACCTTCCTCGACGCGCCGGCGGCGCCGGTCACGCGTCGGACCAAGAGCGGTCTCAAGGAGGTCGACGTCCGGGCCGCGGTGCTCACGCTCACGGTCGATGCTCACGACCCGGTGACATCCGGGCGTGACACGGGAGACGCCCGCCGCTGCACCGGACCGTCCGGGCGATGTGGGATACTAGTTGCGGTCGTACGGCAGACGACACCGGTCGTGCGACCCGACGACGTGCTTGCCGCGCTACGCGCGATGGCGGGCTTGCCTGACACCGGAGCGGTCATCGCGACCCGACTGGAACACGGCGGGCTCGACGCGCACGGCGCGCTGGTCGATCCGTTGGCAGCTGATCGCGCGGTCGCCGGGACATCCCCGGCCGACTCGCCGGCGATCTAGTCACGGGCGCCGAGCTTCGCGCCGGCAGGGCCGCACTGGTCCCGGGCCGAATCGCGGGCACCGTCTGGCCGAGAAGACTTTTGCACGCGTCGCCGGACGGCGACGCGCAGACCGCCCGGCGTACGACGGCCACCGAGGCTGCACGCGGGGCCGAACGGAGCTACGCAATGTCCGAGTCCGACGAGACCGGCACCCTCTTCACCCCCGCAACATCCAACCCGGCCGCCGATTCGGCGGCCCCCGCACCACGCAAGCGCGTCCGCAAGGCCGCACCACCCGCTGCGACGAGCAACGCGGCGCCGGACGGCGCCGTCCCGGCGAAGAAGGTCGCGAAGAAGGCCGCGACGGAGAAGGCCACGGCCGAGAAGGCGCCCGCTAAGAAGGCGGCCGCGAAGAAGACCACCGCGAAGAAGGCGCCGGCGAAGAAGCTCGCCAAGAGCGCCCGGCCGGCCGAGCCCACCGCGGTATCGACGACGGCCGAGCCGCCCATCGCGTCATCGCCCGCCGGCCGAGACGGCGATCCGGGCGGGGCTGGACATCGTCCGGCCACGCCGGCGGTGACCTTCATGGCGCCGCCGCCGGTGGAGACGTTGCCCTCGGCCGCTCCGGCTGCGGCATCCGCTCGCGCGGCGGAGCCGCAACGCACCCGCCGCCGACGCAGTGGCGGCACCGAAGGCACATCCGACACCGCGGACGCGGACGCCAGCACCGAGTCGGCCCCGAGCGGCCAGGACGCATCGGACCAGGATTCGGGCCGCTCCGACGGTGCCCCCCAGGAGGAGTCGGAGGACGGCACCGGCGAGGGCCGCCGCCGCCGCCGGGGCCGCCGCGGCGGCCGCGGACGGGTGCGCACCGACGACGGGCAGCCTGAGGGCGACCAGCCCGATGGTGCCCGCGCGGACCGCCCGGCGGACGAGCAGACCGACACGACCGACCGCGCCGGCGTGGCGACTGACGGTGCCGATGCCGCCGGAGACGGTGCATCCGACAGCGACGACGGATCAGACGACGAGGGCGGCAACCGGCGCCGCCGACGGCGCCGGCGGCGAGGCGGCGGAGCTGGCGGCGAGGACAAGGCCGAGAGCGAGCCCGACGACGGCGTGCGCTCGGTCAAGGGCTCGACCAGGCTCGAGGCCAAGCGCCAGCGGCGCAGGGACGGGCGCGACACCGGCCGGCGCCGGGCGCCGATCCTCTCGGAGTCGGAGTTCCTGGCCCGACGCGAGTCGGTCGCACGCCGGATGGTCGTGCGGCAGCGCGACGAGCGCACCCAGATCGCCGTGCTCGAGGACGGCGTGCTGGTCGAGCACTACGTCACCAAGGCGAGCTCGACGTCGTACGCCGGCAACGTCTACCTCGGCCGCGTGCAGAACGTGCTGCCCAGCATGGAGGCCGCGTTCATCGACATCGGCAAGGGCCGTAATGCCGTGCTGTACGCCGGCGAGGTCGACTGGGCCGCCGCCGGATTGCAAGGCGGCTCACGGTCCATCCAGAACGCCCTGAAATCAGGCGATTCGGTCCTGGTGCAGGTGACCAAGGATCCGATCGCGCACAAGGGCGCGCGGCTGACCAGTCAGATCAGCCTGCCCGGGCGCTACCTGGTCTACGTGCCTGGCGGCGGTACGACGGGCATCTCCCGCAAGCTTCCCGACACCGAGCGGCAGCGGCTCAAGGCGATCCTGAAGAGGATCGTCCCCGACGATGCGGGCGTCATCATCCGCACCGCCGCGGAGGGAGCATCCGACGAGGAGCTCACCCACGACGTCGAGCGGTTGCGCGCGCAGTGGGAGACGATCGAGGCCCGGGCGGCGAAGGAGAAGGGCAAGGCGCCGGTGCTGCTGCACGGCGAGCCCGACCTGGCGATCCGGGTGGTCCGGGATGTCTTCAACGAGGACTTCGCCGACCTCACGGTCGAGGGTGAGGCTGCCTGGAGCACCATCTCGGACTACGTCGACAACGTCGCTCCCGATCTCCGGGACCGTCTGCACCACTACACCGGTGAGTCCGACCTCTTTACGGAGAGCCGGGTGCAGGAGCAGCTGGCCAAGGCGCTCGAGCGCAAGGTCTTCCTGCCCTCGGGCGGCTCGCTCGTCATCGACCGCACCGAGGCCATGACGGTCATCGACGTCAACACGGGCAAGTTCATCGGCTCCGGCGGCAACCTCGAGGAGACCGTTACCCGCAACAACCTGGAGGCGGCCGAGGAGATCGTCCGCCAGCTCCGGCTGCGTGATGTCGGCGGCATCCTCGTCATCGACTTCATCGACATGGTCCTCGAGAGCAACCGCGATCTGGTGCTCCGCCGGCTGACCGAGTGCCTCGGCCGGGATCGCACCCGGCACCAGGTGGCCGAGGTGACCTCGCTCGGCCTGGTCCAGCTCACCCGCAAGCGGGTCGGCCAGGGACTGCTCGAGGCATTCTCCGAGCCGTGCGAGCACTGCCACGGCCGCGGCGTGATCGTGCACGACGAGCCGGTGAGGGACATCGACGCGCCGGCGGAGCACGAGTCCGGCGGCGCGGAGTCAGGCAACGGGCGGCGGAACCGGCGGGGCAAGGGCAAGCCAGCGCCGGCGCCGGAGGCGGCCGCCGAGACGGAGCCGGCGCACCGCGGCGTCCCGTCGATCCTGCGGCCGGGGCTGCCGATCCGCTCCGACGAACCGGCCATCGGCGGTACGACGGACCAGCCGGAGAGCACCGAGGCACCGGCCGCCGAGCCGACCACCGAAGCGCCGGCGGCTCCCAGCGAGCAGACCGCCGCGACCCCCGGCGCAACGCCGCCCGCCGTACCCGCGCCCGAGCCCACCGCCGTGACGGAAGCCGGCGCGACTGCCGGGCCGCCGCGACGCCGCTCGCGCGGCCGCCGGCGGGCGGCGTCACGGCCGGCGGGCCCACCGCACCCGTCCGAAGCGACCGAGCGCGAGCCGGTTTGACCGGGGCGCCGGGCGATCCGTACCCTGGAGAGCCGGTGCGCGTTCCGGCGCGCCGTTTTCGTGTGGCTGCGACCGGTCAAGCCGATCGGCGCGCCTGCGGGGGTCGGAGCCGTTGGATTCCGACCCGGGTGACAGGCCGAAGCGGCTCGAGACCGACGAGAAAGTAGGATCGGCGTGTACGCGATCGTCAAGACCGGCGGACGCCAGCACCGGGTCGCCGTCGGCGACCAGCTGGAGATCGGCAACCTCGACGCCGAGCCGGGTGCGAGCGTGCAACTGCCCGCGGTGCTCGTCGTCGACGGCGACACCGTCACCACGGATGCGGCGCAGCTTGCCGGCGCATCCGTCGAGGTCGAGGTCGTCAGCCACGGCAGGAGCCCCAAGATCCGCATCCACAAGTTCAAGAACAAGACCCGCTACAACAAGCGGCAGGGGCATCGCCAGGCGTTGACGGTTATCAAGGTCACCGCCATCGGCGGCGCCGCCGCGTCCGAGAAGTAGCGCCCGACACAGGCATCCGACACAGGGCATCCGACACACGGCATCCGACACGGGTCCGGAAAGTAGGCGCACGATGGCTCACAAGAAGGGCGCGTCCTCCTCGCGGAACGGGCGCGACTCGCACGCCCAGCGGCTGGGGATCAAGCGTTTCGGCGGCGAGCATGTGCAAGCGGGCACGATCATCGTTCGCCAGCGCGGCACCAAGTTTCACCCCGGTGACCTCGTCGGTCGCGGCAAGGACGACACGCTCTTCGCGCTGCAGACCGGATCGGTGCTCTTCGGGACCAAGCGCGGACGCAAGACCGTCAGCGTCCGCACTGACTGACTCTCGTCGGTACGCCGTATCGACCGCTCCCGCTGAAGGTGCCCGGTGACCTCGTTCGTCGACCGCGTCGTGCTGCACGTCGCGGCGGGCACCGGCGGGCACGGGTGCGCCTCGATCCACCGCGAGAAGTTCAAGCCGCTCGGCGGCCCTGACGGGGGAAACGGCGGCGACGGCGGCGACATCGTGCTGGTCGTCGACGAGGGCGTGCACACGCTGCTCGACTTTCACCACCACCCGCACCAGCACGCCGGCAACGGCAAGCTCGGCGCGGGCAGCAACCGCAGCGGCGCTCGTGGCGCCGACATCGAGTTGCGCGTCCCGGACGGCACGGTCGCCATCGACCCGAACGCCGACGTCGGCGAGCGGGTGCTGATCGATCTCGTCGGACACGGCACGCGGTACGTCGTGGCCGCCGGCGGCAAGGGCGGGCTCGGCAACGCGGCACTCGCCGGCCGCAGGCGCAAGGCTCCCGGGTTTGCCCTGCTCGGCGAGCCCGGCGAGCAGCGCGATGTCGTGCTGGAGCTCAAGAGCGTGGCCGACGTGGGCCTGGTGGGATTCCCCAGCGCCGGCAAGTCGTCCCTGATCGCCGCCCTCTCATCCGCGCGTCCGAAGATCGCCGACTATCCCTTCACCACCCTGGTCCCCAACCTCGGCGTCGTCGCGGCTGGCGAGGAGACCTTCACCGTCGCCGACGTGCCGGGCCTGGTGCCGGGGGCCGCCGAGGGCAAGGGACTCGGCTCGCAGTTCCTCCGGCACATCGAGCGCTGCGCGATGCTCGTGCACGTGCTGGACACGGCCACGCTCGAGCCCGGCCGCGACCCGCTGAGCGACCTCGACGCGATCGAGCACGAGCTTGCGCTCTACACCCCGACGGCCGGGCTCGATTCCGGCGACGGCGGCACCGTCGAGCTCGCCGACCGGCCGCGGATCGTCGTCCTCAACAAGATCGACGTACCGGACGGGCGCGACCTCGCCGAGCTGGTGCGGCCCGACCTCGAGGCGCGCGGGCTCGCCGTCTACGCCGTCAGCGCGGCCACTCACGAAGGGCTGACCGGTCTCGCCTACGCGATGGGCCAGCTGGTGGCGGCGGAGCGATCCGCCCGCCCGCCCGCATCGCCCCGACGGATCGTCCTGCGCCCACGCCCGGTGGCCGACGTGGGCGTGGACGTCAGCCGCGACCCCCTGGAGCCGACCGGATTCCTGGTCATGGGGACCAAGCCGGAGCGGTGGGTCCGCCAGACCGATTTCGGCAACGACGAGGCGGTCGGCTACCTCGCCGACCGGCTGGCCCGCCTCGGCGTCGAGGACGCGCTCGCGGCGGCGGGGGCCACGGCGGGCGACCCGGTCCGGATCGGTGCGGTCACCTTCGATTGGGAGCCGAGCGTCGGTGCCGGCACCGGTTACGTGCCGAGCACCCGCGGCACCGACCCGCGGCTCGAGCCGAACCAGCGGGTCCGGGCGGCCGAGCGGCTGGCGGCGAAGCGGTCGCGACACCGGGACGCGCCCGTTGATGATGTCGTCGATTGACGAGGAGATCGCGCCGAGATGCCGTCGATTGACGAGGAGTCGCTCCGCGCGGGGGTGGCTGCGGCGGAGCGGGTGGTCGTCAAGGTCGGCTCGTCGTCGCTGACGTCGCTGTCCGGCGGGCTCGACGCTGACCGGCTGACCGCCCTGGTCGATGCCGTCGCCGCGCGGGTGGGCGCCGGGCGGCAGGTGGTGGTCGTGTCCTCGGGAGCGATCGCGGCCGGGCTCGCGCCGCTCGGGCTGCCGCGCCGGCCCCGGGACCTCTCGACGCAGCAGGCGGCGGCGAGTGTGGGCCAGCTGGTGCTGACCGAGCGGTACGCCGCTGCGTTCGCCCGTCACCAGCTCACGGTCGGGCAGGTGCTGCTCACGGCCGACGACCTGGTGCGGCGCAACCACTACCGCAACGCCCTGCGCACCCTGGACCGGCTGCTGGGACTCGGCGTCGTACCCGTCGTCAACGAGAACGACGCCGTGGCCACGGACGAGATCCGGTTCGGCGACAACGATCGGCTGGCCGCGCTGGTGGCGCACCTTGTCGACGCCGCGGCCCTCGTTCTGCTCTCCGACGTCGCCGCGCTCTACACCGATCGCCCCGGCCGGCCGGGCGCGCGCCGGATCGATCTGGTGCGGTCCACGGCGGACCTGGCCGACGTCGAGGTACGCCGCGGCGGCGGCGGCCTCGGTTCCGGCGGCATGGCCAGCAAGCTGGAGGCCGCATCGGTCGCGACTGGGGAGGGCATTGCCGTGCTCCTGGCACCGGCAGACCGGGCGGCCGCGGCACTCGCGACCGATCCGGCCGAGGTCTGCGGCGTGGGCACCGTCTTCGCGCCGACCGCCCCGCGCAGCAAGTCACGGCTGTTCTGGCTGCGTCACGCCACGACACCGCGCGGGTGGCTCACCCTCGACGACGGCGCGATCCGGGCGGTCGTCGGGCGGCGGGCGTCCCTGCTCCCCGCCGGCGTCCAAGCGGTGACCGGCGACTTCTCCGCGGGAGATCCGGTCGAATTGCGCGCCGTCGACGGCACCGCCGTCGCGCGCGGTCTGATCGCGTACGACGCCGGCGAGATACCCGCGCTGCTGGGTCGCCGTACCGGCGAACTCGACCCCGATTACCGGCGCGAGCTGGTGCACCGCGACGACATCGTGCTGCTGTGACCGGCTACTGCGCGATCAGGAACGCCGCGTCGTCACCGGCGAGGACGACGTACCCGCCGTGGCGCCAGAGCACCCTTCCCTTCCCGTTCCAGTCGAACGCGTCGATCACCGCGACCGTGAACCGACCGCCGGCGCCGTGGCACAGGGCGTCGGAGGTGAAGTAGGTCGACACGCTCGGATCCTTGATGCACATCGGCAGGTCGGCTCGATCGGCGGCGCTCATGATCCCGGCCGCCTGCGGCCACAAATAGCGGGGCGAGCTCAGCTCGACCGGGCGGCCGGCCCGTGGTGCGGCGTCCTGCATCGCCGGCACCATCCTCGGCAGCGCGGGGTCTCCCCGGTAGGTCGATGCGAGTCTCGGGCCCGCCGCACCGGCGCCGAACATCACCGCACCGGCGCCGAGCAGGGCGACCCCGGCGCGCGGGTCACGTTCCTGCGCGCGGGTGGCGAGCTGGGCGGCGGCCATCGCGACGATCAGCATCGGCACGGTGAAGTAGAAGAAGCAGGTGTACCGGTTGACCTCGGTCAGCTCGTCGACGCCGCGCGCGATGTAGCCGAGCGTGAGGACCGTTTCGAGCGCCGCGACTCCGTAGAAGGCGGTGAAGAAGCGGCGCCGCTCCGGGCCGCGTTCGGTGAGCGTCATGGCCAGACCGGCAACCGTCCCGAGGATGGCGGCGATCTCCCAGCCGAGGTGTTTGGCCCAGTAGTACGTGAGGTAATGCCACGACCGGGACAGTGGATGGTCGTGCTTGGGTACGTCCGTGCCGGTCGCATAGTCCCAGTACTGCCGCCAGGGATCGGGCCAGTGCCCGATGGTCTCGATCAGCATCGGCAGCGCGAAGACCGCGATGATGACGGCGACGACGACGAGCACCGACCGGTGCGCCGCCAGCTCCTCGCGGGCCGAACCGCGGTGGGTCATAGACCATCCGGCGGCGACCGCGATCGCGGTGACACCGACGAACATGATGAAGCTGACGTGCCCGTGGATCAGCAGGCACCCGGCGAGCACGAAGACCCACAGCTCGCTCGTGTATCCCGCGGCGACCGCGGTCGCGGACGCCACCAGCAAGCCGAACGGGGTCACGTAGAGGAAGGGGAACCACATCACGGCGAGCATGGGCTGGGTCCCGCAGTACAGCACGATCACGCCAAGGCTCACGGCGGCGGCGGCCACCGACGCCGTGATCCGGTACACGATGCGGACGATCAGCCCGATCATGATGGCGTCGGCGACGTACACGCCGAGCAGCTGAGCGTTGAACGGGGACGGCACCACGGACAGCACGTCGTAGAAGAGTGCCTCGCCGGCGGCGAGCAGGTAGAGAAACGCCGGGCCGGGATGATGAAAGCCCACCCGCGAGTAGTTGCCGATCAGCAGGTGAAAGTGCGCCGCCTTGTCGGCCAGCGCCGAATTGAGCGCCTGGTCGCCGGCCTCGGCGATGTGCGTCGTGAAGAGATAGCTGCTGCGAGCGAAGAGCACGGCTCCGGTGAGGAGGGTCGCGACGACGAATACCAGCCCGGGTGCGGGACCCGGCCGTGCCCGTCGGCCGGACCGGGTACGCCGTACGGCCGCCGCAGTGGACACGACCACCTCGGAACCGGTCATTGGCGGGCCCCCGGTGCGACCACGCCGGAGGTGGTGAGGACTGCGGGTTGGTCGGGCCCGGCGTCGCGGCCGGACAGCGTCGCCCGATGCGGTCGATAGTAACGGCTGGCCGCACGCCTTTCACCGCGCGCGGGTGCCCCGGTAAGGAGACGCGCGACGGGAGTGATCACGCGGCCGATCAGCCGGTGAATGTGCACGCCAACCCGACCGGTGCAGGGGATCGGAGCCGATTTCGGGTCCCCGTCAGGCGCGCCAGCTACGATACGTTCCCTTCGTCGCATTGGTCACGCCAGGAAGTTGTGAGGTCTCGTGGTGCAGCCCGAACCGGCGCTCGGACCTGGCCCGCCCGCCGACATCGCCGTCGTCGGCGGCGGTGGCCACGTCGGTCTGCCGTTGTCGATCGCCCTCGCCGATCGCGGCGCGACGGTCCTCATCAGCGATACGGACACCGCGACCGTCGACAGGATCAACCGTGCGGCGATGCCGTTTCTGGAGCCTGGCGCGCCAGCGGCGCTGGCACGGGTCATCGCCGATGCCCGGCTCACGGCAACGAGTGATCCCGCGGCGCTGGAAAAGGTCGGCACGGTTGTGGTCGTCATCGGCACCCCGGTCGACGAGCATCTCAACCCCGATTTCGACGCGATCCCACGGGCGCTCGCTGCCATCAGCGACTACCTGCGGGATGGGCAGCTGATCGTGCTGCGGAGCACCGTCTACCCCGGCGTCACCAAGCTCGTCGAACGGACTCTTGCCGCCCGCGGGCTGAAGGTCGACGTTGCCTTCTGCCCGGAGCGCATCGCCGAGGGCAAGGCAATGTCCGAGCTGTACGAGCTGCCGCAGATCGTCGGGGCGCGTGATGACCGCACCTACGAACGCGCCGCCGCGGTCTTCAGCCTGCTGACCGACAAGCTCGTGCGGCTCGACCCCGAGGAAGCCGAGCTCGCGAAGCTCATCACCAATAACTGGCGCTACCTGAAATTCGCGGCAGCGAACCAGTTCTACATGATCGCCAATAACCAGGGTTTGGACTATGAACGGATCCGGCTCGCCTTGATCGAGGGCTACCCGCGAGCCAGCGGGCTGCCGCGGGCCGGTTTCGCGGCCGGACCGTGCCTCTTCAAAGACACGATGCAGCTCGCGGCCTTCAACGACAACAATTATTTCCTTGGCCATTCCGCGATGTTGGTGAATGAGGGCCTTCCGCTCTACGTGATCCGCCGGCTCGAGGAACGGTTCGACCTCAGCACGATGCGCGTCGGAATACTAGGAATGGCATTCAAGAGCGGGAGCGACGACGTCAGGGCGAGCCTCTCCTACAAGCTGCGTCGCATCCTGGCCTTCCGGGCGGCCGCGGTGCTGTGCACCGATCCCTACGTGAGCGTCGATCCCGACCTCCTGCCGCTGGACCGGGTCCTCACCGGAGCCGACCTGCTGATCGTCGGCGCACCACACCCCGAGTATCGCGAGCTGGCGATCGACAAGCCGGTCGCCGATGTGTGGGGAATACTCGGTCAGGGCGTGCGCATCTGAGCGCGATCGACCGGACGATAGGATCGACCCGATTTCGGACCGGATGATCGAGAGGTGACGCAGTGGGCGCCAGCGCCGGCCGGCCCCGGCTGTCGATCGTCATTCCCGCCTACAACGAAGGAGAGGCGATCGTTCCCGTCCTCGAGCGCATCCTTGGCTCGGTCGTCACGCCGGCTGAGATCGCGGTGGTCGTCGACTTCGAGGCGGACACGACCGCACCCGTCGTACGCCGCTTCGCCGAGCACGTAGCCCGAGGGTCCGAGCGTCCCGTCGTCCTCCTCGTCAACGGCTACGGACGAGGTCCGGCCAATGCCATCCGCTACGGCATCGATCACGCCGAGTCCGACATCGTGGTCGTCACGATGGCCGACGGCTCGGACGATCCGCGCCAGATCGACGAGTTGTGCCGCCTGGTCGAGCGCGGCGTCGTGGTCGCGGCCGCGTCGAGGTACGCACCTGGTGGCCAGCAGGTCGGCGGCCCGTTCCTCAAGACCCTGCTGTCCCGCCTGGCCGGTCGCACGCTCTATGCCTTCGCGCGGGTGGGCACGCGGGATGCCACCAACTCCTTCAAGGCCTACAACCGGGATTTCGTCCGCCGGGTCGGCATCGAGAGCCGACACGGATTCGAGATCGGGCTCGAGCTCACCGCCAAGGCGCGCCGCTACCGGCAGCCGGTCGCGGAAATCCCGACGATCTGGCTCGAACGGCATGAAGGTTTGACGAATTTCAAGCTGTGGTCGTGGATTCCGGTCTACTTCCGGTGGTATCGGTTCGCGTTCGGCCTGCGCCTGCGTTCCGGCGACGGGAAACCGGAGGAAAGCGCTCAATGAAGGTCCTTGTCAGCGGATCGTCCGGATTCATCGGCGGATACGTCGTAGAGGAGTTGTTGCGCCGCGGGCACGACGTGGTCGGGGTCGACAACTTCGCCAAGTACGGCCGGGTCGAGAAGTCCTATGACGCCGACCCGAGGTACCGCCTGGTCGAGGGTGACGCTCGCGACGTGGCCCTGATGTCGGGGCTGCTCGTCGACTGTGACCAGTTCATCGCCGGTGCGGCGCTCATCGGCGGCATATCATATTTCCACGCTTATGCGTACGACCTGCTGGCGGCCAATGAGCGGATCATGGCCGCGCAATGCGATGCGGCGATCGCTGCGCACCAGTCCGGCCGCCTGCAGAAGGTGACCTACCTGTCGAGCTCGATGGTCTTCGAGTCGACGGACCGGTGGCCGTCGGTCGAGGGAGACGAGCGTGCCGTGCCTCCGCCGCGATCGTCCTACGGCTTCCAGAAGCTGGCCGTGGAGTATTTCGCCCGGGCGGCATGGGACCAGTACGAACTGCCGTACACGATCGTGCGCCCGTTCAATTGCGTCGGGATCGGCGAGCGCCGCGCCAAGGGCGACGTCGAGGTGCTGTCCGGCAACGTCAGGCTGGCCATGAGTCACGTCGTCCCCGACCTTGTCCAGAAGGTCATCAAGGGCCAGGACCCGCTGCATGTCTTTGGTGACGGCACGCAGGTCAGGCACTACACCTACGGCGGCGACCTCGCGGCCGGCATCGCGACCTGTATGGAATCGCCCGCGGCCCGCAACGACGACTTCAACATCTCGACCGCGGAGTCCACCACCGTCGCCGACCTGGCTGCGATGATCTGGCAGAAGGTCAACGGTGACAAGCCGCTCCGGCTCGTGCACGATGAGGCATACGAGCACGATGTGCTCAAGCGCGTGCCGTCGGTGGAAAAGGCGAAGCGGGTGCTGGGCTTCGAGTGCCGGACGACGCTGTCCGACATGCTCGACGAGGTCATTCCGTGGATCGGCCGAGCGGTGAAGGACGACACGATCTAACCGGGGGAACAGTGACGAGACTGACCCGCGTCGTGACGCTGCCCGCCGGGAGGCGGGCGAAGTGGGCGCTGCTCATCATCTGGATCGCACTGACGGTCGTCGTCGTGCCGCTCGCCAGCAAGCTCGCCGGCCAGGAGAAGGACGAGGTGACGTCTTACCTGCCGGGCAACGCCGAATCGACCCAAGTGCTCGACCGGCAACGCCATTACGGCCGGTCCGACACGGCGCCGGCCGTCGTCGTCTACCACCGCTCGGGCGGCCTCACGAGCGCCGACCTGACCGCCGCGAAAGCTGACCGGCAGGAGATCGGGCGCCGCGGCCTGGTCGCCAGCTCGGGAGGGGACGACCGGGTTTCCGGTCCAGTGCTGAACAAATCGCGTGATACGGCCCAGATCATCTTTTCCGTGGCCTCGGCCGATTCGACAAGCTGTCCCACAATGTCAAGCTGGTCCGGGACATCGCGCACAGCCACGACGGGCTTTCCGCCTACGTGACCGGACCCGCCGGCGCGGTGTACGACAGCAACAAGGCCTTCACGGGAATTGACGGGAAACTGCTGCTCGCGGCTGTGGTCGTCGTCATCGTCATCCTGCTGGTCGTCTACCGCAGCCCGATCCTGTGGTTCGTTCCGCTGCTGTCGGCCGGACTGTCACTGCAGCTCGCGCAGGCGATCAACTACCTGCTCGCGCGGTACGCCGGGCTGACCGTCAACGGTCTGTCGGCGGGAATCCTCAACGTGATCGTGTTCGGCGCCGGCACCGACTACGCATTGCTGCTGATCGCGCGCTACCGCGAGGAATTGCACCGGCACGAGGACAAGCACGATGCGATGGCGCTGGCGCTGCGGCGTACCGCCCCGGCGATCACCGCGTCCGGCGGGACCGTGATCCTCGCGCTGCTGTGCCTGCTCTTCTCGGAGTTGAATTCCAATGTCGGGCTCGGCACGGTCGCCGCCATCGGCATCGCCTGCACGCTGATCGCCATGTCGACGTTGCTGCCAGCGCTGCTGGTCTGCTGCGGGCGCTGGCTGTTCTGGCCATTCGTGCCACGCGCCGGCGACGAGCCGCATGCGGGGGCCGGGATGTGGGCACGGATCGGGGCGCTCGTCGCGCGGCGACCGCGCCGGATCTGGGTCGGTGCCATGCTTGGCCTGGGCCTGCTGTGCATCGGGCTGGTCTCGCTGCGGGCGAACGGGCTGACCGACGCGCAGCAATATCCGAACAAGCCCGAGTCGGTCGTCGGTCAGCAGGTCGTGCAGCGGGCGTTCCCGGGCACATCGGTCGACCCGGCCGACGTGGTGGCCCTGCGGACGCACGCGCCGGCGGTCAAGGCAGCCATCGCGCGCACCCGCGGCGTGACGAGCGTCGGCGCCGCCGAGCCGCTCGGACCGTACGTCGTCCTCCCGGCCGAGCTGTCGGCGCCGGGCAACACCGACCCGGCCTACGCCACCATCGACCGGCTGCGAAGCGCCGTGCACGCGATACCCGATGCGCGGGCGAAGGTCGGCGGCACGACCGCCGCGAACCACGACGTGAACACGGCCGCGGCCCACGACACCCGACTCGTCATCCCGATCGTCCTGGTGGTCGTGCTGTGCATCCTGGCGCTGCTGCTCAGAACGCTGGTCGCGCCGGTGCTGCTGGTGGCGACGGTGGTGCTCTCCTTCGCGGCGGCGCTCGGCATCTCGTCGGTGTTTCTCATGCACGTCTTTCATTTCGGCGGAGCCGACCCGTCGTTTCCGCTGTTCGTCTTCATCTTCCTGGTCGCGCTCGGCATCGACTACAACATCTTCCTGATGACGCGGGTGCGGGAGGAGGCCGCCGTGCGCGGGACCAGGGCCGGCACCGTCATCGGTGTGACGGTGACCGGTGGCGTGATCACCTCGGCCGGGGCGGTGCTCGCCGCGACGTTCGCCGTGCTGGCCATCCTGCCGCTGGTGCAGCTGGTCGAGGTCGGCTTCGCCGTCGCCGTGGGCGTGCTGCTCGACACCTGCATCGTGCGGTCAATGCTCGTGCCGTCGCTCACGGTCGAGGTCGGCCGCCGGATCTGGTGGCCGAGCAAGCTGTCGCACCAGGCTGTCCCGCCCTCGGAGACCCCGCAGGCAGCGGGGACATGACCGCCGCGGATGCGCGATCCACCAGGGACCGGTGCCCTGGTCGGCGGAACGCCCGTACGATTGCGGCAATTAGCCCGGGCGCAGCGACTGAGGAGGTCGCGCAATGAGTACCGTCGAGGACGGCGTACGCCGGGCGGCGCAGGCCGCGAAGCAGGCGGCTGCGGCGCTCGCACCGCTGCATCGAGCGGTCAAGGACGCAGCCCTGCACGCGATGGCCGACGCGCTTGTCGCCGACTCGGCCCGCGTGCTGACGGCCAACGCCGAGGACGTCGCGGCGGCCGAGCGGGCCGGCGTCGCGTCCGCGCTGATCGACCGGTTGCGACTGTCCCGCGATCGGATCGACGCCATGGCGCGGGGGCTCCGCGACGTCGCCGCGCTGCCCGACCCCGTGGGAGAGGTGGTCCGCGGCTACACCCTGCCGAACGGGCTGTCGGTCCGCCAGGTGCGGGTGCCGCTCGGAGTCGTTGCGATCGTCTACGAGGCGCGACCCAACGTGAGCGTCGATGCGGCCGGGTTGACCGTCAAGGCGGGCAACGCGGTCCTGCTCCGCGGCTCGTCCTCGGCTCGCCGGACCAACGAGGCGCTGGTGCAGATCCTTGCCGCGGCCGCGGAGAAGGCCGGCCTGCCGCCCGCGTCGATCCAGCTGGCGCCCGGGGACGATCGATCCGCGGTGACGGCGCTGCTGCGCCTGCGCGGGCTGGTCGATGTCGCGATCCCGCGCGGCGGTGCGGGCCTGATCCAGCACGTGGTCGAGACCGCGACGGTGCCGGTGATCGAGACCGGCGTCGGCAACTGCCACATCTTCGTCGATGCGAGCGCCGACCTCGAGATGGCCACCGCCATCGTCATCAATGCCAAGACGCAGCGGCCGAGCGTGTGCAACGCAGCCGAGACGCTACTCATCCACCGCGCGATCGCACCGTCGTTCCTCCCCGAGATCATCTCGTCGCTGCGCGCGTCCGACGTCACCGTCCACGGCGATCCGGAGGTGTGCGCGTTCGCGCCGGACGCCGTACCTGCCACCGACACCGACTGGGCGGAGGAATACCTCTCGCTCGACCTCGCCGTCGGCATCGTCGACTCGCTCGACCACGCCGTCGCGCACATCCGGCGCTGGGGGAGCGGTCACACCGAGGCCATCGTCACCGAGTCCCAGCGCTCCGCGACGCGGTTCGTCGCCGGGCTCGACAGTGCCGCGGTGATGATCAACGCGTCGACGCGGTTCACCGACGGCGGCGCGTTCGGCTTCGGCGCGGAGATCGGCATCTCGACCCAGAAGCTGCACGCCCGCGGACCGATGGGGCTGCCGGAGCTCACGAGCACCAGCTACATCGTCACCGGTGCCGGTCAGATCCGGTGAGCCCGCACCGGCAGGCGGTACGGCGTCTCGGCGTCATGGGTGGCACCTTTGATCCGATCCACCATGGCCACCTGGTCGCCGCCAGCGAGGTCGCCGACCGCTTCGAGCTGGACGAGGTCGTCTTCGTGCCGACCGGCGAGCCGTGGCAGAAGACCGATCGGCCGGTCAGTCCCGCCGAGGACCGCTACCTGATGACGGTCATCGCCACCGCGTCCAACCGGCGGTTCTGGGTGAGCCGCGTCGACATCGATCGGGGCGGTCCGACCTACACGATCGACACGTTGCGCGAGCTGCAGGGCAGCTACCCGGGTGCGGAGCTGTACTTCATCACCGGCGCGGACGCGCTCGCCTCGATCCTGACCTGGAAGGACTCGGCGACCGCGCTGTCGATGGCCCATTACGTCGGCGTCACCCGGCCGGGTTACGAGCTCTCCGGCGAGCACCTGCCGAAGGACTCCGTCAGCCTGATCGAGGTGCCGGCCATGGCGATCTCCTCCAGCGCCTGCCGGGAGCGGGTACGCGTCGGCCACCCGGTCTGGTACCTCGTTCCGGACGGCGTGGTGCAGTACATCGAGAAGCGAGCGCTGTACCGCTCCGACGGGCACCGCCCGCCCGGCCGCAAGTCGCGCACCCCACCGGGCCAAGCATGAGACGCTGAAGATGCCGCACACCCCGAGGAGGGACCGCCACCGTGACCGCTTCTGAACGCGCGCTCGAGCTCGTCGACGTCGCCGCCCGCGCGGCGGCGGACAAACTGGCACAGAGCGTCGTCGCGATCGATGTGAGCGACCGGCTCGCGATCACCGACGCCTTCGTGATCGCATCGGCGTCGAACGAGCGGCAGGTGCAGTCCATCGTCGACGAGGTGCAGGACAAGCTCCGCGAGGTCGATGCGAAGCCGGTACGGCGCGAGGGTGAGCGCGAGGGCCGGTGGGTGCTGCTCGACTACATCGACATCGTCGTACACGTGCAGCATTCCGAGGAGCGCACCTTCTACTCGCTCGACCGGCTGTGGAAGGACTGCCCCGAGATCAGGCTGCCAGGGGAGGTCGCGCTGGCCGCGCGCAATGGCGTGGCCGCCGACGGAGAGGCGAGGGAGTCCCGCTGAGCACCGGGCCGAG
Source organism: Mycobacteriales bacterium (assembly GCA_038253135.1). Lineage (GTDB taxonomy): Bacteria > Actinomycetota > Actinomycetes > Mycobacteriales > QHCD01 > JBBSHJ01. The sequence goes on along the minus strand of JBBSHJ010000037.1, from coordinate 11,695 downwards.
GGTCGTGCTGTGGCGGCACGGCCAGACCGCGTGGAACCTGCAGCGCCGCTATCAGGGCAGCACGGACGTGCCGCTGGACGAGGTCGGCGTCGAGCAGGCCAACCGCGGGGCGAGACTGCTGGCGGCGCTGCGGCCGGCAATGTTGGTCTCCTCGCCGCTGCTGCGGGCCCGGGCGAGTGCCGGCGCGCTCGCCGAGGTCACGGATCTCGAGGTGATAGTCGATGACCGGTTGGTCGAGCGGGGCGGCGGCGCGTGGGAGGGCTTGACGGATGCGGAGATCCGGTCGCGGTTCCCGTCGGAGTACGCCGTGTGGCAGCCCGCCGACGGCGAGACGCCGGAGCAGGTCGAGAAACGCGTCGTCGCGGCCGTCGAGGACGCGCTCAGCGAGCTGCCCGACCAGGCTGTGCTTGTCGTCGCCAGCCACGGTGCGGCGATCCGCTTCGGATTGGCGGGGTTGCTGGAAATGCCGCAGGAGTACGTCGACCGGTTCGGCCCGCTCGGAAACTGCAGCTGGTCACTGCTCGAGAGGGTGCCTTACGGGCGGCTTCGTGGTGGTTGGAGGGTGGCCGAGCACAACGCCGGAACGCTGCCGACTCAAGTCCTCTCCGACGATCACTAGCCGGCTCGCGATCTGACATGGAGCCGACCGAGAAGGAATTGCAGGCGATCAACCGGTTTGCCGTTGAGGCGGCTGCGGATCGCGCGCCAAGGGAGAAGGTCGTCGCCACGGCCGTCGTCATGGTGTGGCCGGTCTGGGCCGGGCTACCGACCAAGCGGGCCTCGCGGCGGGCGATCAATAACCCGATGCTCGTCATGGTGACCGAGAGCCGCGTGGTCGGCCTCCGAGTGGTGCCCGACATCTACCCCCGCGGGTATTCCAACCCGAGCGAGATCGAGATGGACGAGCCCAACGACGGGGTGCGCGTCGCACGGTGGCGCAGCGGGATCATCGCCACGCGCGCGGATCTCGTCGTCCCGGCCAAGAACGTCCTTATCCATGCGCGGGCGCCGCGGCAATGGCGATCCCGGTTCGTGTCGCTCATCGGCGAGCTCGAGCCCGGGGACCGGGCGGGCGATGAGACCGTGCTGCGTTAGCGGGCCAGCAATTCGGGCTCGAGCGATTCGAGGTCGGCACGGATCGCATCCTGCTCCGCCCTGGCCAGCCGCCCGGCCGGGGGAACGAGATTCGCCGAGCACACGCCGGCCAGCTCCAGGCTCGCTTTCCAACCGGCTGGTGCAATTCCGCGTCGGCACGCGGTGACGATCGCGAAGAGGTGGCGCTGCAGACTTGCTGCCTTGTCCACCTCGCCGGCGGTAGCCGCCGAGCAGATTCCGGATCCGATGTCGGGAACGAGATTGGCGCTCGCGGCGATCGCGCCGAGCGCGCCCACACCGAGGCTCGCCAGCAGCAACGTGTCGCTTCCGGTGACGACATCGAACGAGAAATCGGCCGTGTTGTAAGCGATCGAGGCGAGGTATTCCAGGTCGCGGCTGCTGTCCTTGATGCCGAGAATCTGATCGTGCTGGGCCAACTCGGCGACAACCCCGGCCGGCAGGGAGACCTTGGTGAAAACCGGAATGTTGTAAAGCACGAGCGGAATGGCTGACACATCGGCGAGCGTCGTGAACGTCCGGATCAAAGTCGCCTCGTCGGCCGGGTAGTACGACGGCGGTGCCACCAAAGCGGCGGCGGCACCGGCCTCGGCGTACCGCTCGAGCTCGTGCGGAGCATCGGCGATTGCTGTCAACGGCAGGCCGGCAATGACCGGCACGCGGCCGGACGCGGCCGCCACGACCGCCGTGAGCACGTCGAGACGCTGGGCCGCCGCGAGTCGTGCCCCCTCACCGGTGGAGCCGAGCGGGCTGATCCCGACTACGCCACCGGCGAGTGCGCGCTCGACCAGCCGGCCGATCCCGGCAGGGTCCGGCCGGCCCTTCCGGTCGACGGGGGTGGCGAGGGCAACGGTGACTCCGGCGCACAGCACGGGGGCGGCGGGCGTCGTGCTGCTCGCAGGCATGGGCGTGACGCTAGCATCGGCCGGACCGCCGGTCGGTGCCGTCGCCGGCGGTCAGGCGCAGGGAGGGGTGGTCCGATGTGGCAGCCGGTGCAGCCGCAGGGCAGCCTCACCGATCGCATCGTCGCGCAGATCGAGCGCCTGATCGATGAGCGCCGGCTCGCTCCCGGTGACCGGCTGCCGGCGGAGCGGGAGATGGCCGCCCTTTTGTCGGTGAGTCGTCCGTCGCTGCGGGAAGCGACGCGGGTGCTCGAGTCGCGCGGCCGGCTCGCGGTGCGGCACGGCCAAGGGGTCTTCGTGCGTCCCGGTCAGACCGAGACCGAGCTTCGCCGGTCGATCGTCGCCGCCGAGGTGTCCAGTGGTGAGGTCTTCGCGATGCGCGAGGTACTCGAGGTGCCGGCCGCATCCTGGGCGGCGCAGGTCATCTCGCCGAATGAGCTGCGCGAGTTGCGCACGACGCTCGACAATATGGGCCGGCTTCTCGACGCCGCGAGCCGGAATGGTGCGCTCGACCCGGCGCGGGTCGACTTCGATCGGCTGGCCGCTCTCGATGCCGGCTTCCACCTCGCCATCGCCGCCGCAGCTGGCAATCGGTTCCTTCGCCAGACGTCGGGCGTGCTGCACGATATCTTGCTGACCGGAATGGAAACCACGCTGACCATTCCCGGTCGCGCGGAGCTGTCCCGGATCGACCATGACACGATCTACAAGGGATTGGCGGCGCACGATTCCCGGGCCGCGGCGGCCGCGGCGCGCTCGCACATCCGGGCCGCGGCGCGGGCGGCGCGGCGGCGCGTCAATGCGTCGGCCTGAGCCCGCCACCGCCGCCGCCCCCGTCGCCGCGACCAGGCGACGTCGGCTAGTGTCCTGACCACTGACCACGTAGGCGCGCAGCGTTGCGGGCACGCCGTACGCCGGTCGAGGCGAATTCCCCGTAACAGAAGGGATTTCACGTGACAAGTTCCGTGCGACCACCCGATTTCCTCGTTCATGACGACGGCGACGACGTCGCCGTCGCCGTGCGGGACCTCACGCCAGGGCCGGTGCGGGGGGCCGTACTCGCCGACAACTCCGACGTCTCCGCCGAGGTCCTCGATGAGGTGCCGCTGGGTCATAAGTTCGCCCTGCGGGACCTTGGCGCCGGCACGCCGGTGATCGAGTATTCCGTCCAGGTCGCCGTCACCACGGCGCCGATCAAGGCCGGCAATTACGTTCACACCCACAACGTGAGGAGCGCTCGGTGGCAGAACAGCGTCGCCAACTGACCGGATTCCGGCGCGCCGACGGCCGGGTCGGGATCCGCAACCACGTTGTCATCCTGCCGGTCGATGACCTGTCCAATGCCGCCAGCGAGGCCGTCGCCCGAGTGGTGCCGGGAGCATTGGCGTTGCCGCACTCCTACGGGCGGTTGCAGTACGGACCCGATCTCGAGCTCACCTTCCGGACGCTGATCGGCACCGGTGCCAACCCCAATGTCGCGGCCGTCGTCGTCATCGGCATCGAACCGGCCTGGACCGACCGGATCGCCGACGCCATCGCCGCCACCGGCAAGGCGGTGGCGCGATTCGCGATCGAGCGGCACGGCGATCTCAGGACGATCGAGGCGGCCGCCCGCGCGGCGCAGCGGTATGTGCAGGACGCCTCGGAGATCACCCGTGAGCCGATCGAGCGCGGCGAGATCCTGGTGAGCATCAAGTGCGGCGAGTCCGACACCACCAGCGGTCTCGGGTCGTGCCCGACCACCTCGCAGGCGGTCGACCGTCACGTGGCGGCCGGCGGCACGGTCCTCTTCGGCGAGACGACCGAGCTCACCGGCGGCGAGCACCTCATCGCGCAGCGGTGCGCCGACGACGTCGTACGCAAGAGGTTCCAGGACATGTACGACGGCTACCTGGCCGAGGTCGATTCGCACGACGCCAACCTGATGGGCTCGCAGCCGACGCAGGGAAACATCCGCGGCGGGCTGTCCACGATCGAGGAGAAGGCGCTCGGCAACATCGCCAAGACCGGCACCGCACCCGTCGTCGATGCGCTGGAGCCCGCGGTCGCACCGACCGTACCGGGCCTCAATTTCATGGACACGTCGTCCGCGGCCGCCGAGTGCGTCACGCTGATGGCCGCCGCCGGTGCCGTGCTGCACCTCTTCCCGACCGGGCAGGGCAACATCATCGGCCATCCGATCGAGCCGGTGATCAAGCTGACGGCCAACCCGATCACGGCCGCGACCATGGGCGAGCACATCGACCTCGACTGCTCGGGGCTGCTCCGGCGCGAATACGACCTGCCGTCGGCCGGTGACCTGCTCGTGGAGGTCATCGATCGCTCGATCAACGGCCGGCTGACGTGTGCCGAGGCTCTCGCCCACCGCGAGTTCGTGCTCACGAAGCTGTACCGCAGCGCCTGATGGCTCCGACGTCCACCGATCAGCCGCCTATCCTGGTCTGTGAGGGTGTGTGGGGCGACGCCTTCGCGGACCTGGCGGCGCGGTACGGCGTACGGCGGGAAGGCACCTGCCCCGACGATCTCACCGGCGTGCGCGCGCTCGTCGTACGCAATCGCACCAAGGTCGACCCCACGGTGCTGCGCTCGCCCGACCTGCGGGTCATCGCGCGGGCCGGGGTCGGGCTGGACAACATCGACATCGCCGCCGCCGACGCGGCCGGCGTTGTCGTGGTCGCGCCACTCGGCGCCAATGCCGGCAGCGTCGCCGAGCTCACCCTCGGCCTCGCGCTCGATGTGCTCCGCGGGATCTCCCGGCTTGATCGGGCGGTCCGGCGCGGCGCGTGGAATCGCGAGGCCGGGTCCGAGCTCGCCGGCCGGGTGTGGGGAGTCCTCGGCGTCGGTGCCACCGGGCGCGCTGTTGCCCGGCTCGCGGCCGCCTTCGGCGCCCAGGTCATCGGCTACGACCCGTACGCCGCGCCCGGCGCAGTCCCGCTGGTCGAGCTGGATGAGCTGCGCGAACGGGCCCAGGTGCTCAGCGTGCACCTCCCGGCGACGGAGCGGACGCGCGGCCTGCTCGACGCGGCGTGGTTCGACCGCATGCGACCGGGCGCGGTGCTGATCAACGTGGGTCGCGGTGACGTGCTCGACGAGGGCGCCTTGCTCGCGGCGCTCAAGTCGGGCCGGCTCGCCGGGGCGGCGCTCGACGTCCGCGCCGATGAGCCACCGATCGTCGGCGAGCTCGAGTCGCTCGAGACCGTCGTGCTGACGCCGCACATCGCGGGAGTCACCGCGGAGGCTCAGGCCCGGATCGCGGGCGTGCTGGCTGCCGATATCGAGCGCATCCTGACCGGAGCCGCCGCGGAGTCGTCCGTCGGCTCGCTCGACCGCCCGGGCCGGTCGTGATCAGCTACGCCGACGCGGTGGATCTCACGGCGTCGTTGCTGATCCGCGCCGGCATGGCCGAGCCGGACGCCCGGCGTACCGGCGCCGCGCTGGCCACCGCCGAGGCGTGGGGGATCGGCTCGCACGGCTTGATGCGGCTGCCGCACTACCTGCGCCGCTGCGCCGCCGGTGGGATCGACGCCTCGGCCCGGCTGCAGCCGCGGGGCGACGCCGGCGACGGTCCCATCGCGTCGTACGACGGCGGCGCCGGTCTCGGGCACGCGCAGGTCTGGGCGGCGGCCGAGGAGGCCGCCCGGCGGTGCCGCACGCACGGCATCGGAGCCGTCGCGGTCGGCAACTCCTCGCACTGCGGCGCGCTCGGCTACTTCGTGATCCCGGCGCTGGCGGCCGGCTATCTGAGCCTGGTCGTCTCCGACGGGCCGGCCGCGATGGCGCCCTGGGGCGGTCATGCGGCCGTGCTGTCGACCAGTCCGATCGCCGCCGGCGTGCCGTGCCGGCCCGACCCGATCGTGATCGACATGGCGAGCTCGGCCGTGGCGCGCGGCAAGATCGCGGCCCGCGCCCGCTCGGGTGAGCCGCTCCCGGACGGCTGGGCCGTCGACGCCGCGGGCGAGCCGACGACCGACCCCGCCGTGGCCCTGCTGGGGATGCTGGCACCGCTGGGCGGGGCAAAGGGATTTGCGCTCGGCCTGATCGTCGAGGCGCTCGCGGCCGGACTCGCCGGCCCTGCGCTCTCGGCCGACGTCGTCGACATGTTCGACCCCGCCCGCGACGCCGAGCCGCAGCGGATCGGGCACCTCGTGCTGGCGTTCGACCCGGTGCGGTTCGACGTCGAGGCGAGCGCGCAGGCACGGTACGACGACCTGGCCGCTCGTCTGATCGCGGCCGGCGGCCGGCTACCTGGCGGAACGCGAGCCCCGCTGCATGGCCTAGCGGGGGAGACCCCGCTCGACGTGCCCGCGGAGCTGCTGGCAGAGTTGAGGCGATAGTCGAGTTACTCAATCGAGATTAGGTATATTGACCGGGCCGGGCCGGGCCGGGCCGTTGACCCAGCCGTTGGCGCCTCCTATGGTCTGTGGTCTGACCAGTCGTGATGGCGAACACAGCGGCTGCCGCTTCGGGCATCAGGTAGGCCAAAACTCACGATAGGGGCGATCCACATGAGCTTGCGTCGACCGACGACAGAGCGAGCAACGAGCGAGGCGCGCAGTGATGGAGATCAACCGGGCCCGCTCACCCGGCGCCGTGCCATGCAGGTCTTCGGCGCGGCAGGGATCAGCATGGCAGCGGTCGCGTGTGCGAACACCGACAACGGCGGCAGTTCGGGTAACAAGACCAAGAGCACCGGCAAGTGGGACATCCCCGACACGGGCGCCAAGATCCCGAGCGGCGATGTCAAGCTGCACTGGGTCGACAGCGGCGACTCGAAGGCCGATTTCTTCCACGCGTTCTTCCCGGTCTACGAGAAGAAGCACTCCAACGTGCACGTCACCTACGACGGCATCAGCTGGAACGCGATCGCACAACAGGTCGGCCTCGGCCTGCGCAACGGCACCGCGCCCGACGTCTTCCAGCTGCCGCCCAACATCACGCCGGGCACCGCGATCGCGAACAAATGGCTGCACGCCGTCGACGACATCGTCCCCAACTGGCCGGAGGTCAAGAAGCGGTTCCCGCCGGGGGTCTTCGCCAACGGGGTGAGCGACTTCGGCGGCAAGACTTACGGCGTCTCCTTCTCCGGCCCGTCCCGGCTGGGCAGCATGATCCTCTACAGCGACAAGATCGCGACCGACGCCAGCGTCGATCTCGGCAGCAAGCCCGTGTCATGGGCCCAGTTCCGCCAGGACCTCAAGACGATCACCAAGAAGGGCAACGGGAAGTACTACGGCCTGATCCTCGGATATACGCAGGCTGGAGGCACGTCCGGAATCATCAACGCCTTCACCGAGATGTCCGGCGTGCACGGCACCGCGGGGGGGATCAACTGGCAGACCGGCGAATACAACTTCACTCACCCGCTGTCGGTCGAGTGTGTGGAGCTCATGCTGGCGATCAAGTCCGACAACAGCATCTTCCCCGGCGCGGCGAACCTCGATCAGCCCGGCGCTCGCGAGCGTTTCCCACAGGGCGTGGCCGGCGTCATCATCCAGGGCCCGTGGAACATCACCACCTGGAAGCAGACCAATCCCGATTTCACGCTCGGCGTCAACCTGCCCGCCCTCAAAGATCCCAACAAGGTCTGGCCGGCATCGCACGGTCCGGGCGGTTCCGACACATGGTGGGTCTCCTCCAAGACGAAGCAGCCCGAGGTCATCGGCGACATCTTCAGCTACCTGGCAACCACCAACGGCCAGGAACGCTGGACGGACTACAACGGCGCCGGTGACCCGCCGGCCTTCCTTCGGGTCATCGAAAAGGCCAAGCTGGACGCGCTCAACACGAAGGCCATCGGCTGGGGCACCAAGTACACCGTTCTCGCGCCGGCACCGGCGGTCCGCAACCCTGACGTCGAGAAGGTGTTCGAGGTCCAGATCCAGCCGACTCCGACCTTTGACGACACCTTGGTCGGCCTGATGACCGGGCAGATCAAGGATCCGGTCGAGAAAGTCATGAAGAAGGTCGAGGGGCAGTACGAGAAGTCACTCGACGACGCGATCAAGCTCGCCAACAAGCGCGGCGCGAAGGTTTCCCGCGATGACTGGGTGTTCAAGGATTGGGATCCGACGAAGTCTTACACCAAGCTCTATGAGAAGTGATCGGCGTCCCAATCTGGAAGGGTCCGAAGCCGCGGTGATGATCGGCGTGACGGCGACCCAGGAGTACGTGCCGTGAGCATTCCGACATCGGTGCCCGGGCAGGGGCTGGCGTCGGCTGGGAGCGCGGGCCGGAGCTCGAAGGGTCTCGGCGCGCGGATCTGGGACGCGCGTTGGTGCTATGCACTGATGGTTCCCGGGCTCGTCCTGATCGGGATGTTCTCGGCTTACCCGATGGTCATGTCGTGGTACTACTCGTTCTACGACTGGTCCGGAATCGGGAACACCAAGTACTACATCGGGCTGCAGAACTACCGTCAGATCATTCACGACCACTTCTTCTGGAGCGCCTTTAGCCGGTCGTTCTGGTTCATGGTCGTCGCGACACCGATCGAGCTGATCGTATCGCTGCTGATTGCCGTCCTGCTCAACGACAAGGCGCTCAAGCTCGGACCCATCTTCCGCACGCTGATCTTCATCCCGGTCGTCACCACGACCGCGATCGTCAGCATCGTCATGTCGTTCGTGTTCGCGGCGTACGACGGCCCGATCAACATGGCGCTGCAGAAGCTCGGCCTGATCAACCATCCGATCGATTATCTGGGCAACCCGCACTCGGTGATGTGGACGGCGATCGGCATCTTCTGCTGGAAGTGGCTGGGGCAGCCGATGATCTACTGGCTGGCCGGCCTGCAGACGATCCCGCAGGAGATCTATGAGGCGGCCCGCGTCGACGGCGCGAGCTCGTGGCGGCAGCTGACCTCGATCACCGCCCCGCTGATGACGCCGTTCGCCATCGTGATCACCCTCATCACCGCGGTCGGCAACCTGCAGGTATTCGCCTTCCTGCAGGCGCTCACCAATGGAGGGCCGTTCTACTCGACCGAAACGATGGAGCTGTATATCTACCGGACGGCATTCGGCGCGGCCGGGTCCGCGTCGCAGCCTCGGCTGGGCTACGCCTCGGCGGCCGGCATCATCTTCGGCGTCGTCGTCATGATCATCGCCGCGGTCCAGATCCTCGCCCTGCGGCGCTGGCGTAGCGACGCGAGCGGCCTGGGGCGGTCGGCGTGAGCGCGGCGACGACCGCGACAAAGGTCAGGGCGCCGCGGCCGACCGCGCCGAGTCGCCGGCCGTGGTACCGCAAGGCCGGCGCCAAGAAGCGGATCATCACGACGATCGTGCTGATCCCGATCTGCCTGATCTGGATCTACCCGTTCCTGTGGATGCTGTCCGCCTCCGTGAAGCCGAACGGCAAGGTCTTCGCCGGCCTGGGCCTGATCCCCACGAAGTGGTATTTCGACAACTACACCGCGGCATGGACCGACGCCCACATGGGGCGTTACTTCATCAATACGATCACCATCACGGTGGCGGCCGTCGCGATCGTCCTGATCACCACATCGACGATGGGCTACGTGCTCGGCCGGTTCTCCTTCCCGGGCAAGCGGATCGTGATCGGGATCCTCGCCGCCCTCGTCTTCCTGCCACAGGGCTACACGATCATTCCCATCTTCGACCTGGTGACCAAGCTGCACCTGACCGGAAACCTGTTCGGGATCATCCTGGCCGAGAGCGGCGCGGCGCACATCATCCAGGTGCTGCTGTTCGCGGGTTATTTCCGGCAACTGCCGAATGAGCTCGAGGAGTCGGCGAAGGTCGACGGCGCTGGATTTCTGCGGACCTTCTTGCAGATCTTCCTCCCGCTCTCGCGGCCGGTGATAGCGACGACGATCATCCTGCAGGTCATCGCCAGCTGGAACGACTTCCTCATCCCGTTGGTGCTGACCTCGAGCCAGCCCAACCTGCGCACCCTGGCCGTCGGCATCTACTCGTTCCAGGGAAACAACTTCACGCAGTACTCCCACATGGCGGCGGCGAGCGCGATCAGCCTGCTGCCGGTCATCATCATCTTCCTGGTGCTGCAGCGACACTTCATCGAGGGTCTTGCGGGCGCGGTCAAGCAATGACGGTCGAGCTGGCGCCCTAAGGTTGGTGCCGGGAAGCCGTCGTACAACGATGAAGGGTCGAGCCGGTGAAGCTGAGCTGTTTCGAGATGCTCGTCGGGGAGCGGCCGTACGCCGAGTCGTTCGCCATGATTGCCGAGGCCGGTTTCGACGGCGTCGACCTGCGCGGGGACAAGCTGGCCGGCCGGGTGGACGAGGCGCGCGCGGCCGCCGCCGAAAGCGGGTTGGAGATCGCGTCGGTCTACGGCAGCCATGGCGCGCTGCTCGCCGCCGCGGTCGCCGACCGTGCCGCTGCCGTCGACGTCGTTCACACCCGGCTCGCGGACGCCGAGGCGGTCGGCACGCACCGGCTGGTGTCCGTGCCGATCTTCGGCGGGCCGCAGATCCGGTCCGACCTCGGCCAAGGCGTGGAGGCGGTCGAATGGGCCGTTCTTGCGGTGTTGCTCGAGGAATTGGTGCCGGATGCGACCGACCGGCAGGTCGCCATCGTGGTCGAGCCGCTCAACTCCCGCGAGACCCACCTGGTGCGCTCGCCGACGACCGCAGCGGAATTCATCCGACGATGGGAGTCGCCCTGGCTGCGGACGATGATCGACACTTACCACGCGGATCTGGAGCAGCAGGAGGCCGTTGCCGAGGTCACCGCCGCGGCCGATCAACTCGGGATCGTGCACCTCTCCGACCGGAACCGGACGCTGCCCGGGCAGGGCGGCATTGATTTCCCGGCGATCCTCGCGGCGCTCGGCTTGGTCGGGTACGACGGCTTCGGCGGTTCGAGTGCAGCGGCCCCTTCGCGGTGGAGCAGTTGGCGACCAGCGTGCGTTATGTCCGCACGGTGATGGTGAGCAGCCATGCCGGCTGATCTGAGCGGCCGGGTGGCCCTGGTCACCGGTGCCGGCCGGGGGATCGGTGCGGTGATCGCCGCCACCCTGCAAGAGCACGGGGCCCTCGTTGCCGGTAGCGATATCGCCGATGAGCTCGACGATCTGTCCGCGCTTGATTCGGTGCATCCGGCGGACCTCTCGGTCGCGGCCGACCGGGGTGCGCTCGTGGACGCGGTGGTCCGTCGCCATGGTCGCCTGGACATCCTCGTCAACAATGCGGCCTACCACGGCCGGCGGGTGTTGCTGGCGGACAGCGACGAGGCAGATTTCGAAGCCGTGCTGGCCGTCAATCTCGTCGCCGGTGCGACGCTGTGCCGGACCGCGCTCGCCCACCTCTGCGCTGCTAGGAAAGGCGCGATCGTGAACGTTGCCGCCATTCAGGCGCTCCTGCCGGTGCCGAGCTACGCCGCCTACGCCGCGAGCAAGGGTGGCATTCTCGCGCTGACGCGCACGCTCGCGGCCGAGGCCGGACGCTCCGGCGTACGCGTCAATGCCGTGCTGCCGGCGTGCATCGAAGGCGCCAACTTCGCCGGCTCCACCGGGACGGCGGCCACGCCGCCGGCGACCGTGATCGGACGACTGGGTCGACCGGACGAGGTCGCGGCCGCGGTCGCGTTCCTGGCGAGCGACGCTGCATCATTCATCACCGGCGCGGCGCTGCCGGTCGACGGTGGCCGGCTCGTCTCACGGCTGCCCGACGCGGTGGACACCCACGCCCGCGGCGGCCGGTC
>JBBSHJ010000036.1:0-29508 GCA_038253135.1 Mycobacteriales bacterium | reverse complement strand
GTCGAACTTCGCCCGCAACCACGCCACCTGATCCGCATCGACAGCCACTACCACATCATGACCGACCAAAAGCCAAATAGAGCGCTTATTTATCGGCGCGCCCTTAGGTAATACGCACCGGCAACCCGAAACCCTTGCCGACCAGCACAAACCCCGCTCAACACCGACCCAGCGGGGAAACTCCCGCTAGGGCGCACCGTCGCCGGTGGTCGAGCGAGCGCTATCGCCCCACCCCCGCCGTGTCCATGTCGCGAAGCTCCTTCTTCAGCTCGCCGATCTCGTCCCGCAGCCGCGCCGCCAGCTCGAACTGCAGCTCCCGCGCCGCACCCAGCATCTGGTCGGAGAGCTGCTGGATGAGATCGGCCAGCTCGGCGCGGGGCAACTTGGCCGCGTCGGCGGTGCGGGCGCCGACCTCACGGCCGGCCGAGGAACCCCTCTTGGACGACAACCCGGGAACCGGCGATTTGCCGCGGGACTGCTGCCGACCCGAGCCGCCGACGATCTCCGCGTCATCGGCCGCCTCGCGGTAGAGATCGTCGAGGATGTCGACGATCTTCTTCCGCAACGGCGTCGGATCGATGCCGTGCTCGGTGTTGTAGGCGACCTGCTTCTCCCGGCGCCGATTGGTCTCGTCGATCGCATGCCGCATCGACGGCGTGATGTTGTCGGCGTACATGTGCACCTGCCCGGACACGTTGCGGGCCGCGCGCCCGATGGTCTGCACCAGGGACGTGCCGCTGCGCAGGAAGCCCTCCTTGTCCGCGTCGAGGATCGACACCAGCGAGACCTCCGGGAGGTCGAGGCCCTCGCGCAGCAGGTTGATGCCGACCAGCACGTCGAAATCGCCCTTGCGCAGCTCGCGCAGCAACTCGACCCGGCGCAGCGTATCGACCTCCGAGTGCAGGTATCGCACCCGGATCCCCAGCTCCAGCAGGTAATCGGTGAGGTCCTCGGACATCTTCTTGGTCAGGGTGGTGACCAGGACCCGCTCGTCCTTCTCCGCGCGGGTCCGGATCTCGTGCACGAGATCGTCGATCTGTCCCTTGGTCTCCTTGACCACGACCTGCGGGTCGATCAGCCCGGTCGGGCGGATCACCTGCTCGACGAACTCGCCCTTGGTGCGGCCCAGCTCGTAGGGTCCGGGCGTCGCCGAGAGGTAGACGCTCTGGCCGATCCGGTCGGTGAATTCCTCCCACCGCAGCGGCCGGTTGTCCATCGCCGACGGCAGCCGGAATCCATGCTCGACCAGCGTCCGCTTGCGCGACATGTCGCCCTCGTACATGCTGCCGATCTGGGGCACGGTCACGTGCGACTCGTCGATGACGAGCAGGAAGTCCTCGGGAAAGTAGTCGAGCAGGCACGACGGCGCGCTGCCCGCCTCGCGGCCGTCGATGTGCCGCGAATAGTTCTCGATGCCGGAGCAGAAACCCACCTGGCGCATCATCTCGATGTCGTACGTCGTGCGCAGCCGCAGCCGCTGCGCCTCCAGCAGCTTGCCCTGCTGCTCCAGCGTCGCGAGGCGATCGGCCAGCTCGGCCTCGATCCCGGAGATGGCCCGCTCCATCCGGTCCGGCCCGGCGACGTAGTGGCTGGCCGGGAAGATGAAGACCTCCTCGGCGTCGCGCACGACCTCGCCGGTGAGCGGATGCAGGTAGTAGAGCCGCTCGATCTCGTCGCCGAACAGCTCGATGCGGATCGCCAGCTCCTCATAGGCCGGGATCACCTCGATCGTGTCGCCGCGCACCCGGAACGTGCCGCGGGTGAAGGCGAGGTCGTTACGGGTGTACTGCTCGTCGACCAGCCGGCGCAGCAGCGACTCGCGCTCGACCTGCTCGCCGAGGCTCAGCTTGACCGAGCGGGCGACATACTCCGTCGGCGTGCCGAGGCCGTAGATGCACGAGACGCTCGCCACCACGATGACGTCGCGGCGGGTCAGCAGGCTCGACGTGGCCGAGTGCCGCAGCCGCTCGACCTCGTCGTTGACCGAGCTGTCCTTCTCGATGTAGGTGTCGGTCTGCGGGACGTAGGCCTCGGGCTGGTAGTAGTCGTAGTAGGAGACGAAATACTCGACCGCGTTGTTGGGCAGCAGCTCGCGGAACTCGTTGGCCAGCTGGGCCGCCAGCGTCTTGTTGGGCGCCATCACCAGCGTCGGTCGCTGCACCTGCTCGATCAGCCAGGCCGTGGTCGCCGACTTGCCAGTGCCGGTCGCGCCGAGCAGGACGATGTCGCGCTCCCCCGCATCGACGCGCCTGGTCAGGTCGGCGATCGCGGTGGGCTGATCACCGGACGGCGTGAAGTCGCTGATCACCTCGAACTTGCCGGAGGTCGGGACGGGACGCTGCTCTGGATCGTTGACGGCGCGCACGGGGTCCACGGTACGACGGCCCACCGACAGTGCCCGTCAGTTGGGGACAGGCGGACGGCCGGGGGCCGCCCACGAGGCCGAGAACGTGGGTCCTTCTCCCCTCGACTTGCCACATATGGCTGGCCAAGACCCCGGTTGGGCAACCGAACATGGCACGTGGGCCCCGAATGGGCGCAGGGGACATCAGGCGAAGAGGAAGTGCCAGTGGCCGGTCCCGACGCTGACGGTGACAGCGACCGCGGCGAGGACGGCGGTGCCGGCGACGAATGCCCAGTCGACGCGGCTGAACCGGGACGGCCGGGCGTGGCTGCGGTCACGGCGTACACCGAACCCGCGCGAGTCCATCGCCGCCGCCAGCCGGATCCCGCGCCGGATCGCCACCACGAGCAGGGCGAACAGCGTGCCCGCCGCCAACCGGACCGCCACGACCGGGTTGCGCCCGGCGTCGAGGCCGCGAGCGCGCCGGGCCCGCCGCAGCGACTGCCACTCGCCGGCCAGCAGCGGGATCAGCCGGAACGCGGCCAGCGCGCCGTAGGCGAGCCGCGCCGGCGCGTGCCACACCTGCACGAGCGCGTCGGCGAGGTGGACCGGGTCGGTGGTGAGGACCAGCAGCAGGCCGGGGAGCGCGAGCGCGATCAGCCGGACGGTGACAACGCCGAGCGAGCCGATACTGCCGCCGGCGACAAGGTTGGCGACGACGATGCCGCCGAGCCCGACCAGCATCGGCCAGGCGTAGCGGCCGAGGAGACGCGGCCCGAGGCCGAGCAGCGGCAGCGCGACCAGCTCGGCGGCGAGCAGGATCGTGCTGCTGACAAGGTCGATCGAGAGCAGCAGCGGCACGCCCAGCAGCACGATCGCGGTGATCTTGGCGCACGGGTTGAGGTGGCCGGCTCGGGTCGGGACGACGCCCGAGGTCAGCAGGATACTCATCCACTCACCCCCAACGGCGAGGCGAGGGAGCCGGCCGTCATCGTCAGCGTGCGGTCGGCCAGCACGGCCACGAAGTCGCGGTCATGGCTGACGATGAAAAGGCCGGTCCCCTCCTCCCGGATCGCGGCCAGCAGGCCGAGCAGCTCGCGCCAAGTCGTCGCGTCCTGACCGAAGGTCGGCTCATCGAGCACCAGCACGGGAGGCGCGGCCGAGAGTGCGGACGCCACCGAGAGCCGCCGCTTCTCGCCGCCGGAGAGCGTGAAAGGGTTGGCACCGGCGAGCTTCGAAAGCCGCAACCGGTCGAGCAGGTCATCGACGCGGTCCTCGATCCGGCCCGCGGGCCAGTCGAGCCGCCGCGGTGCGAAGGCCAGCTCCTCGCGCACCGTGCGGGTGAGGAACTGGTGCTCGGGGTCCTGGAAGACCGTGCCCACCAGCCGGGCGAGCGAGCGCGCCCGGCGGGCCGCGAGGGGGCGAGGATCGTCCGCACCGACGACGGTACCGGCGCTCGGCTCGGCCAGGCCGGCCAGCACCGTCGCGAGCGTCGACTTGCCCGAGCCGTTGGCGCCGGCGACCGCGACGGCCTCGCCCTGGTGCACCATGAGGTCCGTCGGCTGTAACGCGAGCTCTTCGCCACCCCGATAGCGGTACGCCGCGGCGCGGGCGGTGATCGCCGCGGGGCCGACGGGCGTCGTACCGGGCAGCCGCACCGGCCGCACGCCCGGAGTCCAGACACCGGCCCGCGCGAGCATCGCGGCATGGCCGCGAAAGACCACGCCGGGCGGACCGTCGGCCAGCACGCCGCCGCCGGCGGCCAGCACGAGCACCCGGGAGACCATCGGCAGCCAGGCCTCGACCCGGTGCTCGACGACGATCAGGGTCGCACCTGTCTCCGCCAGCGCCCGCTGCACGGCCGAGCGCACCAGGCTCGCTCCGTCCGGGTCGAGGTTGGCGGTCGGCTCGTCCAGCAGCAGCAGGCCGGGCCGGATCGCCAGCAGCCCGGCCAGGGCGAGGCGCTGCTTCTCACCGCCCGAGAGCGCCTGGGTCAGGCGGTCCCGGCCGTACGAAAATCCCACCGTAGCGAGGGAATCGTCGACCCGGCGCCAGATCTCGTCGGGCGGCACCGCGTAGTTCTCCGGCCCGAACGCGACGTCGTCGCCGGCCCGCGCCATCACCAGCTGCGATTCGGGATCCTGCAGCAACAGGCCGGACCGGTGCCGCGCCTCGTGAGTCGGTACGCCGTCCACGGTCAGCGCGCCCGCGGCCTCGCCGCTGTCCTGGCCGGAGAGGATCCCGGCCAGGCCGGCGAGCAGCGTCGACTTGCCCGCCCCGGACGCGCCGAGCAGCAGCACCCGCTCGCCCGGCTCGATCACGAGGTCGAGCTCCTGCACGGCGAAGGCCCGCCGCCCGGCATGCCGCCAGCCCCAGCCACGGGCCTGCACCCGTGCCGGCGCTACAGCCGCGCCAGGCATCGGCGGCTCACACGAGTTTCTGCTCGCGGCCGGACGCGAACGGCGCCAGCACCCCGGTCGCCGCCAGTGAGCGCACGATCGCCCAGGAGATCAGGCCGGCGATGATCAGGCCGGACAGGACGAGGATGCCGACGTAGGCGATCTGCCAGTCGGTGCCGAACGCCGGGTAGTAGGTGTAGATCCACAGGTCGAGCACCGCCTCGGCCACCCCGGACAGCGCGCCGGCGAGCAGTGCCACCGGCAGCCGGAACGAGCGGTAGCGCACCAGCAGGAAGGCGATCTCGGCGCCGAGGCCCTGGATGACGCCGTAGACCACGATCGACGTGCCGCTCCACTGCACGGCGACCAGCGCCGAGAAGATCGCGGCCAGCGTCTCGGTATAGATCGCCGCGCCCGGCTTGCGGATCACCAGCCCGCCTAAAACGCCGGCCATCCACCAGACCCCGGCGATGATCCCCGCCGAGGGCGGGAACCACGTGAAGGCCGCCCCCATCGCGGTCGAGGCGTTGTCCCAACCCCAATAGAGCAATCCGAAGACCGCCGCGATCACCGAGGCCACGATGATGTCGACGGTGCGCCAGCGGTACGACGCGGGCGCTCGGGAGATTCCGCTCCGGTCGTGGGCGATTCCTGCTGTCATTTCTCTTGACCTTCCGTTCGACGAATCGAACGGGGACGCCGTACCGGCACCGGACCGGACGACGTGAGCGATAACCGACTCCCTGCGCTGGCATGACCCAGATCAGGTTCGAGGGTCTGCGGGTCCGTCCCGCACTCTCAGCGCCTGCGGCGCTCCCCTGTCTCGGCACTGAGAATACCCCGATGATCCGCAACATGCCGCCCCCCGCCCGCGTGCCATTGCGATGGTAGAATCACTACCATGCGAACGACCATCGACAAGGCCGGACGCCTCGTCATCCCGAAACGGTTGCGCGATCAGGTGGGACTCGCGGCCGGCGAGGTGGAGATCGAGGTCGTCGGCTCCGCGCTGCGGATCGAGCCGGCGGGCTCCGCACGACTCGTCGAAGAGAATGGCTTGCTCGTCATCGCCGAGGACGGACCGCCTCTGACCGTTGACGACGTGCGCGAGCTGCGCCTTGCCGACCAGAAGTAAGGGTGCGGGCCCGAGTCGGTTGCTCGACACCAGTGCGGCCATCGCGTGCACCATCGCATCGCATCCGTCCCATCGGGCGGCGATGGCGGCCGCCGCCAACCACCGAATCGGCCTCGCCGGGCACGCCGTATTCGAGACGTATTCCGTCCTCACCCGGTTGTCTCCGCCGTATCGCCTGACGGCGGCGAGTGCGAGGCACGTGATCGGCACGAGCTTTCCGCATTCGAGATATCTCACGCCCGAGCGGGCGGCCGGGCTGATTGGTGAATTCACGCGCCTGGGCATCACCGGCGGCGCGGTCTACGATGCGCTGATCGGCGCGTGCGCCGTGCTCCATCGGGTTCCACTCCTCAGTTTCGACGCCCGCGCCGGCGCGACGTACGCCGCGCTGGGTGTCGATCTGGTGCCGATCGAGACCCGCTAACCTCTGCCGTTGTGACGATCGACGCCGACGCCGACATCGTGTTCATGGCAGGGCACCTATGAGTGCGAAAACCCTGGTCCTTCGGCTGACACTTGCCCTGGTCGTCGCGGTAGTCGCAATGTCGGGATGCGGCCGCGCGCCATCAGCGACTCCCGGCCAGCCGTCATCGACGCGCGTTCGCGGGACATTCGAGCACGACGCTTCACCCAGTGCCAAAGCAACCTCGGCCGCCCCGACGCGACGCCATCGGGTGCCGGTGCAGGACATGCCCCGATCGGGGCAGCGTACGTTTCCCCGCGCCCATACCCTCGAACCGCGCCTCGTCACCTATGTCGTTCCCGGAGCGGGCACGCAAGACGGCACCCTCGGTCTCCGTGACGTTGCTAGCGGCGGCCGCCGCACGCTGGGCAGGTTCATCTGCGCCATCGTCATTCGGGGGTCCGGCGGACAAGCCGACGTCGTCGCGGAATCGGCCACCGGTCGGACCGCGATATTCGATGCGTCGGGGCGCACCGTCTGGACGGGCGGCACCCCACGCAACCTGGTTGCGGCGCTCGCTGGCGACACCATCTGGATGCAACTCGGGCAGGATGCCGTTCCGGTCGGCGCCGGTGGGAAGGTTGCGACTCCCCGCCGTCTCGCCGCCTTCCATGGGCGGGCCCCGAATTGGCACAAGGGGCTCGTCGGTGTGGGAAACACCTCGACGGTTGGCGGCTGGGCCATAGCACCGAACGGTCACGTCTTTGCCATGGGCTACGACGGGTACGCCGCAGGCGCGCAGGACATCATGAGCGGCCGCAGCCGGCGCCTCCCTGGTTACGGTGTCCTGCAAGGTGCGGCGGTGGGATCCGACGGAATGCTTTACACGTTGGCCTGGAAGCTCATTTCGTCGACCGACACGGTGCACATCTTGCGCATCGATCCCGCCACCCTGCGCATCGTGTCGGACGCTGACACGCGGCTGCGTCTCCAGCGCACAGACAATGCCGAGCTGCTGCCCACGGCTCACCACGGGATCCTCGCGCTGGTGGCCCGCGGTGACCCGGGCCAACCGATCCAGGTCTCGGTCTTTGAGGCTGACACTCGCGGTCGCATCGGTGCGGGGCCGACGCTGCCGCCGAACATCGGGCTCGCCGGCACCGTCGTACCCAATGACGATCTGCTCGTCTACGGTGGCCCGGCGCGCAACAAGATCAGCCTCGTCAACCTCGACACGGGCAGATTGCAGCCGGTTCCTCGGTACGACGGCCCTATCGGCTCCTACGTCGAGTCGGTCGGATAGTCGGTGACCGCTAACGTCTGTCGGCATGACGATCGAGGCGGACGTCGACACCGTATTCATGGCGAAGATGCCCGGGCTTGAGGTCCCGGACGAGTTCAAGCGCTGGCTGCAGGAGGGCCTCGGCGCGATCATCCTGTTCGGCGGCAACATCACCGGTTACGAGCAGCTCCGCGACCTGATCGCCGAGATCCGGTCCTACTCCCCCGACGTCCTGATCGGAGTCGACGAGGAGACCGGCGACGTGACCCGCATCGAGCACACCGTCGGGTCGTCGTACCCGGGCGCCCTCGCCCTCGGCACCGTCGACGATGTCGATCTGACGCGCCGCGTGGCCGAATCGGCCGCCGACATGATCGCCGAGACCGGCGCCAACGTGAATTTCGCGCCCTGCGTCGACGTCAACCTCAACCCCCTCAACCCGGTGATCGGATCGCGCTCGTTCGGCGACGACCCGCACCTGGTGGCGCGGCACGGGATCGCCTTCTGCGAGGGAATGCAGTCGCGCCGGGTGGCCGCGACGGTCAAACATTTCCCAGGGCACGGCGACACCGCGGTCGACTCGCACTACGACCTGCCGGTCGTGCACCATGACCGCGGCCAGCTCGAGGAGATCGACCTCGTGCCGTTCCGGGCCTGCATCGACGCCGGCGTCCACGTGGTGATGACCACCCACGTGGTCTATCCGGTGCTCTCCGACCTGCCGTCCACGGTCAGCCGGCCGGCGCTGACCGGTCTCCTCCGGGAAGAGCTCGGCTTCGACGGCGTCATCGCCACCGACGCCATGGCGATGCGGGCGATCAGTGCGGGCATGGGTGTCGCGGCCGCCACCGTGGCCTCGCTCGCGGCCGGTGCCGACCTGCCCTGCGTCGACCTCAGCTACGCGGACACCCGTGCCGTGCGAGAGGAGGTTATCGACGCGGTCCGTGACGGCCGGCTGCCCGAGGAGCGGCTGGCCGACGCCGCCGCGCGGGTACGCCGGCTGCAACGGTGGGCGCGCCCGGCGCCGGCAAGCACGTGGGATCCGTCCGTCGGGCTCGAAGCGGCACGGCGCGCGCTCATCGTCGACGCGCCGGTGCCGCTGGCCGGGCCGGCGTACGTCGTCGACGCCGGCCGCCGGATGCGCCGCGGCGTCGGCGTCACCTCGCACGGGCTGCTCGCGACCCTGGCGGAGCGCCTCCCCGGCTCCGACGGGATCACCCTCACCGAGCCTCCCGAGAAGGTGGGCGCGGTGGCGGCAGCGGCGATCACGGCCGCAGCCGGCCGCCCGATCGTCGTGACCGTGCGCGAGGCGCACCGCCAGGCCTGGCAGGGCGAGCTGGTCGCAGCACTATCCGCCGGGCGTCCCGATACGATCGTCGTCGGCACCGGCCTGCCGCACGACCACGCGCTCGCGCCGGGCCGCTACCTCGGCGCTCTCGGCTGCGGGCGGGTCAACATCGTCGCCGTCGCCGAGGCGCTAAGCGGCCGCGATGTCAGTCCCGAGCGAGCCGATCCAGGACCGACCGGATGAAGGGAGCCTTGCCGGCGCGGTATCGGACCCGATCGGTGTCGTCGACGGCGGCGAGCTGTCGCTTCACGGCGGCGTACGCCGCCACGTCCGCGGCGTCGCGCCGGAGATGGTCGCGGAAGGCAAGGAGCGCCGGCCAGCCCACCGACCCGTACTCGATGACGTGCAGGTGGTGGGTGCGATACGCGACGTCCGGATAGCAGAGCGACCAGCGCCGGTCCGCTTCATCGGCCGGCTCGGGCGCGAGCTGCCAGCCCACTTCGACCAGAGCGGGAAAGAGCGCCGGGCACAGTTCATAGCGGTCGACGAGTGCGAGCATGTCGATGATCGGCTTCGCCGGCAGCCCCGGGACCGACGTACTGCCGATGTGTTCAATCGGCGCCGCAGGCGTTCGGCGAGGACCCGCTCGAGACGCGATCGCTGCTCGTCGAAGGCCGCCACCCAGCCCTCGTCATAGTCGACGATCCGTATCGGATCCAGTCTCACGCGCCGGATTCTTCCAGCGTCGGGCTTTTACACCTACACCTACGGGCGCCGCGACGAGATCCTGCGCTGCCCCTGGCCCGCTGGGAATTCGATCTCGTCACGGGCCGGCATCGTTCCCGGGTCGAGCGCGGTTGCGGTCCTACCGCATCGAGGTCCGGGGCAAGGGCCTCTACGTCGGGACCCGGACGTGATTCCGGGTCAGTCGAAGACCAGGCGCTCGGGCGCACTGTCCAGCGGCGCCGGCAGCCGCAACGGACCCGATCCGGGCGTGAAGGACCCGAGCACCGGGGTGGCGCTGGCACCGGTGCACGACGGCACGCCGGCAGGGAGGCCGTGCCAGGAATACCAGCCGATCAGCGCGAACAGGACCGCCTCCTTCGCCTCCGGAGGGACGCCGACCCAGTTTGAATCGTGGATGCTCGTGCCGGCGATCCGATCGGCAAGCATCTCCCGCAGCACCGGATTGTCGATGCCGCCGCCCGACGCGACGAGGGTGCGAACGCCGTACCGGTTGACTTCGGCGGCGATGGTCTCGGCGGTGAGTGCGGTCAGAGTCGCGGCCAGATCCGCGGGCGGGAGGGCGTCCCGATGACGGGCCAGGAATGCCGCATCGAAATGCTCGCGTCCGGTGCTTTTCGGTGGTCTCCGCGCGAAATACGGATCGGCGAGCAGCCGGCCGAGCACCCGAGTGTCGGCGGTGCCCTGCGAGGCGAGCATGCCGTCGACGTCGTACGCCCGTCCTGTCGCCTCGAGCGCGATTAGGTCAAGGAGGCAGTTCCCGGGGCCGGTGTCGTAGCCGAGCGGGGGGTCGGCGGCGACCGTGAGGTTGGCGATGCCGCCGATGTTCAGGGCCGCCGCCGGACCGTTGCCGTCCAGCCCGGCGAGGAGCAGCAGGTCCAGCAACGGCACCAGCGGGGCGCCCTGCCCGTCGGCCGCGATGTCGGCGGCGCGCACGCCCGAGATCACCGGAACGCCGGTGGCGTGGGCGATCCAGGCCGGCTCGCCGACCTGCAGGGTGCCCTTGGCGCGACCGTCGTCGTCCACCCAGTGATAGACGGTCTGGCCGTGGGAGCAGAGCAGAGCCAGCGGGCCGGCAACCGAGTCCGCTTCCGCGGCCGCGGCGGCAAAGGCCTGCCCGACCAGCGTGTCGAGCCGGGCCATCGCGGCCGCGGTGACCGGCCGCGGATGCTGCGCCGCCTGCAATGCGTCGACGACCTCGGCCGGATAGGGCACCGTGTCGGCCAGCGCGATCCGGGCGTGCAGCGTCGTACCATCCAGGTCGAACTCCACGACCGCGACGTCCACCCCGTCGTACGACGTGCCCGAGATCAGACCCGCGATACGCATGAGACGCACGGTACGGCAGACTCGACGACAATGCCGACGCTGCAGGAGATCCTCGACGCGGGCCTCCTCCCCGACAACGGGACCGGACGCCCCTTGTTTCCCGGCGGCGTCGGGGTAATCCTCCATGACGGCCAGCTGGCCGAGCTCGCGGTTGCCGGCGACGCGGTCCGCTACGCCGACGCGTCCGGCCGCATATTGCCGGAAGCCGACCGGGTCGCGATGAGCGCCGACACCGTCTTCGACATCGCCTCGCTGACCAAGCTGTTCACCGCCACGGTGCTGCTGCGGTTGGTGGCCGACGGCGGGCTCGACCTCGACCGGCCGATCGGCGAGACCTTCCCGGAGTGGCGCGGCGGCGACAGGTCCACGGTGACGTTGCGACATCTGCTCACCCACACCTCGGGCCTGCCGGCCCACGCCCGGCTGTGGACCGTGCCGGCCGCGGAACGCCGCACCGCGCTGCTGTCGATGTCGCTGGAAGCCCGACCCGGCTCGATCTTCACCTACTCCTGCCTGGGCTACATCACAGCCGGCTGGCTGGCCGAAACGGCCACGGGCACGACGCTGCCCGAGCTGCTGGCGCGGTTCGTGACCGGCCCGCTCGGGCTCGCCGAGACGGCGTACGGCCCGGCTCCGGCCGAGCGGTGCGCGGCGACCGAGTACGAGCCCTACGTCGAGCGCGGCATGGTCCGCGGCAGCGTGCACGACGAGAACTCGTGGTGCCTCGGCGGTCAAGTCGGCAACGCCGGCCTCTTCTCCACACCGGCCGACCTCGGCCGGTTCGCCGAATTCCTGCGCGCGGACGGCGCCCTCGACGGCGTCCGCGTGCTCCCGGCAGACGTCGCCGCGACGATGCACACCGACCAGCTCCCGCCCGACGTCGACCCCGGCTATCGCGCCGGCTTCGGGCCGCGGATCGGTGATCGCAGCTTCATGGGCAGCCTCGCGGAAGGCGGCGCGATCGGGCACACCGGTTTCACCGGTACGTCGATCGTCGTCGACCGCTCGCGCGGTGTGTCCGTCGTGCTGTGCGCCAATCGCGTACACCCGAGCCGGGACTGGTCGCTGCTCGGCGAGGTCCGCTGTGCCGTCGCCGACCGCGCGGCCGAGCTCGCCGAATAGTTATTACGAATCCGGGACGGACGCCGCCGCGCGGGCGATCACCAGCGCGCCCGGCGGCCGGAGTTCCTAGACTCGATTCATGCCGGGACCGCCACACGTGCTGCTCGTCGAGGACGACACGAGCATCGCCGAGGTCATCGCTGACTACCTGCACCGTGAGGGCATGGCGGTCACGGTCGCGACCGATGGCGCGGCCGCATGGGATCTGCTGCAGCAGTCGCATTTCTCGTTGCTGCTGCTCGATCGGATGCTGCCCGGCATCGACGGCATCGAGCTGTGCCGCCGGGTCCGCCGCGACCTCGATCTCCCGGTCGTCATGGTGACGGCGCTCGGGCAGGAGGACGACCGCATCGCCGGCCTCGAGGTCGGCGCCGACGACTACGTGACCAAGCCGTTCTCCCCGCGCGAGCTGGTGCTCCGGGTGCGCGCGGTGCTGCGCCGCCGCAGCCCGGGCGATCGGGCGCCGGGAGTCCTGACGGCCGGGCCGATCCGGCTCGATGAGAGCACCCACGCGGCGACCCGGGAGGGCGAGCCGTTGGCACTGACGCTTCGGGAGTTCGACCTGCTGACCTTCTTCCTGCGCAACCCGCAGCGGGCGTTCTCGCGCGAGGACCTGATGCGCCGCGTGTGGGGCTGGGATTTCGGTGACGTCTCGACGGTCACCGTCCACGTCCGCCGGCTGCGCGGGAAGATCGAGGCCGATCCCGCCGTACCGCAGCTGTTGCTGACAGTCTGGGGCGTCGGTTATCTCTTCGACGCCCGTACGGCGGTCGGCGCGTCATGAGCGCGCACGATCTCGGCCTGATCGTCGCCATGGCCGCGGGCGCCACTGCCGTCGTCACGCTCGCCGGGCTGATCGTGTTGCGGCTGGTGCGCAGCCGGTCGGTGCTGGCCTCGGTCGTCACCGCCTCCACGATCGGGGTGCTCGGCGTGGTGGCCGGTGCCGTGGTCGTCGGTCAGGCGATGTTCCTGTCCGGGCACGACCTGCGCGTCATGCTTACCGTGTGCGCGGCCGCCGCCCTGTGCTCGATCGCCACAGCGGTGGTCGTCGGCCGGCAGCTGGCGGGTAGCTCGAAACACCTGCAACGGGCCACCGCCGAGCTCGGTGACGGGCGCCGACCGGCCCTGCACGGCCTGGTCCTCGGCAGCGAGCTGTCCTCGGTCGCGGCCGAGCTGGAACGCACCAGTGCCCGGCTGGCCGAGTCACAGCAGCGGGAGCGGGCCATCGAGCACTCCCGCCGCGAGCTGATCGCCTGGATCTCGCACGATCTCCGCACGCCGCTCGCAGGGCTGCGGGCAATGTCCGAGTCGCTCGAGGACGGCGTCGCGACCGATCCGGACCTGTATTACAAGCGGATCCGGATGAGCTCGGAGCGGATGTCGACGATGGTCGACGACCTGTTCCAGCTGTCCCGGATGCAGCTCGGCCGGCTCGACCTCTGCCCGTCGCGGGTCTCGCTCTACGACCTCGTCTCCGACGCCATGGCTGAGGTCGAGTCGCTGGCCGCGGCCAGCGGCGTGCGCCTGGTCGGCGACGCGGTCGAAGCGGTCCCTGTCACGGTCGACAGCCGCGAGATCGTCCGCGCGATCAGCAACCTGCTCGTCAACGCGGTGCGGGCCACCCCGCACGACGCGACCGTCGCCGTCGGCGTCCGGCGCGAGCGGGGCACCGCACTGGTGACGGTGACCGACACCTGCGGCGGGATCGCCGACGACGAGATCGACCTGGTCTTCGACACCGGCTGGCGCGGCAGCACGTC
The DNA here is from genome assembly GCA_038253135.1 of Mycobacteriales bacterium. Taxonomy (GTDB): domain Bacteria; phylum Actinomycetota; class Actinomycetes; order Mycobacteriales; family QHCD01; genus JBBSHJ01. The sequence continues at coordinate 15,702 of JBBSHJ010000036.1, read as the reverse complement.
CCGCTCGCCGGCGGACCACAGCGGTGCCGGGCTCGGGCTCGCGATCGTACGGGCGATCGTGGAGGCGCACGACGGCGCCGCGTCCGTGCGCAACGTCCGCGGCGGCTGCCGGTTCGAGATCGCGCTGCCGGCCGCTGACTAACTACTAGTGAACCGGGCGTCCGCGGTGCGCAGGCCGCGGAAGTTGCTGCCGCGGGCCCGGGCCACGGCCAGCACGCCCGCGACCGTGGCGGCGTTCTCGAGCGTGCCGGCAAAGGCCTCGGCGACAGCGGCGTCGATCGGCACCCAACGCACCGTCATCTCCGCCTCCTCGTGATGGCGGGCGTACGACGTGTCGTCGGTCGCCCGCAGGTCGCGGGCCAGGAAGACCCGTACCTGCTCGGTCGAGAAGCCGGGCGACGTGACCAGGTCCAGCAGCGTGTCCCACGTCGCCGCCTCGAGACCGGTCTCCTCGCACAGCTCCCGGGCGGCGGCGGACGGCAGCGGCTCGTCGGCGACGTCGCACAGCCCGGCCGGCAGCTCCCACGTGTAGCGGCCGATCGGGTGCCGGAACTGGCGCACCAGCGCCAACCGGGCGGCGCCGTCCAGCGCCGCCACGACCACGGCGCCGGGGTGCTCGAAGACGTCCCGCTCGGCACTCGCCCCGCCAGGCATGACGACCGTGTCCAGGCGCAGCCCGAAGAGCCGGCCGTCATAGATGCGCCGGCTCGCGGTGACGTCGTACCCATGCGGCTCGCTCATCCGTGCACGACCTCGGGCAGCTCGACCGGGAGGCGCTCCGCCTCGGCGTAGTCGGTCGCGGCGGCCACGAAGGCACGGAACAGCGGATTCGGCCGGGTCGGGCGCGAGGTGAACTCGGGGTGCGCCTGCGTTGCCACGAAGAACGGGTGCACCTCGATCGGCAACTCGATGTATTCGACCAGCCGTCCCCCGGACGACGTACCGGAGAACCGCAGCCCGGCCGCCTCGAGCCGGCCTCGATAGGCATTGTTGACTTCGTACCGGTGCCGGTGCCGTTCGGTGGCGGTGGCGGTGGCGTAGGCGGTGGCGGCGAGCGAGCCCGGGCTCAGATCCGCGGTGTAATCGCCCAGCCGCATCGTCCCGCCCATGTCCCGCGATCCGTCGACCACGGTGACCTGGTCCGCCATCGTCGCGATCACCGGATCGGGTGTCTGCGGGTCGAATTCTGACGAGCCGGCATCAGCGATCCCGGCGACGTCGCGGGCGACCTCGATCGTCATGCACTGCAGTCCGAGGCACAGCCCGAGGATCGGCACCTGCCGCTCCCGCGCGTAACGGGCCGCGCCGATCTTGCCCTCGATGCCGCGCACGCCGAACCCGCCGGGGATGATCACGCCGTCGACGTCACCGAGCGCCTTCGCCGCCCCCTCCGGTGTGCGGCAGTCATCGGACGGGACCCAGATAATGTCGACCCGAGCGCGGTTGGCGAAACCGCCGGCCCGCACGGCCTCCGTGACGGACAGGTAGGCATCGGGCAGGTCGACGTACTTGCCCACGATCGCCACCCGGACCGTGTGCGACGGGTTGTGCACGCGGTCGAGCAGGTCGTTCCACACCGTCCAGTCCACGTCGCGGAACGGCAGGTTGAGCCGGCGTACGACGTAGGCGTCCAGTCCCTCGCCGTGCAGCAGCCGGGGCAGGTCGTAGATCGACGGCACGTCGGGATTGGAGATGACCGCCTCGGGATCCACGTCGCACATCAGGGAGATCTTGCGCTTGACCGCGGGCGGCAGCTCCCGGTCGCAGCGGCAGACCAGCGCGTCGGGCTGGATGCCGATGCTGCGCAGAGCGGCGACCGAGTGCTGGGTCGGCTTGGTCTTCAGCTCGTGGGATGGGCCGATGAACGGCACCAGCGAAACGTGCAGGAAGAAGCAGTTGTCCCGGCCGACGTCGTGGCGGACCTGCCGGGCCGCCTCGAGGAACGGCAGCGACTCGATGTCGCCGACGGTGCCGCCGATCTCGGTGATGACCACGTCGATGTCGGGGCCGTCCATCGACAGGATGCGGTCCTTGATCTCATTCGTGATGTGCGGGATCACCTGGACCGTGTCGCCCAAATACTCGCCGCGGCGCTCCTTGGCGATCACCGACGAGTAGACCTGGCCGGTGGTGACGTTGGCCCGGCCGACCAGCTCCACGTCGAGGAAGCGCTCGTAGTGCCCGACGTCGAGGTCGGTCTCGGCGCCGTCGGCGGTGACGAAGACCTCGCCGTGCTGGAACGGGTTCATCGTCCCGGGATCGACATTGAGGTAGGGGTCGAGCTTCTGCATCGTGACGCGCAGCCCGCGGTTGGTCAGCAGGGTGCCGAGACTGGACGCGGTCAGGCCCTTGCCGAGGGAAGAGGCCACGCCCCCGGTGACGAAGATGTGCTTGCTCTGCTCGAGCGATGGTCGGAAACCTGGTCCGGCGGGTCGACTCACGGGGCCTCACGGTAACACGGGACCGCGCCCCAAACCGGTGGCCCGCCGCCGATTGCTACTGCACGGCGGCGCCGGGCGCGGTCGCGTCGGCGTCGGCTTGGACGCCGTACTGACCGGCGGGCCCGCCGAGGCGTTCCTTGAGCGCGAGCACGGTGGCGACCTGCCCGCTGGACGCGTCGATGTTGTCGACCGTCGAGAGTTGCTGCGCCATCGCCGGGCTCTGCCGGATGGCACCGACGATCCCGGTGCCGCCGTCGCTCGCCGCCGGGCCGGCGACCACGACGGCCCTGCCACGCGCCTGCAGGGCCGCGGCCAGGGCCGTCACGGTGTGCGACTGCGCGGCCGCCGTCGCCCCGGCCGGCGGCGCGCCGGCGACCACGACGGCCACGCCGGCCGGGGCGGGTGTTTCCGGCTTCAGCGACATGAGGGCCTGCGAGATGAAGCCGGAGAGCACGGCCTGCCGCTCGGCGTCAGTGGGTCGCTTGGCCTTCGCGTCCGCCGGCGCCATCAGCACGTCGGCCAGCAGGGCGCCGGCAACGGTGCCGGCGTCGTCGGACTTGGGCAGCGTGAAGCCGGCGGGGGCGATGCCGCTGGCGGCGTACTGCTGCAGGTCCGTGGCGTGGTTGGGGTCGGTGTACGCCGCCGAAAGCGCCAGCTGCGTCGTGACCGTGCCGCCGGCATCGGTGATCAGGTTTCTCACCGCGGCCGTGTCGCTGGCCGACGCGCCCGGCGCGGCGACGACCAGGACGCGCTGGCCGGTGAGCTCGCCGGCGACCGCGGCCGGCCCGATTGCCGCGGCGAAGTCATTGCCGTGCGCGACCTGACCCTGCAGGGACCTGGCCTGCTTCTGCAGGGTCGACTTGTCGCCCCTGAGGTCCCTGACCTGGTGCCGGAGGTCACCGACGACGGCGCCGTTGAGGGCCGTCGTGCCGATGACGACTCCGATGGCCAGGGCCAGGAAGACCGAGATGATGGATACGAGGTGGTACCGGAAATCGATCACGACCAGGGATCCGTCCGTCTTGGTGGTCAGTTGACGCGAGGGGTCAGCGGAAGAGGTCCTGCACCCAGTGCCAGGTGCTGTTGGCGTGCTCGTGGGCGATGTCGAGGTAGTTGCGGCCGGTGGCGGACGCGGCGAGAACGACGAGCAGAGCGACGAGCGCGGCGACGACGACCATCATCAGCGCGACGGCGGAGATCCGGGTGCGGTGCATCTGCGCCGCAGCCTTGGCGTCGACCAGCTTCGCCCCGAGCTTGAGCCGGGTCAGGAAGGTCGAGGCCATGCCACCGCGGCCGCGGTCGAGGAACTCGGTGAGCGTCGCGTGCATGCCGGCGACGATCACCAGCGAGGCTCCCTTGCCGTCGGCGAGCAGCATCGCCATATCCTCGCTGGTGCCCGCCGCCGGGAAGGTGATCGCCTCGACGCCGAGATCGAGCACCCGCTCCAAACCGGGTGCGCGCCCGTCGGGATAGGCGTGCACGATGACCTCGGCACCGCAGCGCAGGGTCTCGTCGCTGACCGAGTCCATGTCGCCGATGATCAGGTGCGGCCGGTAACCCGCCTCGACCAGCGCGTCGGCGCCGCCGTCGACGCCGATCAGCCGCGGCTTGTATTCCTTGATGTAGTGCCGGAGCCCGGCGAGGTCGGACTTGTAGTCGTAGCCGCGGGCCACGACGAGGCAGGGCCGGTGCTCCAGGACGGTCCGGATGTCGGGCAGCCCGACGCCGTCGAGGAGCAGCGCCCGCTCCCGCCGCATGAACTCCATCGTGTTCGCGGCGAACGCCTCGAGCTGGCTCGACAGCCCCGACTTGGCCTCGACCAGCGCGCTCGCCACCGAGTCCCTGTCCTGCCGCGTGCCGGTCGCGACCGGCTCGTCATCGACGTAGACGGTGCCGCCGTCGAGCCGGATCCGTGTGCCGTCCCTGACCGCGCCGAAGATCTCCTTGCCGACCCCGTCGACGAGCGGTATGCCCGCACCGACGAGCGCCCCGGGGCCGAGGTTGGGGTAGCGCCCCGAGATGCTGGGCGCCGCGTTGACGACCGCCTTGACCTTGGCCGCGATCAGCGCGTCGGCGCTGCCCCGGTCGAGGTCGACATGATCGATGATGGCGACGTCGCCCGGGCCCAGTCTGGCGGTGAGGTTCTTGGTACGCCGGTCCACGCGGGCGGTGCCGATGACCCCGGAGCGGGTGCCACGACGCGGCCGCTTGCTGGCGGAGCCGGTGTCGCTGCCGCGGGGATGCCGCGAGGTGGCTAGCTTCATGCGGCCGATAGTGCCCTACGCGGTTACCTTTTCCCGGTAGGCACGCCTGCCCCACCTGTCACAGCCGTGTCACGCTCCGGTCCGATTTGTCCCGTGATGCAGCGTCCAGCAGCTCCTCGGCGTGCGCCTGCCCGAGCTCGGAATCGGCCAGGCCGGCCAGCATCCGAGCCAGCTCGCGGGTGCGCTCGGCGTCGTCGAGCCGGCGGACGGCGGTCCGCGTCGCTGCCGCTCGCCCGCCGCCGGTCCGGTCGACGACGAGGTGGCGGTCGGCGTAGGCCGCGACCTGGGGCAGGTGGGTGACGACGATGACCTGGTGATCGCGCGCCAGCCGGGCCAGCCTCCGGCCCACCTCGGTCGCCGCGGACCCGCCGACGCCGGCGTCGACCTCGTCGAAGACCATGGTCGGGACCGGATCATGCCCGGCGAGGACGACCTCGATGGCCAGCATGATCCGGGACAGCTCGCCGCCGGAGGCGCCGCGCTGCACCGCTCGGGGCTCAGCGCCGCGATGCGCCACCAGCTCGAGTGCGACGTCGTCGTACCCCTCCGGCCCGGTCGTGGCCCGTCGGCGCACGGCGACCCGCAGCTCGGCGTCGGCCATCGCCAGCGCCGCGAGCTCGTCGGTGACGGCCGCCGCGAACGTCCGGCCGGCCCTGACCCGCGACCGCGAGACCTTGCCGGCCAGCGTGTCGGTCTCGGCCGCGAGCGTGTCCCGCTCGTTCCTCAGCGCCGCCAGCGCCTCCTCGGACGTGTCCAGCCCGACCAGCCGGTCCCGGGCATCGGCGGCCCAGGCGAGCATGCCGTCCACGCCGTCGGCGTACTTGCGGGTCACCGCCTTCAGCTCGGCGCGGCGGCTCTCGACGGCGTCCAGCCGGGCCGGGTCGGCATCGAGCGTGGAGACGTACGAGGCGAGGTCTCCGGTGACGTCACGCACGATCGCGGCGACATCGGCCAGACGGTCGGCGTACTCGGCGAGGTCGGGGTCGGCGACGTCGCCGCTCGCGGCGTGCTCCAGCGCGCGGCGGGCCAGCCCGACCAGACCGCTGACGTCGGCGGTCGCGGCCCTGTCGACGGTCTCGTCCTCCCGACCGGCCAGCGCGTCGTGCGCCGTCTGGGCCGCGATCCGCAGGTCGTCGGCGCCGGCGAGCCGGCGCGACTCCGCGCTCAGGGCGTCGTCCTCTCCCGGCGCGGCCTGCACCGCGTCGATCTCGACGATGCCATGCCGCAGCAGGTCGGCCTCCTGCCGCCGCTCCCGGATCCGGCCGGTCCGGTCGGCGAGATCGGCATCGACCGCGCGCCAGCGGTGGTACGACGCCGCGAGCGCGTCGAGCAGCGCGGCGTGGGCCGGACCGGCGTAGCGGTCCAGTGCCGCCCGCTGGGCCGCGGGCCGCAGCAGCCCGAGCTGATCGGACTGGCCGTGCACGGCTACCAGATCGTCCGCGAGCTCGGCGAGCACGGTGATCGGGACGGACCGGCCGCCGAGGTGCGCGCGGGAGCGGCCCTCGGCCAGCACCGTGCGGGCGACGATCAGCGTGTCGTCCGCGTCGAGCTCGGCGCCCGCGTCGAGAGCGCGGGCGGCCGCGGGCCCGGCCGCATCGACGTGCAGCCGGCCCTCAACGCAGGCGGCCCGCTGCTTGTGCCGGACCATCGTGGAGTCGGCCCGGCCGCCAAGCAGCAGCGACAGCCCGGTCACCACCATCGTCTTGCCGGCACCGGTCTCACCGGTCAGCACGGTGAGGCCGGGGTCGAGTTCGAGCGTGGCGTCCTCGATCACACCGAGGGCGCGGATCCGCATCTCGTCCAGCAAGCCCAACCCTCCCGTCAGCCGCGGTTTCACCGGTGCTTGCGCTCGGCCGTGACCGGTACGCCGTTGAACGCCCGGCACCCTCGCGCCGCGTCGTCGGCCGTGCCGTTGACGGTGAACTTCACCGGAGCACCCTACCCGCGTGGACCGACCATCGGCTGGGATCCGGCGGCTCGAGCCGGGACCTGCCGGGTCACCGGAGCGGCAGCCACCACCGCGGTGCGGACAGCGCGACGCAGCCTACGACCGCGAGGCAGACCCAGAAGCCGGGCAGCACTCGTGCGGCCGGTCAGCAGGAAGGAGTGCCAGCCCAGGACGCTCGCCGCCAGCGCGAGCCGCACCGTGTTCAGCCCGTTGCGGCGCCGGTCGACGACCAGCCGGTCAGGCATCCACCTCGGACGAGCCGTCCGGCGCCGGCAGCCGGTGGTCGCGGAATCCGAGCACGGGCAGGCGGAACCGGTCGACCAGTCGGTCGGTGAACGGCCCGCCGTCAAAGGACGCGACCCGCACCTCGTGCGCGCCGCGCCGCAGGACCAGCCGGCTGCCCGGCTCGACGTTGGTGGAGCGCCGGCCGTCGCAGATAAGCAGGCCGCCGTACCCGACCGCGCCGATGTCCAGCGAGACGACCGCCGTCGGCGCGACCAACAGCGGCCGGGCGAAGAGCGCGTGCGCGTTGCTCGGTACGACGAGCAGCGCCTCGACGTCCGGCCAGACCACCGGACCACCGGCGGAGAACGCGTAGGCCGTGGAACCGATCGGCGTGGAGCAGATGACGCCGTCGCATCCGAAGGCGGTCAGCGCGTGCCCGTCGACGGACAGCGTGACGTCGATGACCCGACCGCGGCGCGACTTCTCCAGGGAGGCCTCGTTCATGGCCCAGCAGGACGTGTGGCTGCCGTCTGGCGCGGCGACGTCGATCTCGACCGTCATCCGCTCGGTAACGGCGTAATCGCGCGTCACGACGCGGCTGACCATCTCATCGACGTCGCCCGGCTCGGTGCCGGCCAGGAAGCCGACGCGGCCCAGGTTGACGCCGAGCAGCGGTACGCCGAGCGGCCGGACGATCTCGGCCGCGCGCAGGATCGTGCCGTCGCCGCCGAGCACGATCGCGATCTCGGGCGCGAGGTCCGGCCGGTTCTTGGGCTCCTCCGCCGTGACCGTGTCGGCGATCCGGATGGCGAGATCGTCGGCCTCGTCCTCGAGGACGCGCAGGTCGAAACCGGCCGCGCGCAGCTCTTCCGCGACCCGGCGGGCGAGCTGGATGACATCGGCGCGCCCGGTGTGCGTGACAAGCAGCGCGGTGCGGGTCACCGGTCGGCCCGGGCGTCGCGATGCGGACCGGCCTCGACGGCCGCGGCGATGAGAGCGTCCAGGCGCCCGGACGGCCCATCGGCATCGGCCGGCGCGCCGGGGCGCAGGTGCAGGAAGTACTCCACGTTGCCGGCCGGCCCCGGCAACGGGCTCGCGACGACGCCCTCGACCCGGGCGCCGAGCCCGATTGCGGTGCTGGCGACGGCGCGGACCGCGTCGCGGTGCCGCGCCGGGTCGCGCACGACCCCCCCGCTGCCGACCTGGTCGCGGCCGACCTCGAACTGGGGCTTGACCATGGGCAGGAGGTCGCCGCGGAAGCGGGTGCAGGCCAGCAGGACCGGCAGCACCAGGCGCAGTGAGATGAAGGAGAGGTCGGCGACGACCAGGTCGGCCCGACCGCCGACGGCGGCCGGTGACATCAGCCGGACGTTGGTGCGATCGACGACGGTGACCCGCTCGTCGGTCCGCAGCCGCCACGCGAGCAGGCCGTAGCCGACGTCGACGGCGACGACGCCGGCCGCGCCGCGCCGCAGCAGGACGTCGGTGAATCCTCCCGTCGAGGCGCCGGCGTCGATGCAGCGCGCGCCGATCGGGTCGACGCGGAAGGCGTCGAGCGCACCGACCAGCTTGTGCGCACCGCGCGAGACGTAGTCCGGGCGGCCGTCAGGTGCCGGTCTGACCACGACCGGCTCGTCCGGGGTGACGCCGGTCGCCGCCTTCACCGCGATGCGGCCGCCGACGCGAACGCGGCCGTCGTCGATCAGCGTCACCGCGACCTCCCGCGAACGCGCGAGACCACGGCGTACCAGCTCCGCGTCGAGGCGCTGGCGTCGATGCGCAGGAGCCACCGGCTCACCGATCGGGCGGCCCGGGCAGCGGCGCCTGCGGGGCGTGGTCGGTGCGTGGGTCGAGCTCGTCCAGGGAGCCGGCCAGCCGGCGGTGCAGCTCGTCGAACGCGGCCGGGTGCTCGACGAGCGGCCGCTCGTCGAGCTCGGCGAGGCGCTCGTCCAGGTCCCGCAGGTCCGGTACGGGTACGGCGGCCGCCGCGTGCTCGTCGTGGTCCACGTCCGACCTCCTCAAGGGTCCGGCCTCGGTACGCCGCCCGGCGCCGTCGCATCTCTCGGGCGTCTCTCCTACGCTACCCGCCCGGCCCGCTCGGGTAGCGTCGTGACCCGACGACCGGCTCCGAGCGGGAGGATGGTGATCGCCGCATGGCGACCGAGCAGGAATGCGCGATCGCGCTCGATCAGCTCGCCGCGCAGATGTCGAAGTCGAAGGAGCCGGCCGCCGTGGCGGCCGGGGACCGCTCCATCGCCTGCCACGTCACCGACCTCGACGCTACCTGGATCGGCGACCTGCACGAGGGGGCGCTGACCGGCCTGCACCGGCGTATCGCCGACGACGAGCGGCCGGACGCGACGCTGTCCATGACCGGTGACGACCTCGTCGCCCTGGTCGACGGCCGCCTCAAGCTCGCGACGGCGTTCGCGACCGGCCGGCTGCGCATCGACGCCAGCTTCCGCGATCTGCTCCGGTTGCGCAGCCTGTTCTAAGCCTCACGCGGAGGCCAAAAGCAGCCGGTCGAGCGCGGCGGCGGCGGCCGGCGTGCCCGCTGCGACCCCGCCCGCGCCGTCAACTCCCGCCGACCACGCGGCCGCGCACAGCGCCCGCAGCGCGTCGACGTCCGCGCCGACGCACGCGCCGTCGGGGTCGCCGGCGAGATGCAGGGACGAGCCGGCGGCCGCCACCCAGCCGCCGAGCGCGAAGGACGGACCGCCTGAGTCCGCGGCGGGAGGTTGCGGCGGGCGCGGCCGGCGCGGCGGTGCGAGCAGCCCGCGCAGGTCGGCGGCGATGTGGGTCGGCCGCTGCTCGGCGGGGGCCGCGAGCAGCTCGGCCGGCGTGGTCACCCCCGTCAGCACCAGCAGGCTGTCGCAGCCGACGCGGTTCGCACCGAGGATGTCGGTATCAAGACGGTCCCCGACGACGAGGGCCCGGCCGGCACCGGCGCGGGCCATCGCCTCGCGGTGCATCGTGGGCTCTGGCTTGCCGGCGACGACGGGATACCGGCCCGATGCCACGGCGACGACCTGCACGAGGGCGCCGTTGCCCGGCAGCGGGCCTCGCGGCGACGGCAGCGTCAGATCGGCGTTGGTGGCCACCCACCAGGCGCCACGGCGGACGGCGACGGTCGCCTCGGCGAGCTCCCGCCATCCGACGCCGGCATCGTAGCCCTGGACGACCGCGATGGGATCCTCGCCGGCGGTCCCGACCGGGGTGAGCCCGACCGCGCGGATCTCGCCGCGAAGCGCGTCGCTGCCGCAGACGAGGACACGGGCGGCGGCCGGGAGCCGGCCGGCGAGCAGATGAGCGGCGGCCTGGGCGGAGGTCGCCACCTCGGCCGGCTGCGCGGGCACGCCGACCCGGCCGAGCAGATCCACGACCTCCGGCGCGGTGCGGGACGCGTTGTTGGTCACGAAGACGGGACGCAGGCCGTGGGCCCGGGCGGCGGCGACCGCTTCGGCGGCGTGCTCGATGGGCGCCGTACCGGCGTAGAGCACGCCGTCGAGGTCGAACAGCGCGACGTCGTAGATATCCGCCAGCGCCGCGCGACCGCCGGCGCTGTCCGGCCCGGCGCTCAGCGCGAACTCGCCGAGAGCGCGGCCCGCGCACCGCGCAGTGCGGTGGAGTAGTGGGTGACGTCAGGTCGCATCGCCGCGGCCAGCGCCAGATGGGTCACGGCGAGCTTCATGTTGCCGGATTTCGCCGCGGCCAGGCCGAGGCCGAACTGCGCGTAGTCGTCGGCCGGGTCGACCGACAGGATCCAGCTGAAGCTCTCGACCGCCTCGTCGTACCGGCCGGAGTCGAATTGTGCTCGCGCGAGCGCCTCGCGGACCGCGCGGGACTGCGGCTCGGCTGCGACAGCGGGCTGGATCAACGCCACCGCCCCCGTGGGGTTGCCCGCCTCCAGCAGCTCGACGCCGCGGATGTACCAGTCGTAGGCCTCGCCCTGCGGGAGGACGTCCGGCACCGGTGCCTCCGCGGATTCCGGTCCCTGCTCTCCCGACTGCCAACCTTCGCCCTGCAATGCAAGCTCCTCCCGTTCGCGGCACACTCAGACCACGGCGACCCCTACCATGCGTGCCATGACGTCGCGCCGTACCGGCCTTACGATCTCCCCCTTCCGCGCCCTGCGATACGCCGACGGCGCGGATCAGCCCGCGCTCGCGGATCTCCTGTGCCCACCGTACGACGTCATCAGCCCCGACCTGCGCGCGCGACTCGCTGAGTCGAACCCGCACAACGCCGTACACGTCGTCCTGCCGGCCGGCCCGGCCGAGGGCCCGGGCAACCGCTACGAGCGGGCAGCGGCCGATCTGAGCGCGTGGCAGGCCGACGGCACGCTGGTCCGCGATGCCGAACCCGGCCTTTACGGCTATGAGATGAGCGGCTATGAGCTGAGCGACGGCGAGAGCCGCACCCGCGGGCTGCTCGCCCTGGTCGACCTGCATCCTCCCGAGGACGACGTGATACTGCCGCACGAGAGCACCATGGCCGGGCCGGTCGCGGACCGGCTGGCGCTGATGGAGGCGACCCACGCCGACCTCGAACCGATCTACCTCGTCTACGCCGGCTCGGGCACCCTCGCCGCCGAGCTCGACCGACTCACCGCCGACCCCGCGTCTGCGCTGGTGGCCGACGCGGTCACCGACGACGGTATCCGGCACCGGGTGTGGCGGATCACCGACGCCGACGCGATCGCCGCGGCCGCGGACGAGCTGGCGACCCGCCGCGCCGTCATCGCTGACGGTCACCACCGCTACGCGACGTACCTGGAGTATCAGGCCGCCCGGCACGATGCCGGGGCGGGCGCCGGCGGGTGGGACCGCGGCCTTGCCCTGCTGGTGGACGCGACGTCGAGCGGACCCCACGTCGAGGCGACCCATCGCGTGATCCCCGGCCTGCCCCTGGTCGAGGCGGTCGACCGGCTACGCGGCGTGGCGGCGATCACGCCGGTCGATGCCGGTACAGAGCCGCTGCTGGCCGCGCTGCGCCGGCAGGGCGCGGCCGGCACGGCGTTCGCGCTGACCGACGGCACCACGGCGTACCTGCTGACGAACCTCGACACCGCGGCAATGGACGCGGCCGTCCCGGCTGATCATTCGGCGGCGTGGCGCTCGCTCGACGTCACGGTCGCGCACCATTTCCTCATCCGCGATCGCTGGGGACTGCGGGACCACGAGGACATCGTCGGCTTCGAGCATGACCTCGGCGCCGCGATCCGGGCCGCTGCGGGCGGCACGGTGCTCGCGCTGAACCCGACCCCGGTAGCGGCAGTGGCCGAGGTCGCCGACGCCGGCGACCGCATGCCGCGCAAATCGACGCTCTTCACGCCGAAACCGCGCACCGGTCTGGTGTTCCGCCCGATCGACCAGTGACCCGGATCGAACCGTGACTAGCGCTCGCCGCCGGCCACCGCGCCGGCCCCGACCGGCGGCGCCTTGCGGCGTAACGCCGCGGACACGACCTCGACCTCGCACCGGCTCTCCGGGCCGTGCGCGCCGCGCCAGAACCGGCGCCGCAGCTCGCCGCGCACCTCGACCACCTCGCCGCCCTGCCACCGGCCCACCTTGGACCGCAGCGGGGCCGGCCAGGCCTGACAGTCGAGCGTGTCGGAAGCCTGCCGGCGCCGCTCGCCCGCCCGATCGATCCGGCGCGGCACCACCAGCCGGAAGGTTGCCACCTCGTCGCCGCTCGGCAGCGTCCGGGTCTCCGCCGGCGCCGCCAGGCGCCCGATAAGCCTGATCTCGTTCAGTCCCGGCGCGGCCGCCGGCCGGCGGCGACCCACGTCGGCCGCCTTCACGACGCGCAGCCGGGCGCGGTCCTTGCTCCTCGTCGTACCCACCATGCCTACTCCTCCCGCCGCGGTCCTGACGCGACCACGTTCGGATCAAGTGTGGGTACGCCGGGCCGGCTGCGGCGGTGCTGCGGCCGACCGGTGGACGACGGACCGACCTGTGGACGGCGCCGACCGCGGAGTGCCGAATGTGTTACGTACCGCCACCGGTAACCCGATGTCCGTCGAACCAGACGGCCCGCACCGCCAGGTGCCGGTCCGGGCCGGCTGCACCATCGATCTCGACAACGTCGTACGCCGAGCCGACATCGAGAGATCCGCGCTCGGCGGCCCCCAGCAGCTCGGCCGGGATCCGGCTGGCCATCTCGACGGCAGCGGCCGGCGTGACATCCGCGAGCCTGCTCGCGCGGGCCACGCACTCGGCCAGGCTGACCGCGGAGCCGGCCAGATAGGGCGTTCCGGCGACGGCGAGACGGCCATCGGCGCTCAGCTCGACCTGGCCGCCGACCGGCGTGTCGTAACGGCCCGGAGGGCATCCGGCGACGGCCGTGCTGTCGCTGACCAGGATGCAGCGCTGCTGGCCCTTGGCCCGCACCATCGAGCGCAGGGTCGCCGCAGGAAGGTGATGGCCGTCGGCGATGAAGGAAGCCGCCATGGCGTCGGCCGCTAGCTGCGACCAGATCACGTTCGGATGCCTCGCCAGCAGCGTCGGCGCGCCGTTGCCGAGGTGGGTCGAGAGCCGCGCGCCGGCGGCGACCGCGGCATCGATCTGGTCGGGCGACGCGTCGGTGTGCCCGATCGCCGGGACCACCCCCGCTGCGGCGATCGCCTCGATGACCGTGATGGCGCCGGGCCACTCCGGTGACAACGTCACGATGCGGATCAGCCCGCTCCCGGCCGCCAGCAACTCGTCGAGCGCGGCCACCGACGGCGGGCCGATGTGCTCGGGCGGGTGTACGCCGCGGGTGCCCTCGTTCGGTGAGAGCCACGGCCCCTCCATGTGGATCCCCAGCACCGCGTGCGCGGCGTGCGGCGACGAGGCCAGCGCGTCATGCACCGCCGCGATCCGCCGCAGCGCCGCGTCGGGCGCGCAGGTCGTGACCGTCGGGCACCAGCCGGTGACGCCGCGGGCGGCCAGCAACCGCGAGATCGCTACGATGTGCGCCGGATCCGGCTCGGCCGCGTTCACGTCGTACCCGCCGAAGCCGTTGACCTGGATGTCGATCAGCCCAGGCACCAGCCAGGGCAGATCCGCATCCTTTGGTGCGGTGATCGCTTCGATTGCGGCGATCCGGCCGGCGGTGCCGAAAAGGCGCACCGCGCGGCCGTCGGGCAACCGTCCGGCGAGCGCCACATCCATGCTCAGCTCGCGTCCAGCGCGGCCAGCCGATCCTGCGCATCGGTGCCCTCGGGGTCGGTGTCGCGGGACGCCGCGAACCACGTGCGCGCATCGTCGCGCCGGCCCGCGTCGAGCAGCGCGTCGGCGTAGGCGTAGTAGACCCTCCCGGCCAGCTCCGGCGCCGTTGCCGCCCGCTCGACCTCCCGTTGCAGCAGCACGACGGCGGCCTCGGCCTGGCCCAGGTCCCGGCGGGCACCCGACTCGACGAGCATCATCTCGATCCGCGCCTCCGCCGAGAGCCGGGCAGCGTCCGATCCATGGGCGAGTGCCAGAGCCCGCTCGGGATGGCCGACCGCGCGCTCGGCGTCGGCGATGAGCGGGAGCAGCTCGCCGTCACCGCCCATGCGGTACGCCGCCCGTAGTTCGGAGAGCGCCTCGCGCCACTCGCCCGCGCTGTACGCCGCCACCCCGACGGCCTCCCGGACCACCGCCAGGCGGGCGCCCATCGCGCGGGCGGCGCGCGCCTGCTCGAGCGCGCGGGCCGGGTCCTCGTCGATAAGCTGGCCGGCGGCGACCAGGTGCCGGGCGACCTTCTCCGCCGCCGGGGCGCCGAGGCTGCGCAACTGGTGCCGGATCGCCGGATCCAGGTCCGCGGCCCGGGCGTCCTCGGGTGGTTCCAGCCGGGCCCGGTCGCGGTCGGCCGGGGACCGCCGGTCGATGCCCGGCCCGCCGCGCTGGTCCCGGCTGTCCGCCCGGCGCGGGTCGGCAGTGCGGCGCGGGTCGGCAGTGCGGCGCGGGTCGGCAGTGCGGCGCGGGTCGGCAGTGCGGCGCGGGTCGGCGGAGCGGCGGCGACCGTGTCCCTGCCGGTCCGCGGGGGCGCTACCACGGGCATGCGGGTCGGTGCCGCGGCGTTGCGGTTTGCCGCGGCCGCGGCTCGCGCCCGCACCCGTGCGTTCTGCCATCGGGCCTCCTGCCGTCTGAACATCATCGTCGATCACGGCCGCTGGGAACACAACCGGCACACGACGCAGCGATGGGGTCATCGTCTCGTAACCGAGACGATGACCCCATCGCTAGAAGATGTCCGGCGGCGACCTACTCTCCCACGCGGTCCCCCGCGCAGTACCATCGGCGCAGAGAGGCTTAGCTTCCGGGTTCGGAATGAGACCGGGCGTTTCCCTCTCGCTATGACCACCGAAACTCTATGGAGATATGGCATCTGCCGCACCTCGGGAACCGCATAGTGGACGCGAAGCAACGTAAATACAAACAGTGTAAATATGTGGTCAAGTCCTCGACCTATTAGTACCGGTCAGCTGCATGCGTCTTTAGTCCGCACTTCCACTTCCGGCCTATCAACCCGATGGTCTAGTCGGGGGCCTTACCAGGTTAACCCTGTGGGAGACCTCATCTTGAAGCGGGCTTCCCGCTTAGATGCTTTCAGCGGTTATCCCTGCCGAACGTAGCTAACCAGCAGTGCCGTTGGCACGACAACTGGCACACCAGAGGTTCGTCCGTCCCGGTCCTCTCGTACTAGGGACAGCTCTTCTCAAGTCTCCTGCGCGCGCGGCGGATAGGGACCGAACTGTCTCACGACGTTCTAAACCCAGCTCGCGTACCGCTTTAATGGGCGAACAGCCCAACCCTTGGGACCTACTCCAGCCCCAGGATGCGACGAGCCGACATCG
>JBBSHJ010000035.1:0-30461 GCA_038253135.1 Mycobacteriales bacterium | reverse complement strand
CGCCGAGCTGCGCGAGGAAATTCGCCAGCATCAGGTGCCCGCGCTGCGTGAGCACGGATTCCGGGTGGAACTGCACTCCCTCGATCGGCAGCTCGTGGTGCCGGACGCCCATGATCACTCCGGACGAGGTCCGCGCCGACACGGTCAGCTCTGCCGGCAGGGTCTCCGGCCGGATCGCCAGCGAGTGGTAGCGGGTCGCGATGAACGGGTTCGGCAGCCCGGCGAAGATCCCCTCGCCGTCGTGCTCGATCTCGCTGGTCTTGCCGTGCAGCAGCTCGGGGGCGCGATCGACCACCGCGCCGAAGGCGACGCCGATGGCTTGGTGCCCCAGGCACACCCCGAAGACCGGCAGCCGCCGCCGGGCGCACGCGGACACCATCGGGACGCTCACGCCGGCGGCCTCCGGCGTCGCCGGCCCGGGACTCAGCAGTACGCCGTCCACGCCGATGGCGTCCAGCTCGTCAACCGTGACCGCGTCGTTGCGGCGCACGACCGACTCGGCGCCGAGCTGCCCGAGATACTGCACGAGGTTGTAGACGAAGCTGTCGTAGTTGTCGACGACGAGAATGCGGGTCATCGGCCGAGCCGGGCATTTCGGTGCATATGCGACCTCCTCGACGAGCCGGCACCGCCGACCGGCGGTGTGCGCGGGTGCCGTCTACGCTATCGACTAGTCCGGGCACGATCGACGCAACGGTGCCGACGCCCGCTGCTGCAGGAGGGTTTGGACGTGCCGAAATCGCGGGTTCGCAAGAAGACGCCGTACACGCCGCCGACCGACGTCATGCCCACCGCGCGCATGGCCGAGAAGCGAGCCGCGACGCCGAGCCCGACCTGGTACCCCATCGTGATGGTCGGCCTGCTCCTGCTCGGGTTGATCTACATCGTCGTCAACTACCTCGCCCCCGACTCCCTCCCCGGCATGCGCGACCTGGGCAACTGGAACTTCGCGGTCGGCTTCGGTCTGCTGATCGGGGGCCTGCTCATGGCGGTGCGCTGGAAGTGAGTCGCCGACCCGTGCCGGCGCGACGGCCCTGACCCGGCCGCCCGCCCCGACGATGCGGCTGCGCTACCGCGTGCGCGAGGTGGCCAACCTGGTCAACGGCTCGACGCCGATCGGATACCTGATCGCCCGGATCGGGCGGGCCCACCCCGTGCCCGGCCCGCGGGGGCTCTGGATCGCCACCGGTTACCGGCTGCCGTTCCCCGTGGCCGGCGCTTTCACGGTCGGCAACGTGATCACGACCCCGCACGACGCCGACTGGCTGCGGGCCCGGCCCGAGCTGCTCACCCACGAGGAGCGGCACACGTGGCAGTACGTCGTCGTGGCCGGTCCGCTCTACTTCCCCGCCTACGCACTCGGCCTGCTGTGGTCCCTGGCGCGGACCGGCGACCCCGCCAGCGCGAACCCGTTCGAGCGAGCGGCCGGCCTGGCCGACGGTGGATACGCCGAGCGGCCGCGCCGCTCACCGGCTCAGACGGCGACGGCGGTACGCCGTGCCGTGTCGGGGGCTCTCGGCCGGCGGCGCGACGCCGTACGCCGCCCTTGACCGGACCGCCGCGAACGACACACGTGTTATTTGTCCCCAGGGTTTATCCACACTGTGGATAACTCGCCGGCTCAGCCGACGAGGGAGTTCGTGCGCCACCACGTCAGCAGCACGAACAGCGCGATGAACCCGACCACCGCGGCGGCCTGCACCAGCGTGCGCCGCTCGCGCGGGGCGTAGACGAAGGCGAAGGACACCGCAGCACCAACCACGGCCCCTCCGATGTGCCCCTGCCACGACAGGTTCGAAATCGTGAGGTTGAGGATGACGTTGATGGCGATCGTCGGCAGCAGCGCCCGCAGGTCCAGACCGAGGCGCCGGTAGACCGCGATCAGGGCTCCGAACAGGCCGAAGATGGCGCCCGAGGCGCCGACCGTCGACGCGCTCGGCGAGCTGAACAGGTAAACCGCCACCGAGGCACCGAAGGCCGAGACCAGGTAGAGCGCGAGGAACCGCTGCCACCCGAAGATCTTCTCCAGGCCGGGCCCGAGCAGGACCAGCGAGAGCATGTTGACGAACAGGTGCACGAGGCCGAAATGCAGGAACGCGGCCCCGATCAGCCGGACGTACTGGTGGTGGGCGGCGGTGTAGTCGGGGACGAGCACGAACTTCTGGAACAGCGCGGAGTACTGGTTGTCGTTCAGCCCGTGCGAGGACTGCGCCGCGGTGATCACGTAGATGATCACGTTGACCGCGGCCAGCACCGCCGTGACCGGGAACGCGGCGACACCCGTGTGCTGCGAGACCCGGCCGCCGTACGGCCGCACAGGGGGCCGTCCCTGCGACTGGCGCACGCAACTCGGGCACTGGAAGCCCACCGGTGCGGCGTTCATGCAGTCGGGACAGATCGGCCGTTCACACCGGCTGCAGGCGATGTTGGTGACGCGGTCGGGATGCCGGTAGCACCGACCGGTGGCGTACGCCGGCCGCTGGTCAGGGACGGTCATCCGGTCCTCGCGTCGCGACCGGGTACGACGATCAGC
The DNA here is from genome assembly GCA_038253135.1 of Mycobacteriales bacterium. GTDB lineage: Bacteria > Actinomycetota > Actinomycetes > Mycobacteriales > QHCD01 > JBBSHJ01. The sequence goes on along the minus strand of JBBSHJ010000035.1, from coordinate 27,928 downwards.
ACCGCTGCGCTCGAGACCGGGGCGCTCAGGGCTGGGCGCTGTCGTCGATGGCGACCGTGGTGATCACGACGTCGGTCGCCGGCCGGTCCATCTGATCGGTCTGAGCCCCGGCGATGGCGTCGACCACGCGCTTGCTGGCGTCGTCGGTGACCTCGCCGAATATGGTGTGCTTGCCGGTCAGCCACGGCGTGGCGGCGACAGTGATGAAGAACTGCGATCCGTTGGTGCCCGGACCCGCGTTGGCCATCGCCAGCAGGTAGGGCCGGTCAAAGCGCAGGTCGGGATGGATCTCGTCACCGAACTTGTAGCCGGGCCCGCCGGTGCCGGTGCCGAGCGGGTCGCCGCCCTGGATCATGAAATCGGGGATCACCCGGTGAAAGACGGTGCCGTCGTAGAGGTTATCCGACTTCTTCGCGCCGTCACGCGGATCGACCCATTCCCGTCCACCGGTCGCGAGCTGAATGAAATTCCGTACCGTCTTCGGTGCGTGATTGGCCAGTAGCGCGATGGTGATGTCGCCCTGGCTGGTCCGCAGCGTTGCGGTGCTCTGGTCGGCCACGTCTGAAGCTCCTAGGAGTTGAGGTGCGATGGTCTCTGTCGTCCGGGGTCTGTGTCGTCCGGGCCGCCGGCACGGCGTACCGTCGATCCTTCGCTCCATCGATCCTCGCACGGGACGGTAGGGTTTGCCGAAAGGGTACGGATCAGCGGAGCAGGTATCGGTCCGTCCGGCATCCATTCACACGGCCAGCGCGAGGACCACCGGCACCGGGCGGCGCCGAGTTCCGTTCAACGGTCAGCACAGGCATCGGGCAACACGTCCGCCGCACTGGAGGGTCAGATGGCATTCGGTCATAAGCGTGGGATCAACAAGCGTGTGGTCGCGAAGAACCGGAGGGCCGCAGAATATGCGGCCGCACAGGCGGAAGAGGTGCGGGCCCGGGCGGCCGCACTGGCCGATTCCCAGGTGCTCCGCGCACACGCGGAATCGCTCAAGGGGCACGCCGTCGCGCTGCTGGACCGCGCGACACCGATCGCCTCATCCGCCATCGAGCGGGCCCGCCCGGTCGTTGCATCGGCCAGGGAGAACGCGGGCCCGATCGCGGCCGGGTTGATCGACCGCGCCCGCCCCGTCGCCCACGACCTCGCCGACCGCGCCCGCCCCGTCGCCCACGACCTGGCCGACCGCGCCCGCCCCGTCGCGGAAGCCGTACGCGAGCGCGCGATGCCGCTGGCCGATGAGCTGCGCGAGCGCGCTCGTCCGGTGGCACATGACCTGGCCGACCGGGCCCGGCCGGCTGCGAGCGCCGTCGCGGATCGCACCGTCAGCGGCGCGGCAGCGTTGAAATCCTCGGACGCAGTCGCCAACCGGGTATCGGCGGTGAGTAGCGCCGCGGCGTCGCTGAGCAGTCGCGGGCGAGCGGCCATCAACAAGGCCGGTACTTCGCGCAAGGCCGGAAAACACCTCGAGCGCTCCCGCGGGCGAAAGAACAACCGTCGGTGGCCACTTCTTGCCGCCGGGTTCGCCGCCGGCGCCGGGATCGGCGCGGTCTTCGGTTTTCTGGGTCGGCGCCTGGTTGCACCCGAGCCGACGACGGTCGAGCCGACGCCGATTCGCCCGGACACCGTTTCCGGGTCGGAAAGGCCGACGGACGGAGCCGGCGATCAACCGGACTCCAGCCGGCCGTAGCAAAACAAACAGACCCGTTCGGGCGCGTCGGTCAATCCCCCTCTCGACTGGCCCCCTCTCGACCGGCCCCCTCTCGACTGGCCCCACGCCCACCGGCCATTCCCGTCAATACAGAACCGGGGCGCGCCGCAACCAGCGACGCGCCCCGAGCTGGATCAGACCGTTCGCCTTCTCAGCCGGCAGAAGCGGCGTACTGCTCCAGCAGCGTCTTCGACAAGCGGCCGCGGTCACTCACGGCAACGCCATTGGCACGCGCCCAGGCACGGACCGCGTCGGGCGACGGGCCGGCGGTGCGCTTGCGCGCAGTGGCTCGCTTGGCCACGCGACCAGAAGCCTTGCGCGTCGCCTTCGCGGGTGCCGACTTGGCCGCCCTTGCCGTCGATGCCTTGCGGGCGCCGCCACTCGACTTGCGAGGACGACCGCGCCGCGCTCTCACGGCGCCGACAAATGGCGCCACTGCCACCTTAAGTGCGTCAGCGTGCTTGGTGCACAGGTCTGCCTGGTAGGTCTCAGAACCGATGCTGACCTGAATGTGAACATCCGATCCGACGACGTTGCCTGCACGCTCGTCGAAGTCACAGATGGTCAGGGTGCGTTCAGCCACCGCCATCTCTCCTCGCCATTCGTCACGAATTGGAACTAACTAGGGGGAATCATTCCACAACATGCGCATGAATGCACTGCTTCGACTACCTCGATCGAGTGCAGATTGTGCAGCAACAGGAATCCAGGCGCCAATCGGGGTCAGAATTCGCGGGCCGGCGCACAGGAATGGCCACCCATTCCAGCCGTCAAATTGCCGCCCGGTGACCGGCCCGGCCATGCGGTTACTAGCCTCTCAGTGGGCGCTTCGCGACTGCGGACGCGTGGCGCCGGCAAACAAGCGCGGTTCTCGCGATAGGCAAAAGCATGGGAGCGGACATGGAACTCATCGGATTGCGCTCACCGGTAGCCGGGGCCAATGCGGACGGGCTCGTCGCGATGGTGCCCATCGGAAGCGTTGAGCAGCACAGTGACCATCTACCGCTCGGAACGGACGCGATCGCGGCCACGGCCGTGGCGACAGCGGTTGAGCGCGACCGGCCCGCGGAGGTTCTGCTGTGCCCAACCGTCTGGTACGGCGCGAGCGACCACCACCTCGGCTATCCGGGCACCGTTACCGTCGGCACCGAGGCACTGGTCGACGTCCTTGTCGGTGTCTGCGTGTCCCTCCGAGCATCCTCCGGGGTCAAAAACGTGCTGGTAGTCAATGGACACGGCGGTAACAGGACGGCGATGGCTCTCACCGCGGAACGGGTGGCGCGAAATCGGGCTGCGCCGAGAATGTGGGGACTGTGCTACTGGGACGCGATGAATGCCGAGCTGGCGCGCACGGGCGAGGACCCGGTGACTGTGCGACACGCATGCGCCGTCGAGACGTCGATTCTCCTCGCCCTTGATCATCCTGGGGTCGACATGTCGGCCGCAGATCCCGACACGGCCGATCCGGACTTCCCCGAATGGCTCGTGACATCCAGCGGGTTTCCCGCGCGTACGACGCACGGCGGTGTCGGTGATCCGACGTCAGCGTCCGCCTCGGAGGGTTCCCGATACCTGCGCGCCGCGGCTGCGGGCGTCGTCGACCTGGTCGACCGCATCGGACACGACTGGGCCGATATCCCGGACCGCTGAGGTGTGTTGCGCGCAAATGCCGGCCTGCTGCGAGGAGCCGGCGGCCGGAAGTGGAGACGATTGGATACGAACCCTCAACCCCCGCCTTGCAAAATCGGCCTAGGCCGTTCTGGTCTGTGCGGATAGGTCTCTGACCGGCGGAAAGGCACTCAGGCGGACAGACCTGCGTCCCGCAGAGACCGGTTGTTAGGCAGCGGATTAGGCAGCGACGGCCGCTGGGATCTCGCGGCCCTGATGAGGTGGCGACCCGATAGCCGGCCTCCTCGGTCGGTGGTGACCGGGGTCAAGGGTGGCCGCAGGCCATCGCGAAGCGACGATGCGCCCTTGCCGCGATCACTGGCGAGCTGATCCTCTGAGTCGGGTCGCCGCCGACCGTGTCATGTCGACCCTTGAACCTGGTCCACCTGCTGTGTGCGGCGAGCGCGAGCCGGCGTAGCGGCCCGCAGCGCAGCGAGGACACGCGGAGCCGGGCGGCCGAGCGCAGCGAGGCTCTTAAGCCAGTGAAGAAATTCGTAACCGATTTGGTTGTGCGTTTTTGTGCTCTTGTTGGTTGCGCCCTGTTGTGGTCCGCCGTGTGATCTGCGACGGGTGCCCGACGAGGTGCGACTCCCTGTCGGTCAAGGCTGGTGGCAAACCCGGGCCACGATGTGGCACGCCGAAGCAGTACGTGACACACTCTGACCATGGATGCCACGTTGGTCATGGGTCAGCAGGGCCGGCTGGTGATCCCAGCCGAAGTCCGAGCCGTGCTCGGGCTCAAGCCTGGCGATCGTCTCCACCTGCAACTGTCTGGTCCGCGGCTCGTGCTCGAGCGCCAGCAGGACGCCGTCGCTGAGTTGCGCGGGCTTGGCGCACACCTCCCGAAGGATCGCTCGCTCGTCGACGAGCTGCTGGCCGAACGGCGCATCGCCGCTGCAGCCGAGTGACGGTCCTGGACGCGTCCGCGATCCTGGCGCTTGTTCACGACGAGCCGGGCGCCGAGGTGGTCGCGGCCGAACTGAACTCTGCAGCCCTGGGCGCGGCCAATCTCGCCGAAGTCATCGGCAAACTCGTCGACGCCGACCTCGACGTCAGCCGGGTGCGTGAGTTGCTCGCGGCGGCCGGTGTCACGATCGAGCCGATGCTCGAAATCGATGCCGAGCTGGCCGGTGCCATGAGGTCTTTGGCCGGCGGACGCGCGTTGTCGCTCGGTGATCGCTGCTGCCTTGCCCTGACAGTGCGCAGCACACCCCCCGAGGTCCTGACCGCCGATCGCGCATGGATCGACCTCGACCTACCCATCCGCGTCCGACTGCTTCGGTAGAGGATACCCAGCGGGACGGCGCCGACTCGCCTCAGTTTGAAGCAGAGTCATCCATCCGATTCATCTGCCCTTCCGTTGGCGCACCCAGACGTCAACCGATCAGCTGACATTTACGAATACATCTTCGGTTGGCCGACCCGTCGGCACGGCAACGGCAGTATCGCTTTCGACAATTCGACTAGCAACATCAGGGGAACCTGGCGCACGGAGAGGCCGCCGCAGCCCGAGCCGGGCGACTTGCTCTACATCAACGTGATCGACGTCGCGGACTCAGGCGGCGCCGTGGCGGTCGACTTCTACCGTCAGGCTTTCGGTGCGACGGCCGGCGAGCTCGCCGAAGGTGGCGGCGAACTCCAGGTCGGCGAGCTGTTCGTCGACGGCGCGAGGTTCTGGGTGCAGCTGGACTCGAACCTGCCTGAAGGCTTCGAGCCGGGCCGCGGCGTCCGAATGATCCTTACCGTCTCCGACCCGGACGCGGCGTTCGCACAGGCGCTCGACGCCGGGGCGATTGAGCTGGCCGCGGTACACGACGAGGACGGCTGGCGAACCGGTCGGCTCGTGGATCCGTTCGGGCACCAGTGGGAGCTCGCCCGCCCGACCGGCTGAGCAAGGCGCCCTTGAGCGGGTCGGCTGTGGTCGTGCCCATTAGTCGTCCGATTGATCGGGTCTGCATTCACCGTCAAAGAGTTGTGCGGCTCGCCGGGAAGCGGTCGACGTAGGTGATCGCGCGCGCGACAGGCAGCTGACCGCCTGGCTGCCGGACCGGCGTGGGACGACCGGGGACTGATATTTGCGTCGGGGATCGGAACGCCGCTGGATCCGAGGAACGTGCATCGCTGGTTCTGCGAGTTGCGCGCCAGCCTGGATCTGGAGTGGCTCCGGTTCCATGACCTGTGTCACGCCTGCGCGACCTTCCTACTCTCCAATGGCGTAGATCCGCGTATCGTCATGGACGTCCTGGGTCACTCGACGATTCGGCTGACCATGGACACCTACAGCCATGTGCTACCCGAGCGGATGCCCAACGCAGCGTCGATCATCGACGATGTCTTCAGCGCAATTCCGGGGTCGTAGGCAGCGGATTAGGCAGCCGTGCGCCAGTTGGCAGGCGTGAATCGGTACTGGAAGCGGTGTTTCCGCTGGTCAGGTGTGGTGGAGACGAAGGGACTCGAACCCTCAACCCCCGCCTTGCAAAGGCGGTGCTCTGCCAGTTGAGCTACGTCCCCGGATCGTCGATCTGTCGAATGCAGCTTCAGCGCGGGGCGGAGGTCGCGGTCGTCGCCTCGTGCCACAGGTCCGCTTCGTCCCGCGCGGCCTGCCGCTTGCGCAACATGGCAAACGAACCGCCGACGATTCCGGCGAGGAGCAGCAGCCTCTTCATTTTCTACCTTCCCCGCCCGATCGGGACGTTGTGCCCGGCTGGGCCGTCTTCGGGGGTGGGCCCGGGAGGACTTGAACCTCCGACCTCATCCTTATCAGGGATGTGCTCTAACCGGCTGAGCTACAGGCCCGCGACGCGACCTCCGGCCGCGAGTTCCGAGATTACCGTACGGCGCGTCAATCGCCATCCGTCAGGGTCACCTCGATGCCGCCGACCATGTCCGCACACAGGTTGTAGATGAACGAGCCGATCGTCGCGAGGGCCGTGAACAGCACGATGTAGATGGCGCCGATGACGGCCGCCGCACCGAAGACCACCTTCGGGGTGATGAGGTTCGACGCGCTGTTATTGATCTCGTTGATCGTGTGGTTGAGCTTGTCGAAGACGTTTATCTGGTCGAGTACGCCGTACAGCACGCCGATCGCCACCATCCAGATGACAAAGAAGGCAAGGGAGAGCACGAGCGAGAACTTCAGCGTCGACCAGGGATCCAGCCGGCGCAGCTGCAGCCTCGCCCGGCGCCGTCGGGGTGGCCCGGCTGGACCGGTTCCGGCGGTGCCGGCGACCCCGGCCGCTGCGGCCGGACGGGGTAGTCGCGGCGCGGGCCGCACTAGCGGCGGCTCCGGAGCGGAGCGCCAGTGGAACGGCTCCGGCGGCGCCGCGGCCGGAGCTGGGGGCGCCGCGGGCCCGATGGGCGCAGTGGGACCGGCGGCCACGGCGGTCGGATCGGCCTTCGGGTCGGTCACCTCAACGGCACCCGGCTGGGCGTGATCATCGAGGGGACGTGACCACAGGCTGTCCGGGCTCTCTCGCGGCGCATCAGCCGCATCCGCAGCGGCGCCGCCCGACCCGAATTCGTCGTCGGTGTAGCCGAGGCCGCTGCCAGCGGCATCAGCATCGCGCCGATCGAGCACACCGGGGAGACCTGAGCCAGCACGGAGATCTGAGCCAGCACGGAGATCTGAGCCAGCACGGAGATCGGTGCGGCCGTGCCCGGGATCACCCTCCTCCGGCACGCGATCGGGCTCACCAGGAGGGGCCGAGCCGTCCTCGTCCGGAGCAGCGGCCGCAGCACCATCAGCGACGCCGCCCGAGTCTTCGTCCGGGTCTGCGTCGCCCGGGTGCTCCCGCCCCTGCTCGGCGCCGTCGTCGGGGATTTTGTCGGCGCCGTCGTCGGTCGCGAGGTCGTCGCGCTCATCGGTGCCGACGCCGCCGTGCTCGTGCTCCTCGCGCCGGCGGTCCGGCCGGTGCGGGCTCACCGGGCCGCCCCGGGAGCCGGGCCATCCGGCGCCGAGCCGGTGACCAGCGGATCGTGGCCGGCCGCCATGGCCGGCACAACCGCCTCAGTCCGTGCGGGGCTCGACTTCCCAGCTCCCATTACCGAGTGCCTCCTCGCGGCCCGACGTTCGGTCAAACCGAGCCGTGTCCGTCGTGCGGGCCTCGCGTTGTAGCGAGAACCGGCCGGGGTACGCCGGCCGACAACCGGCGCCGGCCATCCGCTGCACGGCGTACCCCCGACGTGCCGAGCGCAAACCATGCTCGCAGCCGCACCGTACATAGCTCCAAACCGGGCCATGTGCACCTTACGTCGTCGATGCGCCGCCGGTGGCCTCCTCGGCGTCCTCCACATTGCGCGCGATCGCCACCAGGGTGACCCCGTCGGGCAGGTTCATCAGCCGCACCCCCATGGTCTGCCGCTGGGCGCGGCGTACCTCCCGCGCCTGGGTGCGGATGACCCCGCCACCGGACGTGATCGCGTAGACCTCGTCGTCGAGCCGCACCGAAAGAGCGCCGACCAGCCGGCCGCGCTTGTTCACGATCTTCGCCGTCAGGACGCCCTTCCCGCCGCGGCCCTGCACGGGATACTCCTCGATCTTGGTGCGTTTCGCGTATCCGCCTTCGGTGGCGACAAGGACATCGATCCCCGCGCTCACCACCATCATGGCGAGCAGCTCGTCGCCGTCGCTGAAGCGCATGCCGATCACACCGCTGGTGGCCCGGCCCATCGGACGGAGCGAATCGTCGGCGGCGGCGAACCGGATCGATTGTGCTTCCCGGCTGACGAGCAGCAGATGATCGGTGTCGCCGATGAGGGCAGCGCCGATCAGCTCGTCGTCGTCGCGCAGATTGATCGCGACGATGCCGCCGGTGCGGTTGGAATCGAAATCCACCAGCCGGGTCTTCTTCACCAGCCCGCCCTTGGTGGCCAGGACGAGGTAGGGCGACACGTGGTAATCACGCAGCGCGATCACCTGGGCGATCCGCTCGTCCGGCTGGAACGCCAGCAGGTTGGCCACATGCTGGCCGCGCGCCGTGCGATTGGCCTCGGGCAGTTCGTAGGCCTTGGCCCGGTAGACCCGGCCCTTGTTGGTGAAGAAGAGGATCCAGTGGTGCGTCGAGGTGACAAAGAAGTGTGCCACGATGTCGTCCTGCCGCAACGCCGCGCCCTGCACACCCTTGCCGCCCCGGCGTTGCGCGCGGTAGAGGTCGGTACGCGTGCGCTTGGCATAACCGGTGCGGGTGATCGTGACGACCACCTCTTCGTCGGCGATGAGGTCTTCCATCGACACGTCACCGTCGTCGGCGATCAAACGGGTACGACGATCGTTCCCGTGCCGGTCCACGATCTCGGTCAGCTCGTCCTTGACGATCGTGCGCTGGCGCTCCTCGCTGGCGAGAATCGCGTTCAGGTCGGCGATCTCAGCCTCGATCGCTTGGTACTCGTCGATGATCCGCTGCCGCTCGAGAGCCGCGAGGCGCCGCAGCTGCATCTCGAGGATCGCGTTGGCCTGAATCTCATCGATCTCGAGGAGCTGCATCAGGCCGGTGCGGGCGACGTCGACCGTTTCACTGCGCCGGATGAGGGCAATGACCTCGTCGAGCGCGTCCAGCGCCTTCATCAGCGCTCGCAAGATATGCGCGCGCTCCTCCGCCTTGCGCAGCCGGTAGCGCGTCCGCCGTACGATCACGTCGATCTGGTGCACGACGTAGTGGCTGACGAACTGGTCGAGTCGCAGGGTGCGCGGTACGTCGTCGACCAGAGCGAGCATGTTGGCGCCAAAGGTCGTCTGCAGCTGGGTGTGCTTGTAAAGGTTGTTCAGCACGACCTTGGCGACCGCGTCCCGCTTCAGGGTGATGACCAGGCGCATGCCGGCCCGGTCGGATGACTCGTCCGCGATGTTGGCGATCCCGGCCAGCCGCCCGTCCCGGATCAGCTGGGCGATGTTCTCGCCGAGGTTGTCGGGGTTGACCATGTACGGAAGCTCGGTGACGACAAGGGTGGTGCGGCCCTTGGCGTCCTCCTCGACGGTCACGACCGCGCGCATCTTGATCGAGCCGCGACCGGTCCGGTAGGCGTCCTCGATGCCCTGCCGGCCGACGATCAGGCCGGACGTCGGGAAATCCGGGGCCTTGATCCGCTCCATCAAGGCCGCCAGCAGCTCTTCCTCGGTCGCATCCGGATGCTCGAGGGCCCACATCACGCCGGAGGCGACCTCGCGCAGGTTGTGCGGCGGGATGTTGGTCGCCATGCCGACGGCGATGCCCTGCGAGCCGTTGACCAACAGGTTCGGGAAGCGGCTCGGCAGGATGTCGGGCTCGGTCGTGCGCCCGTCGTAATTGGGCGAGAAATCGACCGTGTCCTGGTCGATCTCGCGCAGCATCTCCATCGCCAGCGGGGTGAGCCGGCACTCGGTATAACGCATCGCTGCCGGCGGATCGTTGCCCGGCGAGCCGAAGTTGCCCTGGCCGTCGACCAGCGGGGCCCGCTTGGACCACGGCTGACCCATGTGCACCAGCGAGTCGTAGACGGCCGTGTCACTGTGCGGATGGTAATTGCCCAGCACGTCTCCGACCACGCGGGAGCACTTGACGTGCCCGCGATCGGGTCTAAAGCCCGAGTCGTACATGCCGTAGAGGATCTTGCGGTGCACGGGCTTGAGGCCGTCGCGGACATCGGGAAGAGCCCGGGCCACGATGACCGACATCGCGTAGTCGATGTAGCTGCGCTGCATCTCCTGCTCGATGTCGACCAGGTTGATCCGATCCCCGGAGCCGCCGTCGGCCGGCCCGTCGCTGGGCGGAAGGGTCGTTTCGCTCACAGATAACCTCTTGGCTGAATCATTTCACCGTGGAGAAAAACGGACAGGTCAGGTCGATCACGCTTATCAGTTGGTTGAGACATCCCGGTTGGTTAGATATCGAGGAACCGGACGTCTTTGGCGTTTCTGATGATGAAGTTCCGGCGCGCTTCGACGTCCTCGCCCATCAGCACGCTGAACAGCTCGTCCGCGGTGGCCGCGTCATCGAGCGTGACCTGGCGGAAGACCCGGTTGGCCGGATCCATCGTGGTCTCCCACAGCTCCGTGGCATTCATCTCACCGAGACCCTTGTAGCGCTGGATCCCGTCGTCCCTCGGGAGCTTGCGGCCCGCCTCGACACCGACCTTGATCAACCCGTCGCGCTCGGCGTCGGTGTAGGCGAATTCCGAGGCGGTGCGCTGCCATTTCAGCTTGTAGAGCGGGGGCTGCGCGAGATAGATGTGACCGGCCTCGATCAGAGGACGCATGAACCGGAAGAGCAGCGTGAGCAGCAGCGTGGCGATGTGCTGGCCGTCGACGTCGGCGTCGGCCATCAGGACGATCTTGTGGTAGCGCAGCTTGCTGATGTCGAACTCGTCGTAGATGCCGGTGCCGAGCGCGGTGATGATCGACTGGACCTCGTTGTTTTTCAGAACGCGGTCGATGCGCGCCTTCTCGACGTTGATGATCTTGCCGCGGATCGGCAGGATCGCTTGGTACATCGAGTCCCGGCCGGATTTCGCCGATCCGCCGGCGGAGTCACCCTCGACGATGTAGAGCTCGGACTGGGACGGGTCGGTGGACCGGCAATCGGCCAGCTTCCCGGGCAGGGAGCCGACGTCGAGCAGGCCCTTGCGCACGCTCTTTCGCGCCTCCTGCGCCGCGCGGCGCGCGCGGGCGGCCTGCGTCGCCTTGTTCAGGATCTGCTTGGCCTCGGCCGGGTGCTCCTCGAACCACGCGCTGAGGCGCTCGTTGCAGATCTTCTGCACGAACGAGCGGACAGAGGTGTTACCGAGCCTGGTCTTGGTCTGCCCCTCGAACTGCGGCTCGGCGACCTTCACCGAGATGATCGCGGCGAGACCCTCGCGGATGTCGTCACCGGTCAGCCGGTCGTCCTTGTTCTTGATGATCTTCTTCGATTCCGCGTAGTCGTTGACGACCTTGGTCAGCGACGACCGAAAGCCCTCCTCGTGGGTGCCGCCCTCAATGGTGTTGATCACGTTGACGAAGGTGTGCACAGACTCGCTGAAGCTGACGTTCCACTGCATCGCGATATCGACAGCGGTGTCGACGGCGGTGCCGTCGGACTCCTCGGTGAAACTGATGACCGTCTTGTGCAGCGGCTCCTTGCTGGAATTGAGGTGCCGGATGAAATCGACGATGCCGCCGTCGTACTTCCAGGTCTCCTCGCGCGGCGTCTCCTCGCGCTCGTCGCGCAGGCTCATCTGCAGGCCGCGGTTGAGGAAGGCCAGCTCCTGCATCCGCCGCGCGATCGTCTCGTGGGAATAGACGATCGTCTCGAAGATCGACGGATCGGCCCAGCAGGTCACCGCGGTGCCGGTGCGTCCGGTCGGCTTGCCCTTCTGCAGCCCGAGGCCCTTGCCCTTCTCGAACCGCTCGAACCACTCGTTGCCCCCGGTGGCGATCTCGACATCGACCGCCGTGGACAGGGCGTTGACCACCGACACGCCGACACCGTGCAGACCGCCGGAGACCGCGTAGGACTTTCTGTCGAACTTGCCGCCCGCATGCAGCGTCATCATGATCACCTCGACGCCGGGCCGACGCTCGGTCGGGTGCATGTCTACCGGCATGCCACGCCCGTTGTCGGTGACCCGCAGGCCGCCGTCGGCCAGCAGCGTGACGTGTATGGCGTCGCAGGTGCCTGCCATCGCCTCGTCGACCGCGTTGTCGACCAGCTCGGTGAACATCTGCTGCAGGCCGCGCTCGCCGGTCGAGCCGACGTACATGCCCGGTCGCTTGCGCACCGCCTCGAGCCCCTTGAGCACGGTGATGGAGCTCGCGTCGTACTTGTTGTCCTTCTTGGCAGCCACGGCGAGCCTCTCTCCCGCGGCGGGCGGGATCGGGTGAAGACACACACTGGGGTCGGGCCGGCCGGGTCACTGCCTGCCCGCGGGCACACCGGAGGCCGTCTCGGCACCCGGGGTCAACGTGTCGCGCTCAAATGTGACACGGTCGTGTCACCGGGCATCTCGACGGGCGGTCGGGATGTCCGTGCCTACAGTCTATAGGTCGGGAGCGACACAATGCCGTATTGCACAGGCCTGAAATGGCGCCAGCCTGATTTCAGGCGACCTGAGATAGTCCCCCATGCGGACCCTGCCCTCGACTGAGCCCCAGCGAGCGTTCAGCGGGACGGCTCCGCCCGCCTTCGCGCGTCAACCATATGTGTCTCGGGGCCCGCGCCCGGCGACCCGCCGCGGACCGTGTCGCCAGCTCGGCGCGGTCGGTCCGTGCACCCGGATCCGGGTGACGACGCCGGAGCCGACGTCCGTCGTGATCCGGGCCAGCAGTTGGGTGCTGAGCAGCCGGAGCTGGGTCGCCCACGTCGTGGACTCGGCCACCACGATGAGCTCGCCGTCGATCAGGCTGCGGGGCTGGGCGTGGGCCGCGATGTCGGATCCGACGATCTGGTCCCAGCGGCTGACGACGGAGGCCGAGGCCGCCGTCCGTTGCCAGCCCCGATCGGCGACCAGGCGGCGAACGAGATCGCCGACCAATGCGGGGTCGTTCGGGTCGGCCCGCGCGCCGGTGTAGCCGCCGGTGGTGGCCGGCCGGGCCGCCCGCCCGGCGACCCGGCGGGTCTTCGCCGCCCTTCCTCGCGCGCCCGCGCGAGCCGCCTCGAGGGCGCTGCGGGCCAGATCGGTGCGGCCGTGATCGACGGGACGGCTCCGCTCAGGCACGATGCACGCTCCCACCGGTCACCGTGTACGCCGTCCCCCGCAGCCGCGCCGGAACGTCGTCGGCGACGGCTGCGGTGATCAGCACCTGGGTCGCGGCAGCCGCGATCTCGGCCAGCCGCGCGCGCCGGGTCGTGTCCAGCTCGGCGAACACGTCGTCGAGGATCAGCACCGGCTGCGGTCCCTCGGTTGCGAGCAGCTGGTACGCCGCGAGGCGCAGGGCCAGCGCGTAGGACCAGCCCTCGCCGTGGCTCGCATACCCACGGAGCGGGAGCGCGCCGATCGCCAACTCGAGCTCGTCCCGGTGGGGGCCGACCAGGGTGGTGCCGCGCTCCAGCTCGCGCGGGCGCGCCGCCGCCAGGGCCGTACGGATGGTCTCGGCAAGGTCGGCGGGCGCGGTGGCCCCGCCGACGTCCACCGACGGCGCGTAGGCCATCGTCGCCGGGCCGGCCCGGCTGGAAACCGTGTCGTAGGCCAACTCCAGGTGCGGCCGCAAGTCCCTGACAAGGGCGAGCCGGCCCGCCAGCAGCGCACCCGCGGTCTGCGCGATGTGCCCGTCCCAGACGTCGAGGATCGACAGGTCGACGGTGCGGCGGCCACCGAGGGCGGACTTCAGCAGGGCGTTGCGCTGCTTGAGCAGCCGGTCGAGATCGGACCGCACCGCGGCGTACCGGGGCGAGCGCGCCACCAGCAGGTCATCGAGGAACTCGCGGCGGCCGCCCGGGTCACCCCGGACGATGGCGAGATCCTCGGGCGCGAACAGCACGGCACGCAGCACGCCGAGTGCCTCGCGGGCGCGGCGCAGCGGAGCCCGGTTGAGCCGCGCCCGGCCGGCCTTGCCGGGCGTGATTTCGAGCTCGATCTGCAGCTGCCGGCCGTCGTGCTCGACCGCGGCGCGGACCACGGCCCGCTCGCACCCGATCCTGACCAGGGGTGCCGCGGCGGAGACGCGATGGCTGCTCTGCGTCGCCACGTAGTACGCCGCCTCCACCAAGTTGGTCTTGCCCTGACCGTTGGGTCCGACGAATACCGTCGGGCCGGTCCCCAGCGCCACATCGGCCTCGGCGTAGTTGCGGAAGTCGACCAACGACAGGTGCCGTAGATGCACGCGGGACGGGCTAGTTGGTCGAACCGGCACCGGACGACGGCCCGGCCTCGTGTACGGCGTGCCCGCCGAACTGGTTGCGCAGCGCGGCGAGGGCCCTGCCCGCCGGCGAGCTCTTCTGGCGAGAGGAGAATCGGGCGAACAGCGACGCTGAGATGACCGGGACGGGCACCGCGTGCTCGATGGCCTCCTCGATCGTCCACCGACCCTCTCCGGAGTCGTCCACCCAGTCGGCGAGCAGGGTCAGGCCGGGATCGTCCTCGAGCGCCTTCACCAGCAGATCGAGCAGCCACGAGCGTACGACGGTGCCGCGGCTCCAGGCCTTCATCGTCGCCGTCACGTCGGTGACCTCGTCGGCGGCGGCCAGCAGCTCATAGCCCTCGGCGTAGGCCTGCATGAGGCCGTATTCGATGCCGTTGTGCACCATCTTCGCGAAGTGGCCCGCGCCGACCCGGCCGGCATGCGCGAACCCCTCGTCGCGCGGACCCTCGGGCCGTAGCGCATCGAAGATCGGGAGCAACGCTTCGATGTCCTCGTTCGACCCCCCGGCCATCAGGCCGTAGCCGTTCTCCAGACCCCACACGCCGCCGGACACGCCACAGTCGACGAACCGGATGCCCTTCGCGGCGACGAAGTCGGCGTGCTCCTGATCCTCGGAGAAACGGCTGTTCCCGCCGTCGACGATGATGTCGCCGCTCTCCAACAGGTCGGCGAGGCGGTGGATCGTCTCGCTGGTCGGGCCGCCGGCGGGGACCATGACCCACACCGCCCGCGGAGCCGACAACCTGGCGACGAGCTCCTCCATGCTGGCGACGTCGCGCGGAGCCTCCTCCGAGCGGTCATAGCCCACCACGGTGTGATCGGCGCGTCGCAGCCGCTCGGCCATGTTCGCCCCCATCTTCCCGAGGCCGATGAGTCCGAGTTCCATCTGAAGTCCTTTCGAAGTCCGTGATCCGAAGCCGCGCGTGCCCGGTCAACGCAACCGTCAGGCGGAACGGGATGGATCACCCGGGTAGTCGCATCGGCATGGTGAGGTAGCGGTAGTTCGGAGGTACGTCGGTCGCATCGGCCACATCGCCGGGGCCGGAGCCGGCATCCACACCGGACAGCACGGCCGGCTTGCCCGCGCTCGTGAAGGAGAGCCGCACCACATCGGTGCCGATGGCGCCGACGCCGTCGAGCAGGTACGACGAGTTGAAACCGATCATGAACGGCTCACCGTCGTAGCTGACCTCGAGCTCCTCCTCGGCCCGGCCCTCGTCATCGCCCCCGGCCCTCAGCGTGACCATGCCCGGCGCGAACTCGAGGCGGACCGGCGTACCGCGATCGGCCACGAGCGCGACGCGCTTGGCCGCCTCCATGAACTGCGCCGACGGCAGCTCCGCCGTGCCCCCGACCGAGGTGGGCCACAGCGACTGGTATTTCAGGAACTCCGCGTCGAGCAGGCGGGTGGTCATGCGGCGCTTGCCCGAAGCGAAGCCGATCATGCCCTCGCCGGCGCCCTCCGACGTCGCCAGCGCGATCGTCACCACGTCGGCGTCGGCGAGCGTCTTGGCCGCGTCGAGCAGGGTGCGGGCGGGCACGAGGACGGCGGTGTTGAGGTCGACCTCACCCGGACTCCAGGACACGACGCGCTCCGCCAGCCGGTAGCGGTCGGTAGCGGCGAGCGTGAGCTGGTCGCCGGCGATCTGCAGCCGGACCCCGGTCAGCATCGGGATCGTCTCGTCCCGCCCGGCGGCGATCGCGACCTGTGAGACCGCGGTCGCGAAGACATCGCCGGCGATCGTGCCGACCGCCGCGGGCATGACGGGCAGCTTCGGGTAGTCGTCGATCGGCATCGTGGGCAACGAGAAGCGCGCGTTACCGCACGTGATGGTGACCCGCGGTCCGTCCGCGGTCAGCTCGACCGGGTGCGGCGGCAGTGCCCGGGTGATGTCGGCGAGCAGCCGGCCGCTGACGAGCGCCCGACCCGCGGTGATCGCCTGGACATCGATCGTCGCCTGGGTCGACACCTCGTAATCGAAGCCGGCCACGGTGAGGCTGGACTCGCTCACTTCCAGAAGGACGCCGGCCAAGACCGGCAACGGCGGCCGCGGCGGCAGCGCATGGGCCGTCCACGCCACCGCTTCGGCGAGCACGTCACGCTCGATCCTGAACTTCATCTCGACTACCTCCCGGCTTCGGCCCGCGGACGGCGAGCCGATGTGGTCGAACGACGACCGGACCGCCGATCCGGTCGTGGTCGTCGGGCTGCGTGCCGCCGCTTGCGCGGCCGGCCCGTTGCTGTACGGCCAGTAGCTGGCCCTTTGGTGCGTGGTTGGTGCTCAGAATGTCAGGAGACGCGCGTCCGTGGTGCAGCGGCTCCGGCGCAATCTGGTGATTCATCCCCAACGATGTGGTGCCCAACTGCTGTTGAGTGTTCCGGGTAGTAATGACAGGTCGGTGTTAGTAGGTGCTGTGGAAGCTGTGGATAAGCCGGGTTGGACGCTCGGATCCGGGGCGTGGGCCTGTGGGCGGACCTGTGAGAACGGTGTGTCGGCGCCGTGTGATTCGGTGCATCGCGCACGTCGGCTGGGCCGAGTGGCCGGTTGTCCACTGCTCCGTCCCCGGTTATGCACAGACCTGTCCCCAGCATGTGCACGGATGCGGAACAACGATCGCGGCCGGCCGCTTCGCGCTCCGCCGGATGGCCAGGCTCCGCAGCTGCTCGGCCCGGCTTACTGGCTGCTCGCCCGCCGCCGGATGCGGTTGGTGAGCTCGGTGACCTGGTTGTAGATCGTGCGCCGCTCGGCCATCAAGCCGCGGATCTTCTTGTTGGCATGCATCACCGTGGTGTGGTCGCGACCGCCGAAGGTCGAGCCGATCTTCGGCAGCGACAGGTCGGTCAGCTCACGGCACAGGTACATCGCGATCTGCCGCGCCGTGACCAGCTGGCGGCTGCGAGAGGAACCGCACAACTCATCGACGCTCACCGTGTAATAGTCCGCCGTCGAGGCCACGATCATGGCGGCATTGATCGTCGGTTGCTCGGAGTCCGGGATCAGGTCGCGGAGCACGATCTCGGCAAGGGACATGTCGACGACGGACTTGTTGAGGTTCGCGTACGCCGTGACGCGCACCAGGGCGCCTTCGAGCTCGCGGATGTTGCTCTGGATCCTCGTCGCGATGAACTCCAGCACGTCCTCCTGCACGTCGAGGCGGTCCTGAGCGGCCTTCTTGCGCAGGATCGCGATGCGGGTCTCGAGGTCGGGACGTTGCACGTCGGTCAGCAAGCCCCACTCGAAACGGGTGCGAAGGCGATCCTCGAGCGTGGTGAGCTGCTTCGGGGGGCGGTCCGAGCTGATCACGATCTGCTTGCTGGCCATGTGCAGCGCGTTGAACGTGTGAAAGAACTCCTCCTGGGTGCCTTCCTTGCGTTCCAGGAACTGGATGTCGTCGACGAGCAGGATGTCCATCTCCCGATGCCGCCGGCGGAAGTCCTCACCGTTGCCGTCGCGGATGGAGTTGATGAAGTCGTTGGTGAACTCCTCCGAGCTGACGTAGCGCACCTTGGCGCCGGGATAGAGCGACAGCGCGTAGTTGCCGATCGCATGCAGCAGGTGCGTCTTGCCGAGCCCGGACTCACCCCAGATGAACAGCGGGTTGTAGGCCATCGCCGGTGTCTCGGCAACCGCGACCGCGGCCGCGTGCGAGAACCGGTTGCTCGAGCCGGTCACGAAGGTCTCGAACTGGTACTTGGGGTTGAGCCGCACGAATTCCGAGCGCGCTCGCCCGTCGTACCGGCGGGTGCTCGGCTCGGCGCTCGCGGGCACGCCGGTGGCGAGATCGGCCGGCCGGACGAACTGCGGCCCCCGTTCGCGCGGCGTGGCGATCGTGCCGATGTGCTCGGGAGCGCGTCGGCGCGGCGGGTCCGGCTGCGGCGCCGGTACGGCGTCGACCGCCGCGCCGTCGTCGGCCGGCTGCTCGTCCGAGTCCGCCGGTTCGTCGGGCTGCACGGTCACGGCCACCGCGATCTCGCGGCCCAGCTCGGCCGAGAGCCCCGAGCACACCGCCGAGTGCAACCGCGACTCGATGACCTCGCGAGCGAACTTGGTCGGCGCGGCGAGCAGGACGGTGTCCTCCATCAACCCCAGCGGCCGGGTGAGCGCCAGCCACGCGGCCTGCTGCTTGTTCACCGTGCCGTTGCGGAGACGATCGACGACCGCGGCCCAGACCTCGCTCAGAGCCGGCGGTTCGGAGCTGTCTGACGCCATCGTGTCGTCTCCTTGTCCGGCGGGCGCTGTCCGGCGCGCGCTGATCGCATGCGGCTCACGCCTATTCGTTGCCGTTCCGGTGCGGTCGATGGGGGCGCAAGGTCCAGAGTGTCGGCCATCACACCAGCCTCCACACCGTTTTCCACAAGTTGTGTATCGCACCTGGGAAGGAGCGATCAAGGCGGTGCCGGCGCGCCGACCCGGCGCGTCTCGGACCGGTTTGACCTGCCCAGCGGCGATCCGTACCGTTGACAGGTCGGGTCGGTGGTCTCCCCCGGCCCGGTATCGATTCGGGTCGGCGGCGCACAAGAGCAGCCAGCAGTTGACACGGACGGCCGCGCCTCCTCCACGGCCCGCCCGGCCGCCGACGTACCGGCCGTTACTGATGGAGTCGCCGCAACCGATGGAGTCGCCGTGAGCAAGCGCACGTTCCAGCCGAACAACCGCCGGCGGGCCCGCACGCACGGGTTTCGGCTCCGCATGCGCACGCGCGGCGGCCGCGCCATCATCGCTCGCCGCCGCAAGCGCGGGCGCGACGTCCTCTCTGCCTGATCGGCCGCGGTCGCTCCCGCGATCCGGCACTGATCCGATGTTGCCCAGGCAGGCCCGGATGCGCACGCGCGCAGATTTCGCTGCCGCGCTGCGCCGTACCGGTTCCGACCTGCCTCGACACGCCGGCCGCGGTGGCGTCGTGGTGTACCTCGCCGCCGGTGCCATGGGTGCCGCCGAGAGCGCGCGGGTCGGCTTCGTCGTCTCGAAGGCCGTCGGCAATTCGGTCGTCCGCCATCGCGTGACGCGTCGACTCCGGTACGTCGTGCGTGCGCGTCTCGACCGGCTACCCGAGGGCTCCCTCGTGGTGATCCGGGCCCGGCCGGCGGCGGCGGGCGCGGACTCGCACGCGCTCGGCGACGACGTCGACGCGGCGTTCGCCCGTCTGGGGCTGCCCCGATGACGCGTCTCGGCGGGTGCGTGGCCCGCGCCATCGTCGCCCCGATCCGGGCCTATCAGCGTTATGTCAGTCCGTTGCGCATGCCGGCCTGCCGGTTCACGCCGTCGTGCAGCGAGTACGCCGTCCAAGCCCTCACCGTGCACGGCCCGCTCCGCGGCGGCTGGCTCGCTCTGCGGCGGCTGCTGCGTTGCCATCCGTATCATCGGGGCGGTCATGACCCGGTGCCTCCTGCGGCACCGCCCACCGCCCAGGCGCCTCGCCGGTCAACGGAAATCGGAGATCCGCGTTGTTAGATTGGCTCTATACCGGGATCTCCTGGGTGCTGCTGCGGTGGCACGACCTGTTCTCCCTGTTCTTGCCGCACGGCAGCGGCTTCACTTGGGCGCTGTCGATCGTCTTCCTGGTCATCACGATCCGGATCATCCTGTTCCCGCTGTTCGTCAAGCAGTTCCACTCGATGCGGGCGATGCAGGAGCTGTCGCCGAAGATGCAGGCGATCCGCAAGAAGTACGCGGACGACCGGCAGCGGCAGACGCAGGAGATGATGGCGCTGCAGCGCGAGGCGGGCGCCAACCCGCTCGGCGGCTGCCTGCCGATGATCGTGCAGGCGCCGGTGTTCCTTGCCCTCTATCACGTGCTGCGGCACCTGCGGACCAACAACAACGCCACGCTCTACGGCTGGACCAGGAAGCAGTTCGACAGCGCCGTGGGCGCGAAGTTCTTCGGCGCGCCGATCCCCGCGACATTCCGGACGGTCGGCCAGTTCGACAACGCCAACCACACGACGACCCGCGTCGTCATCATCGTGCTGCTGTTGCTGTCCTGCGTCGCGACCTACATCACGCAGTGGCAGAACTTCACCCGCAACAAGGCGAATCTCGAGCCGCAGCAGATGATGATCCAGCGGCTGATGATGTATCTGATCCCGGTTGGGCTGCTCTTCTCCGGAATCGTTTTCGGCCTGCCGCTCGGCGTGCTCCTCTACTGGCTGACCAACAACGTGTGGACCATGGGCCAGCAGTTCTACATGCTCGGGCACCTGACCAAGAAGGTCGAGGCGAAAAAGGCCGCGGCCACCGACACTGTCGAGACCAAGCCGACCGCACCGAAGCCGGGCGCCCGCCCGACCCGTGACAAGCGCGGGCGCGTCATCCCGCCGGACAGCAATCCGGAGCCCACGAGGTACGCCGAGGGCACGCCCGACGCGGAGACGCCGGCGAACCCGGGCCAGCAGAAGCGCCCCGCTGGGCCCAAGAAGGATCGACCGTCGACCCGGCGACCCGAGGACGGCCCGGTACAGCCGGCCGCGGACGGGCCCGACCTCGGCCGCAACCCGCGCCCGGGCGCCAAGCCGGCGCGCCAGCCCGGCGGGGCCGGCCGGCGCCCGCCTCAGAACCGACCCAACCGCAAGAAGAAACGGCGATAACCCAGATGACGAACGACGTATCCGAAGAAATCGATTCCTCGCCGAATCGGGTGGGCGGCACAGCGCCCGGGCCCGCCCAAGGAGACCGGTCCGGCGCGGCGGAAGCAGCCGACGGCGATGCGGACAGCGCGAAGCAGGATGGAGCACCACAAAACAGCTCAGACAGCGCAGGAGCGGATAAATCGGTCAAGGAGGCCGAGCTCATCCACGAGGGCGACATCGCGGCCGACTACCTGGAGCGGCTGCTGGACATCGTCGACTTCGACGGCGACATCGACCTCGACGTCGAGAACGACCGTGCGCTGGTCGCCATCGTCGGAGGTGCCGACCTCGATCCGCTGATCGGGCACCGCGGCGTGACCCTCGACGCCCTGCAGGAGCTGACCCGGCTAGCAGTGCACCAGCAGACCGGCGTGCGCAGCCGGCTCATGCTCGACGTCGGGGGGTTCCGGGCCCGGCGGCGCGAGGAGCTCTCCGCGCTCGCGCGGGAGACCGCCGAGAGCGTGCTCGCCGGTGACGGGCCGAAACGGCTGCACCCGATGAACGCCTTCGAGCGCAAGGTCGTGCACGACGGGATCGCGCGCGTCGACGGCGTACACAGCGAGTCGGAGGGCGAGGATCCCAATCGCCGCGTGGTCGTCTCGGCCGACTGACCGATGCCGACCGCCGGTTCGCAGCCCGCCTCCGCGCCGTCCGGGACGGTGACCGACCGTGCGATCGCCGCACGGGCGGCACAGCAGATCTTCGGTGATCGGCTCGACGTCGCCGATCGGTACGCCGCCCTGCTCACCGGCGATGGCATCGAGCACGGCCTGCTCGGGCCGCGTGAGGCCGGGCGGCTGTGGCAGCGTCACCTGTTGAACTGTGCCGCGCTGGTGAGCCTTCTCCCCGAGACGGGGACCGTCATCGACATCGGCTCCGGAGCCGGGTTGCCGGCGATTCCGCTCGCCATCGTCACCCCAGGACTGTGCGTCGTGGCCGTCGAGTCCCTGCGCCGACGCGTGGTCTTCCTGCGCCGGTGCGCCGAAGAGCTCGAGCTCACGAATCTGCAGATCGTGCACGGCCGGGCCGAGGAGCCCGGGATCCGTCGGTCCTTGGCCGGTTCGGACGTCGTGACCGCCCGAGCGGTGGCGCCGCTCGATCGGCTGGCCGGGTGGGCGTTGCCGCTGCTGAAGCGGGGCGGCCGGCTCATCGCGGTCAAGGGCGAGCGGGCCGCTGAGGAGATGGCGGAGCACGCCGCCGCGGTCGGGGTGCTGGGATACCGCGACCTGCAGCTCCGTTCCTGCCGGATCGACGACACGATCGCGGCCACGGTGGCGCTCACGCTGGTGAAGGCGTGAAGGGCGTAGCGTCGGCGGCTGTCGCCGGCGCGCTCGTGCGCCGGCCCGGGAACCCGATCGTCGACGTGTCCGACCCATTCGGGATCCTGACCCGGACCGTACCGCGACGACCGACGGAAGGCACGCCCGATGCAGAACGCACGCCGAGGTCCCCTCGGCTGGCCGGAGGAGCGCAAGCTCCGGGAAGACGGCGGCGTGAGCCCCGCTCCCCCGGGTTGGTTGGCGAGTGATCCCGCGGTGAGTCTCCGGTACGCCGCCACGCCCGGCTTGGCGCCGACGGACGGCGTACCGGAGTGCGACGAGCCGCGGGCGACGGCGGATGTTTCACGTGAAACCGGCGCCGAGGCCGGCGGGGCGATCGGTCTGGTTTCACGTGAAACCGACGCCGTTCCTGAGCTCCCTGGCTCGGAGGAGGACTCCCCCGCCGACGCCAACGTTTCACGTGAAACACCACCGCAGTTCCCCCACCCGGCGAAACGGCGGGTGCTGAGCATCGCCAACCAAAAGGGCGGTGTCGGCAAGACGACATCCACGGTCAATCTCGCGGTCGCGCTGGCCACCCACGGGCTCCGGGTCCTGGTGCTCGATCTCGATCCCCAGGGCAACGCGAGCACCGGGCTCGGCATCGACCACCACGCCGGCGTGCCGTCGATCTACGAGGTGCTCATCAACGGCACACCGATCGCTGAAGTCGCGCAGCAAGCCGCCGCCGCGCCTGAGCTGTCCGTCGTGCCCGCCACCATCGATCTGGCCGGAGCAGAGATCGAGCTGGTGTCGGTCGTTGCCCGCGAAACCCGGCTGCGCAAGGCGATCACGGGCTATGGGCGGGAGCTCGACTACGTCCTCATCGACTGCCCGCCGTCGCTCGGCCTGCTGACGGTCAACGCCTTGGTGGCCGCGGATGAGGTGCTGATCCCGATCCAGTGCGAGTACTACGCCCTGGAGGGGCTCGGCCAGCTGGTCAGCAACATCGATCTGGTCAAGACGCACCTCAACCCGGAGCTGGTCATCTCGACCATCCTGCTCACGATGTACGACGCCCGCACGAAGCTGGCCGACCAGGTCGCCGCCGAGGTCCGCGAGCACTTCGGTGATCGCGTGCTCCGCGCGGTGATCCCGCGATCGGTGCGCGTCTCGGAAGCGCCCGGATTCGGGCAGTCCGTGCTCACTTACGACCCCACCTCCCGGGGCGCGGTCAGCTATCTCGACGCCGCGGGGGAGATCGCCGAAAACGGCTGATCGGTCCATCGGCACGGGCGTGTCGGACGAACCGGCGGCCTCCGAGCCGCTAGGTTTGCCGTGAATTCGACACGCGGGAACCGGCAAAGGGAGATTACGGGTGACAACGGTGCGACGCGGTGGTCTCGGTAAGGGGCTCGGGGCGCTGATCCCCTCCGGGCCGGCAACGTCGTCCGGCGCGGCGCTGGACGCGATGCTGGGCGCTCGGCCCGGTGCGGTGGCCGGCGCGAGCTTCGCCGAGGTGCCGACCGCCGCGATCGTGCCCAACCCGAAGCAGCCGCGGCAGAACTTCGACGAGGAGGCGCAGGCCGAGCTCAAGACCTCGATCCGCGAATTCGGCCTGCTGCAGCCGATCGTCGTGCGCCGGCTCGATGGCCCGGCGGCCCCTGCCCGCTACGAGCTCGTGATGGGGGAGCGGCGTTGGCGCGCGGCGACGGCGATCGGCCTCGACACGATCCCGGCGATCGTGCGGGATACCGCCGACGACGCGATGCTGCGCGACGCCCTGCTGGAGAACCTGCACCGCCAGCAACTCAACCCGCTCGAAGAGGCGGCGGCGTACCAGCAGCTGCTGGAGGAGTTCGGCACCACGCACGACGAACTCGCATCGCGCATCGGCCGAAGCCGCTCCCAGGTCTCCAACACGATCCGGCTGCTGAACCTGCCGGTGCCGGTGCAACGGCGGGTGGCCGCCGGCGTGCTCTCGGCCGGACACGCCCGCGCGCTGCTGGCCATCGACGATGCCTCCGATCAGGAGCAGCTCGCGGCCCGCACCGTGGCCGAGGGGCTGTCCGTGCGGGCCGTCGAGGAGCTGGTGGCACTCGGCGTCGGCCGGAACGCCCCGCGCCAGCGCACTCCTCGCGCGCCGGTCGAGACACCCGCCGCCGTCGAGTCGATCGTCGAGCGCCTGAGCGACGAGCTGGAGACCCGGGTCACCGTCGACATGCGACGGCGCAAGGGCAAGCTCACGATCGAGTTCGCCGGTGCCGATGACCTCGAGCGGATCGTCGCCGTGCTGCGGCCGGGCCGGCCCGAGGGCGGGCCGGCCGACGAGCAAGAGACAACGGCCTGGACGGCACCGAGCAATCAATTAGCCGGCTAATTAAAACGATGATTAGCTAGCTAATATTATCGTGCACCAGCGAGTGATTGCTTAGATAGGCCGGCTAATTAATCAATGATAGCTCCTGGCAGGTAAGGTCAAAGAGCGGGCGTTGTGCGTTGTGCGCTGCGGTTTGCGGCGACCGTCAACAATGACCGGCAGGTCTGGCCGAGGGTGCGACCGGCTGCGGCGATCGCCATCGGGGTCATGCTGGTCTCGGTCATGCCCGGCGCGGCATTGATCTCGAGGAAGTTCACGGCGCCGTCCGGCGTCACGATCGCGTCGAACCGGGAGATGTCTCGGAGCCCGAGCGCGACGTGCGCGCGCACTGCGGCAGCTTCCGCGTCCGCGCGGACGCCGTCGGCGAGGCGGGCCGGGCAGTGGTAGGTCGTCGTACCCGGCGTGTAGCGGGACGGGTAGTCGAAGATCCCCGACGAGGGCGTGATCTCCACCGCCGGTAGGGCGCTCGGGCCGGGCGAGTCGTCGTGAAGGACGGTGACCGCAATCTCCACCCCCTCGACGAACGGCTCGATGAGCACCGTGTCGCCGTAGGCGAAGGAGCTGACCAGGCAGCCGGGCAGGTCGTCCTCCGAGGCGACCCGCTCGGCCCCGAGAGAGGAACCGCCGCTGGCGGGCTTGACCATCAGCGGGAGCCCGAGCCGGGCGAGGATCTGGGGGAGTACGGCGTCGGCGCCGAGCTCGCGGAAGGTGGATTTCGGCAGCGCCACCCAGTCCGGTGTGGTCAGCCCCGCGGCGCGGACCAGGG
Source organism: Mycobacteriales bacterium (assembly GCA_038253135.1). Lineage (GTDB taxonomy): Bacteria > Actinomycetota > Actinomycetes > Mycobacteriales > QHCD01 > JBBSHJ01. Next base: position 2,706 of record JBBSHJ010000035.1, on the reverse strand, counting down.
ACTTCGCGCTCGGCTTGTCCCACGCCAGCCGGCATGCGTCCGGGCCCGAGCCGACATAGGGCACACCGACGAGGTCGAGCACCGCGCGCAGGGATCCGTCCTCGCCGCTGGGGCCGTGCAGCGCGAGAAACGCGGCGTCCGGCCGGAGGTCCGCCAGGTGATGCACGAGATCGGCGTCCACGTCGAGGAGGGTCGTCTCCACGCCGAGGCCCCGCAATGCGTCCGCGACCCGGCGCCCCGACCGGAGCGACACCTCACGCTCGTAGCTGAGGCCCCCGGCGATCACGACCGTCCGCAGGTCGGCTCGGTCGGCGGTGCTCATCTCGCCTCCGCGGAAACGCGTGCGTCGGCGGTGCTCATCTCGCCTCCGCGGAAACGCGTGCGTCGGCGGTGCTCATCTCGCCTCCGCGGAAACGCGTGCGTCGGCGGCTCATCCGATGCCCGGACCGGGGTCGACGATGCGTCCGGAGTGCGCAGGCGCGCGCTGCCCGCCGGAAAGGAAGGTCGCCCGCAGCTCCAGCTCATCCTCGATCACCCCCGCGAGGCGCCGAACACCCTCGTGGATCCGATCCGGGGGCGGCAGGGAGTAGCACAGGCGCATCTCGCGCCGGCCCTGCCCGTCGGCGTAGAACCCGACGCCCGGGACGTAAGCCACCCGCGCGTGGATCGCCCGCGGCTGCATCACCTTGCTGTCGATGCCCTCCGGCAGCGTGACCCAGACGAAGAAGCCGCCCGCGGGATGCGTCCACGTCGTACCCGCCGGCATCATCGCGCCGAGTGCGTCGAGCATCGCGTCGCGCCGCTCCCGGTAGACCTCGCGGAAGACCTTGATCTGGTCCCGCCACGCGATCTGCTCGAGATAGCGGACCACCGTCTTCTGCGTCAGCATCGGCGGGCACAGCACCTCTGCCTCGGAGAGCAGCACCAGCTTCTCCCGCACCGCCGGCGGCGCGAAGACCCAGCCGACCCTCAGCCCGGCCGCAAACGTCTTGGAGAACGATCCGAGGTAAATGACATGCGTGTCGGAATAGGTGCGCAGCGCCGGCTGCGGCTCCTGATCAAAGCCGAGCAGCCCGTACGGGTTGTCCTCGACGATCAGGATGTTGTGCCGCTCGGCGACCGCGACGATCGCCGGGCGCCGCGCGGCGCTCATCGTCACGCCGGCGGGGTTGTGGAAATTAGGCACGGTGTAGAGGAATTTCGGCTTGCGACCTTGTGCGGCAAGCGACGTGATGGCCTCTTCGAGCGCGTCGGGGGACAGGCCGTCGGCATCCAGCGGCACGTGTACGACGTCCGCCTCCGCCGCCGCGAAGACGCCGAGCGCGCCGACGTAGCTAGGCCCCTCGGCAAGGATGATGTCGCCCGGATCGATGAAAACCCGGGCAACCAGGTCGAGCGCCTGCTGCGAGCCGACGGTGACGACGACGTCCTCGGCCGACCCCAGCACACCCTCCTCGGCCATGACGTCGCAGATGTGCTCCCGGAGCCGCACGTCGCCCTGGCCCCCGCAGTACTGCAGAGCCGAGGCGCCCTCCGTGGCGATCAGGTCGCGCACCGTGTCAGCGATCGCGTCGAGCGGCAGCGCCGCGACGTTCGGGGAACCGCCGGCCAGTGACACCACCTCCGGGCGGCTCGCGACGGCGAAGAGTGCTCGGATCTCGGACACCGTGAGGCCATGCGTACGCTGCGCGTACAGGGCGGTGTAAGGATCCAGCGAATCGCCGGTCACGGGCGGCTCCAAGAGGTGTGCGGGTGCAGAAACGCCATGCCCGGTGCGGGGCCGGCGCTGGCAGCATCCTACCGGCTGGGCCTGCGCCCGCCCTGGCCGTCGGTCGTAGGCCCGGCGTACCGGCGATTTATCATCGCGATGGGAGCGTGGCGGCGTTCGGTTGCCGCCGGGACGTGGAGGGCTTGGGATGGCGCGGCGGGTCGCAGGGATCACCGTCGACAACGTCGATGATCTGCCCCTGCCGTGCCGCGCGTGCGTCTTCTGGGAGCACGGTCCGCGCGCCGACGCGGACCCGCCCGCCGGCACCGGTACGGCGCAGTCCGGCAAGGAGGACTGGATCTCGGCCGTGCTGCTCGACTGGGGATGCTGCGGGTCGGTCGTGCACGTCGACGGGGAGCTGGCCGGCTTCGTGCTCTACGCGCCCGCCGGTTATGTCCCCCGCTCGGAGGCATTCGGGTCGAGTCCGGTCGCGCCCGATGCCGTCCTGCTGATGACGGCGCGGGTGGCGCCGGACTTTGCCGGCGAGGGCATCGGCCGGTTGCTGATCCAGGCCGCCGCCAAGGACCTGATCCGGCGGGGCTTTCGCGCCGTGGAAGCGTTCGGGCGCGTCACTAGCGCGGTCTCCGCATTCGACCCGACGCTGCCCGATACGCCGTGCTGCGTCCTTCCGGTCGAGTTCCTGCAGTCGGTCGGTTTCAAGACCGTCCGCCCGCATGGGACGGCGCCCCGGTTGCGGTTGGAATTGCGCAGCATCGCCACCTGGCGGGACGAGGTCGAGTCGGCGCTGGAGCGGCTGCTCGGCACGGTCGACCGCGGCGGCACCCCCCGCACGATCTGAGCGGACGCGCGCGATCTGCGCGCCTCGCTCGTACCTCGCTCGTGTGCTCGCTCCCTCGTCGATCCGGTGATATTTCTGCTCGGTCTCCTCGGTCGCTGCGCGCCTCGCTCGTACCTCGCTCGTGTGCTCGCTCCCTCGT
>JBBSHJ010000034.1:0-30725 GCA_038253135.1 Mycobacteriales bacterium | reverse complement strand
CTCGACGTCGAGCTCGGGCTCTGGCTCGGGTGGATCGTCCGAGGCGTCGCCGAACCCGTCGAATTCCGCCAGCTCCGATCAGGGGCCCGCAGGTGGGGGTCTCCCCTCCGGACTTCCGACCAACAGCGACGGCAAGTTCTGCTGGCCCAGGAACGTGGACCGTCCCGCCGCCGTGCCGGACACCGTCCCCGACTGCTGAGCCCACGCTCGGCTCGTCGGGCTCAGTAAAAGACTTCACCGCCGAACCGGTGAATACCACGGTCCTGTCCGAACGAGCGGGGCCAGCAGCGCGTGATCGGACCGCGCAGGATGGTTACAGTTGACAGGCACCTGACCCGCCGACCGCCAGCCGGATGGAGCCCACCATGGCCGATCGCCCCGAAAACCGCCTCGACAGCGTCGTCAATCTCAGCAAGCGCCGCGGGTTCGTCTTCCCCTGCAGCGAGATTTACGGCGGGCAGCGGTCGGCCTGGGACTACGGCCCGCTCGGCGTGGAGCTCAAGGACAACATCAAGCGGCAGTGGTGGCGCTCGATGGTCACCGGCCGCGACGACATCGTCGGGCTCGACTCGAGCGTCATCCTCGCCCGCGAGGTGTGGGAGGCATCGGGTCACGTGCAGCAGTTCACCGACCCGCTGACCGAATGCCGCTCGTGCCATCGCCGGTTCCGCGCCGACCACCTCGAGGAAGCCTACGAGGTCAAGCACGGCAAGGCGCCGGCCGACGGGCTTGCCGACGTGGTGTGCCCGAATTGCGGCACGCGTGGGGCGTTCACCGAGCCGCGCCAGTTCAACGGCATGCTCAAGACCTTCCTCGGCCCCGTGGATGACGAGTCCGGGCTGGCCTACCTGCGCCCCGAGACCGCGCAGGGAATCTTCATCAACTTCGGCCTGGTGCAGGCGTCGTCGCGGAAGAAGCCGCCCTTCGGCATCGCCCAGATCGGAAAGAGCTTCCGCAACGAGATCACCCCTGGCAATTTCATCTTCCGCACCCGAGAGTTCGAGCAGATGGAGATGGAATTCTTCGTCCAGCCGGGCACGGACGAGGAATGGCACGAGCGGTGGATCGAGGAGCGGACGCGCTGGTTCACCGACCTCGGCATCGCCCCGGACAACCTGCGGCAGTACGAGCATCCGAAGAACAAGCTGTCGCACTATTCGAAGCGGACCGTCGACCTCGAGTATCGGTTCAACTTCGGTGGCAAGGAATTCGACGAGCTCGAAGGCATCGCGAATCGGTTCGACTACGACCTCACGACGCATTCGGTGGCGTCGGGCGTCGACCTGTCGTTCTTCGATCAGACGACCGGCGAGCGGTGGACGCCGTACGTCGTCGAGCCGGCCCTCGGGGTCAACCGGGCGATGCTGGCCTTCATGCTCGAGGCCTACACGGAGGACGAGGCCCCCAACGCCAAGGGCAAGATGGAGAAACGCACGCTGATGCGCTTCGACCCGAGGCTGGCTCCGGTCAAGGCAGCAGTTCTGCCGCTGTCCCGCAACGCCGACCTCTCACCGAAGGCCCGCGACCTGGCGGCGGCGTTGCGCCGGAACTGGCACGTCGAATTCGACGATGCGGGGGCGATCGGCCGTCGTTACCGGCGCCAGGACGAGATCGGTACGCCGTACTGCATCACTGTCGATTTCGGCACGCTCGACGACAATGCCGTCACCGTGCGCGAGCGCGACACGATGAAGCAGGATCGCATTTCCCTCGACGCCGTCGAAGGCTATCTCGCGCAGGCTCTCGTCGGGTGTTGAGCGTCGAGTCGACGAGGGAGCGAGCGCCGCGCCATGGGGTTGAGCGTCGAGCCGACGAGGGAGCTGAGCGTCGGTCAGGCGGTTGCGGCGGCGAGCGCCTGCCCGAGGTCGGCGATCAGGTCGGCGGCATCCTCGATGCCCACGGATAGGCGGATCAGCTCATCGGTGATGCCCCGTTGCTCGCGGTCGGCCGGAGCCATGCCCGCATGCGATGTCTTGGCCGGCTGGGTGATCAGCGATTCCACCCCTCCGAGGCTCGGAGCCGCCGCCGGAATCGTGACCGCGCGGATGAGCGCCCCGGCCGTTTCGCCGTCGCTGAGCCGGAAGCTGAGCATCCCGCCGAACCCGTCGAACAGCTTGGCCGCACGCGCGTGCGCCGGATGGGTCGGCAACCCGGGGTAGTTGACCTCGCGGACGGCGGTGTGCGCGGCGAGGAAGTCGGCGATCTGGCCGGCATTGGCGTTGTGTGCGGCCACGCGCACGGCGAGGGTCTTGATACCGCGGGCAAGCAGGTAACCGGTGTGCGGGTCGAGTGATCCGCCGAAGTGGTTCAGGGTGTGCCGCACATTGCCCACGCGCTCGGCCGACCCGAGCACGGCGCCGGCGACGACGTCGGAGTGGCCGCCTAGGTATTTGGTCGCGCTGTGGCAGACGAGGTCGAAACCGAGCCCGAGCGGCCGGAAATTCACCGGCGAGGCGAAGGTGTTGTCGATCACCGACGTGATCCCCGTCGACCGGCTGAAATCGACGATCGCCTCGAGGTCCGGGACCTGCAGGAGCGGATTGGTCATCGTCTCGGTGAGGAAGACCTTGGTGTTGCCCGTCCGTCGCCGCTCCCAGTCCCGGCGGTCGTCGGAGACGAAGTCGAAGCTCCAGCCGAGATCGCCCGCATGCTGCGTCAGGAAGTCCATCGTGCCGCCGTAGAGGCTGCCGGTCGCCAGCAGGTGGTCCCCGGCGCGCATCAGGCTCAGCAGCGTCGTCGTGATCGCCGCCATGCCCGATGCCGTTGCCACGGCCGCTTCGGCCCCTTCGAGTGCGGCCAGCTTGTCGTGCAGGTAGGCCTGCGACGGTGACGAGCTCAGCCGGTGGTACTTGATGTCGTGATAATCGGTGCCGTCCTCGACGGCGTAGACGGTGCCGTAGTAGACGGGGAAGACCACCGATCCGTCCGGTCCCGGGCTGCGCTCGCCGCCGTGCACCGCCGTCGTACCCATGCCGGCATGGTGCTCACCTGTGTGCTGGATGCCCATGACTCAACCGTATCGGGCCGCCCCCGGACGGCACGTCGTTGGTTGCGTGAACAAAGTGCACGCGATCCTGTCGGGTGATTGCATAGGCTGGTGCGATGAATTCCTCGGCGGGAGCGGCTGTGGTCGCAGATGGATTGGTCAAGACCTTCAAGGGGGACGTGCGAGCGTTACAGGGTGTGAGCCTGTCGGTGCCGCGCGGCAGCGTGCTCGGACTGCTGGGGCCCAACGGCGCGGGCAAGACGACGTGCGTGTCGATCCTGACGACGCTGATGCGGGCCGATGAAGGCTATGCCGAGGTCGACGGCGTCGACGTCGCCCGCAATCCGGAGGAGGTACGCCGGCACATCGGGCTGGCCGGGCAATTCGCCGCAGTGGACGAGAACCTCACCGGCCGGGAGAACCTCATCCTCGTCGGCCGCCTCAATCACCTCGCCCGGGCCGAGGCGACCCGGCGCGCCGATGAGCTGCTGGAGCAGTTCGGGATCGCCGATGCGGGGGATCGCCGGGCCAAGACCTATTCGGGCGGCATGCGCCGGCGGCTCGACCTGGGCGCGGCCCTTGTCGCCGGGCCACCGATCCTCTTCCTCGACGAGCCGACGACCGGGCTCGATCCCCGCTCGCGGGTGGAGCTGTGGCGGGTCATCGAGCGACTGGTCGCCGACGGCACGACGCTGCTGCTCACCACCCAGTACCTCGAGGAGGCCGATCGGCTGGCCGACCGGATCAGCGTGGTCGACCACGGCAAGGTGATCGCCGAGGGGACGTCGGCCGAGCTCAAGGCCCGCCTCGGAGCAACGGTCGTCGAGGTCCGGCTGGCCGACGCGAGTGCCGCCGAGACCGCCGAGCGCGTGCTGGCCGGGATCAGCGAGCATGCGGCCAGCCGCGACGGCAGAATCGTCCGGGTGACCACGGCGGCGGGCGCCGCCCTGGTCCCGGAGGTCGTCCGCAGGCTCGACGCAGCCGGGGTGACACCGACCGGCTTGGAGGTCCGCGAGCCGAGCCTCGACGACGTCTTCATGGAGCTGACCGGCCACGCCGCGGAGGCGGAGCCGGCCGAGCCCGGTGCGGCCGGCCGCGATCGCGGTCGCGGACGTCGTACCGACGATCCCGACGCCGAGTTGGCGACCGCCGCCGAGGGGAGAGACCGATGAGCACGACGGCACCGGCAGGGGCGCCAGGGTCGGTGATACCGGTCCGCCGCAGCCAACCGCGCCTGGCGCACGCGGTGAGCGACTCGCTCGCGATGGCGGGCCGCAACATCAGACGTATCCTGCGCGCGCCGGACCAGGTGATGTTCACGCTGATCTCGCCGATCATGTTCACGCTGCTGTTCCGGTATGTCTTCGGCGGCGCGATCTCGGGTTTGAACGGCATCGGTTACGCGACCTACCTCATTCCGGGAATTGCCGTGCAGACGGCGATCTTCTCGGCCGGCACGACCGGCTTCGCGCTCGCCGACGACCTGCAGAAGGGCTTCATTGACCGGCTGCGCTCGCTCCCGATGGCCCGCAGCGCCGTGCTGACCGGACGTGTCGTCGCCGATTCGATGAACAACCTCATCCAGGTGATCATCCTGATCGCGGTGGGATTCGCTGTGGGATTCCGGACCCACTCGGTGCCGGGTCTCGTCCTGGGCATCCTGTTGTTGCTGTTCTTCGCGCTGTCGACGTCGTTCATCTTTGCCCTGGTGGGGATGTCGGTGAGCTCGGTCGAGGCCGTGAACGCCGCGACGTTCCCCGTTGTCTTCCCGCTGACGTTCGCGTCCAGCGCGTTCGTCCCGACCTTCACGATGCCGGGCTGGCTACGGGCCTTCGCCGACCATCAACCGGTCTCGGTGCTGGTTAACGCGGTCCGGTCACTGGTGATCGGGCCGATCCCGAAGCAGGCGCGGGACCAGCTCTTCGCCGGCCAGAGCACGACGTCGCTCGTGCTGCAGTCGCTGGGATGGAGCGTGCTGCTGATGGTCGTTTTCGGTTACCTCGCCGTGCGCAAGTACCGCGCGCTGACGATCTGAGGCCGCCGCGCGGGGCGAGCCGCCGGCTCGCTCGGGGTAGGTGTCGGCCCCGCTCCACCCCTGCTGTGCGGGGGTGCCCCGTGCCGGCGGTTCGCTGCGCGAGCGCCGCGGCGGTAGCTTCGAAAGGCGGCTTCCGATCTCCTGATGTCCCGGTGCCCGGTTCTCGGGCCGCTCAGCCGGTCTCGCCGTCCCGACACATGACCGGCCGATGCCCGAGACGGGGCGGAGGGTCACGGTACGGCGGCCGAACGTCCGAGGGCGGCGGACGGCGGGCCCGGTGCTGGGGGGACACGGTGCTGCGGGGAGGGGTGGCACGGCAGGCCTGCGGTGACCATTAGATTTGACCGGACGACGTATGACGCAGCGAGGAGCTCCCATCGTGACGAAGTTTGTCTATGACTTTCGTGAAGGCAACAAGGACCTCAAGGACCTGCTGGGCGGCAAGGGCGCCAACCTCGCCGAGATGAGCAACCTGGGCATTCCCGTGCCGCCCGGGTTCACCGTCACCACCGAGGCGTGCAAGGCCTACCTGCAGACCGGCTCAGAGCCCAAGGAGCTCGCCGACGAGGTGTCCGAGCACCTGACCTCGCTCGAGAAGGCAATGGGAAAGACGCTCGGGCAGGCCGAGGACCCGCTGCTGGTCAGCGTCCGATCCGGTGCCAAGTTCAGCATGCCCGGCATGATGGAAACGGTCCTCAACATCGGCTTGAACGACGAGTCGGTGCAGGGCCTCGCCAAGGTCGCCGGCAACGACCGGTTCGCCTGGGACTCCTATCGCCGGCTGATCCAGATGTTCGGCAAGACCGTGCTCGACATCGACGGCGAGCATTTCGAGGACGCGATCGACGCGGCCAAGAGGGCCAAGGGCACCACGAACGACCTCGACCTCGAGGCCGCCGACTTCCAGGCGCTGGTCGAGACCTACAAGGCCATCATCAACGAGCACGCCCGGCTCGACTTCCCGCAGGATCCGCGCGATCAGCTCGACCGCGCCGTCCGCGCCGTCTTCGACTCGTGGAACGCCGACCGCGCGATCCTCTACCGCCGCCAGGAGCGGATCCCGGCCGACCTGGGTACGGCGGTCAACGTCGTCGCCATGGTCTTCGGCAACATCGGCATGGACTCCGGCACCGGCGTTGCTTTCACCCGCGACCCGGCCAGCGGGGCCCAGGGCATCTACGGCGACTACCTGCAGAACGCGCAGGGCGAGGACGTCGTCGCGGGCATCCGCAACACGCTCCCGCTGACCGACCTCGAAAAGCTCGACAGGCCGGCGTACGACCAGCTGCTCGACATCATGAAGACGCTCGAGACGCACTATGCCGACCTGTGTGACATCGAGTTCACGATCGAGCGCAACAAGCTGTGGATGCTGCAGACCCGCGTCGGCAAGCGCACCGCCGGCGCCGCGTTCGTCATCGCCACCCAGCTGGTCGACGAGGGCCTGATCGACGAGGACGAGGCCATCACGCGGGTCACCGGCGCTCAGCTGGCCCAGCTGATGTTCCCGGCCTTCGACGAGAGCGCCGAGCGCACCAAGATCACCACCGCCATGAACGCCAGCCCCGGCGCGGCCGTCGGCAAGGCCGTATTCTCCTCCGCGCGCGCGGTCGAGCTGGCCGCCCAGGGCGAGAAGGTCATCCTCGTCCGGCGCGAGACCAACCCCGATGACCTGTCCGGCATGATCGCCGCGCAGGGCATTCTCACCAGCCGCGGCGGCAAGACCTCACATGCCGCCGTCGTCGCCCGCGGCATGGGCAAGACCTGCGTCTGTGGTGCCGAAGAGCTCGAGGTCGACATCGCCGGCAAGAAGTTCAGCGGTCCCGGCGGCGTGGTCGTCAGGGAGGGCGACGTCGTCTCGATCGACGGTACGACGGGTGATGTCTTCGCCGGCGAGGTGCCGGTCCAGCCGAGCCCGGTGGTGCAGTACTTCGAGGGCACGATCAAGCCCGACGCCGACGCCCTGGTCGCCGCCGTGCACCGTCTGGTGAGTCACGCCGACGGCCTGCGCAAGCTCGGCGTACGCGCCAACGCCGACAACCCCGAGGATGCCGAGCGGGCCCGCCGCTTCGGCGCGCAGGGCATTGGCCTGTGCCGCACCGAGCACATGTTCCTCGGCGACCGCCGCCAGCTGGTCGAGAAGCTGATCCTCGCCGAGGGCGACGACGAGCGGCAGGCGGCGCTCGACGCGCTCGAGCCGCTGCAGAAGGGCGATTTCGTCGGTCTCTTCGAGGCGATGGACGGCCTGCCGGTCACCATCCGGCTGATCGACCCGCCGCTGCACGAGTTCCTGCCCGACCTGACCGAGCTGTCGGTCAAGGTCGCGCGGGCCGAGGACAAGGGCAGCGCGAGCGAGCATGACACGAGGCTGCTGGAGGCGGTCCGTCGCCTGCACGAGCAGAACCCCATGCTGGGTTTGCGCGGGGTGCGCCTCGGCCTGACGATTCCGGGCCTGTTCGCGATGCAGGTCCGCGCGATCGCCGAGGCCGCGGCCGATGTCAAGTCGGCCGGCGGGGATCCGCACCCGGAGATCATGATCCCGCTGGTCGGCGCGGTGCAGGAGCTCGAGATCGCCCGCGAGGAGGCCGAAGGCGTGCTCGCCGAGGTCGCCCAGAGCGCGGGCGTTGACGTACCGGCCCTGATCGGCACCATGATCGAGGTGCCGCGGGCCGCCATGACGGCCGGCGACATCGCCGTATCGGCGGAGTTCTTCTCCTTCGGCACCAACGACCTGACCCAGATGGGCTGGGGCTTCTCCCGCGACGACGTCGAGGCGGCGTTCTTCTCCCGCTACCTGGAGCTGGGCATCTTCGGAGTCTCGCCGTTCGAGTCCCTCGACCGTGAGGGCGTCGGCCGGCTGGTGCGGATCGCCGTCGAGGAGGGGCGCAAGGCCCGGCCCGACCTGCACCTGGGCGTCTGCGGCGAGCACGGCGGTGACCCCGACTCGATCCATTTCTTCGCCGAGGTCGGGCTCGATTACGTGTCCTGCTCCCCCTTCCGCGTCCCGGTCGCCCGGCTCGAGGCCGGCCGGGCGGAGGCCAAGGCACACGGCTCGGACCACCGCTGAGTCCGAGCCGGACCAGCCATGCGGGCCGCGCGTGTCACCGTCGGCGGCGTCCTCCTGCGGGTGGCCGCCGCCGCGGTGCTCGCGGCCGTCCTGATCGTCGCCGCGACGGCGGTACGGGTCTGGCAGGTGGCCCGCTCGGACGATCGGCCGCACTCCGACGCGATCGTCGTGCTCGGCGCGGCGCAGTACAACGGCACGCCGTCGGAGATATACCAGTATCGGCTCAGGCATGCGCGCGCGCTCTATCGGGCGGGCGTGGCCGCGCACATCGTCACGCTGGGGGGCAATCGGCCGGGTGACAAATACACCGAAGGCGGCGCGGGCGCGTCCTACCTCGAACAGCACGGCGTGCCGTCCTCCGCGTTGACCGCAGTCGGTGCGGGCAACGACACCCTGGGGAGCATCCGCGCCGCGGCCAAGGTCTTCAAGGAAAACGGATGGACATCGGCGGTCCTGGTGACCGATCCGTGGCACGAGTTGCGATCGGCGAAAATGGCCGAGGACTCCGGTATTCGCGCCGCAACCTCGCCGGTCCAGGACGGACCCGTGGTGCGCTCGCGGACGACCGAGATCCATTACCTGGGCCGGGAAACCGCGGCTTACCTTTACTACCGGGTTTTCCACAAGAGCTCCGACTCGTCAGAGAACGCCGTCTGACAGCAGGGCGTGGTGCCGTATGCTGGCCGCCATGAAGGTGCTCGTGCTCGGCGGCGCCGGGTATATCGGATCGACGACCGCGAAAGCGCTCGAGCAGGCCGGCCACACACCGATCATCCTCGATTCCCTGCTGACCGGGCCGCGTGCCTTCGTCCGTGACCGCATCTTTTACGAGGGCGATATCGCCGACCGCGCGTTGCTGCGCAAGGCCGTGAGCGAGCACCCCGATCTGAATTGCACGATCCACATGGCGGCGCGGGTCGTCGTACCCGAATCCGTGCAGCGACCGTACGAGTATTACCGGGACAATGTGGCGAAATCACTCGAGGTGTACGACGAGCTGGTTGCTTTGGGAAAGCCGCGCGTGGTGTTCTCCTCCTCGGCGTCGCTCTATGCGCTGACCGATTCCTTTGAGGTCACCGAGGACGATCCGCTCGATCCGCCGTCACCCTACGCGCGCACCAAGGCCATGATGGAGCAGATTCTGCAGGACATGACCGCCGCCACGGATCTGCGTGCGCTCATCCTGCGTTATTTCAACCCGGTCGGGTCCGATCCGGATCTCGAGTCAGGCGTTCACACCAGGGAGTCGTCGCACGTGCTCGGTCAGCTGGTCCGGGCCGCCCGGGGCCAGCGGGATGCATTCGCGATCACCGGCACGGAGCATCCGACCCGGGACGGCACCGGGATCCGGGACTACGTCCACGTCTGGGATCTGGCGCAGGTGCATGTCCGTGCCGTGGAGCGATTCGACGACGTGCTGGCCAGGAGTGGGAGCACCAGCGTTGTCATCAACGTGGGAACGGGTCGCGGCGTCACCGTCCGGGAGCTCATCGCGGCCTTCGAGCGGGTGCTCGGCCGCACTCTCCCCGTCACCGAGGCGCCGCCGCGGCCCGGCGACGCCGTCGGTGCCTTCGCCAACGTCGACCGGGCCGCGGAACTGCTCGATTGGCGCGCGTCGCTCTCACTCGAGGACGCCATCGCCTCGGCCCTCGCCTGGGCAGAGAAACGCCAGTCGGTGCTGGGTTACGAGTAGCCGGCCGCTAGCAGGGTCAGCGCTCGCTGTCGAGCGTCGCCAGCTGCTCGTCCGCATGACGCCCGCCCGCCGCCGAGTCGGCCGGGATGATTCGTTCGATCTCGTCCGGGTCGGCGGGTGGGAGGTCGACCTCGATGGCGTCCGGCGCCTTGGTCCGCCGCGATCGCTTACGCATGCCGATCACCGGGATGATGTCGTTGCCGCGAGAGGCGGCCCGGGCAATTGCCAGCTGCGCGCCGGTGAGCCCCCCGCGCGCCTCGACTGATCGGTCAGGATCCGGCGCGGCAGAGGAACCCGCGGCGATTCCAGTCGTAGGACCGCTTGCCGGAGATGCGCTCCCAGTCGATCGACTCCAGCACCTCGCCGCCCGCGGCGGTGACCACGCGGCGTACCTCGTCTTCGGGGATGCCGTGCATCTCCATCCGGGCGTCGGATTCGTACGGCGCAAGGGGATCGGGTCTTTCGGCGCCGGGGTCGACGCACAGGGCGGCGGTCGCGGTCGTCGAGCCCTTGTCGGCGAACCAGGCGACGCCCTCCTGCACGCAGTCGACCTCGAGGGTCCAGGTCCCGGACTCGCTCGGGGTGACGACCTCGAGCTCGAGGTCGCATCGCTCGCCAGGCGCGAGATCGCGGGGGAGCCGGGCTCGGCCGTCGTCGACTATCCGGGCTTCGCCCCGCGACCAGTGGTTGGCGACCGACACCAGATACCAGCCGTCCACGCCGGCCGCCGGAAGGGTCGTCGTACCGGCATTGGTGACGTCGACGCGCAGCACCAGCCGGTGGCCCGGCGGCATTCGCTCCGGCAACCCGGATACCGACAGCTCGGCGCGGAAGCCATCATCCGGAAGCGCGACGCCGGCACCACGCACCTCCTCGGTGACGAGCTCGAACATCGCGAATGCACCCGGCCGCAGGACCCGGAGGAATTCTGCGATGTACGCCGTGGCGAATTGCGGTTCCATGTGCTGCAGTACGTGGTTGGTGTAGACGAAATCGAAGGTGCCATCGCGGAACTGGCGCAGATCCCCGTCGGTGTTGAGGTGAAATCGGCACCTCGGTCGGAGCCGCGCATAACGCCGGGCCGCGGAAAGCATCGACGGCGCGATGTCGACGCCATCCACCCGCCGGAAATGGCGCGCCAGTGCCTGCGTCAAACGGCCGACGCCGCAGCCGAAGTCCAGGGCCCGCCGGAAGCGGAGCGCGGCGCCCCAGGCGATTGCCCGTTCGCGCACGAAGGCGAGTACGTCCTCGATCTCGGTCCGACCGTCGGCGAAGAACTCGTCGCGGTCCCAGCGTCCGTAGCGCTTGTAAGGGTCGGACAGCACTGCGAAGAGCGGATCGGTGCGACCGAAGGTGTCCCAGTGCTTGCGCAGCTCGGCGAGGTCCATCGCGCGCACGATAGCCGTGCCGTGCGGCCTGGCCCGCCCCGGGTGGGTCAGTCCCGCGCTATCCGCCGATCGGTCGATGCCGGAGGTCGCCGGAATCCTGAGGAGACCACGCACCATTGCTACGAGAGGCCCTCGGCGTCGGAAACCATCTCGGCCGGGCAGTCGATGCGTACCTCGGCGCCGAATGCGGTGGACCGGTCACGACGCGGGTACAATAGTGAGGGCGCTGGCGGCGGCGATCCCACTGATCCCGTTGCTGCGCACGGCCGGCCGCCGGGTGCACCTGCGTGCGCGGGACCAGGCGCAGGCTAACCGGGATGTCGCCGCACACCTGGCCGAACGGCTCAATGTCGGCGGCGCGATGTTACGGATCCTCTTCGGGCATCTGGAAGACGACATGAGTGGCGTGCGTGATCGAATTGATCGCGCGTACGCCGCGACGGTGGCGCGTAATATGACCTTCGCCCGGTCGGCGGTCGTGCTGGGTACCTTCAGCGCGATCGGCGTCGGCGTTGTCTATCTCGTCGCCGGATGGTGGGCGAGTGCTGGCTCATTGAGTGTCGGCTCGATCGTGGCACTCGCCGGCCTGGTGAGCCTGGCGTATTCACCCATCACCACGCTGGCGACGAGCGGAATCAATCTCGGCGGTGGATTGGTGGCCTTCGAGCGGGTATATGACCTGCTTGATTTTCCCGCCGCGGTGGACGATCCGGCAAATCCCGTGCGCTTCGAGCGGCCGGCGCTGTCGATGCAGTTCGCGTCGGTCTCTTTCCGGCATCCGGGCCCGCGGGACGCCGTACCCGAATCGCTGCTCGACGAGGACGCGGGCGACGACGACGCGAAAGACGGGTGGGCATTGCAGGACATCTCGTTCGCCACAATCCCGGGCGGTACGACGGCGATCGTCGGCGCGACGGGCGCCGGAAAGTCGACCGTCGCCGCGCTGATCTGCCGCCTCTACGACCCGACGGAGGGCGCCGTCCTGCTCGACGGGGTCGATCTGCGCCGGTTGGTCCAGGAAGACCTGCATCGCGCGGTCGGCATGGTGACCCAGGACGCGCACCTGCTCAACGACACCCTGGCGGCCAACCTGCGGCTCGCGGAGCCGGACGCAAGCGATGACGATCTGCGCGCGGCATGCGACCAGGCCGCGCTGAGCGACGTCATCGACCGGCTGCCGGACGGGCTGGAGACGATGATGGGGGACCGCGGCTACCGGCTCTCCGGCGGGGAGCGGCAACGCGTCGCACTGGCCAGGGTGCTGCTCGCCGGCCCCGACGTGATTGTGCTCGACGAGGCGACCGCCCACCTGGACACCGCGACCGAGCGGGCGATCACGGCGGCGCTCGAGGTTGGGCTCCGCACCCGCACCCGCATCGTCATCGCACATCGGCTCTCGACGATCGTGTCCGCCGACCTGATCCTGGTCATGGACCACGGCCGCGTCGTGGAGTCCGGTACGCACGGCGCGCTGCTGGCATCGGGCCCGCGATATCGGCGGCTCTACGCGGCGGCGGACCACAACGATTCGCGAGTAGATGCCAGAGGCGACAATTAATCGCGCCACCGCGAGGGCGTTGCGCTGAGAGGCGGGATGAGCAGGAAATCTGCCGACGAAATCCTGACGAGCCCCACCACTCGGCGGAGGTATCGGGGCGGCCCGCATGTGAGTGCAGGTTCGGCAGAAAACTCGATGCGATTTTCCTGCTGCACACGCCACTAGACCGATGCGCGAGAGTTTCAAAAAGACCATGTGCGTAAGGAAAAAACTCCCCTACTGCACTTGTCACAGGCGTTCTCGATCGGCTACAATTGCTAGCATGTTCGATGATGCGGGAGGCGGGGAGACCCACTCCGCAGTGCCTCCACTCGAGTCGCTCCAGAGCATGCTGACCGGGTTGTGGTCCATGGAGTCGGTGGGAGATGACGCGGAGCGCGTCGAGCAGCTCGCCCTGCTGGAGCAGGTCAAGTCCGCGGCCGCCGGTGCACAGGCCGCTGTCTCCGTCGCACTGTCCGACTCGCTGCTGGCCAAGGACGACGCGGACGGGGTGGCAAAGGACCGCCGCGGTCGCGGGATCGGGGCATTGATCGGATTCGCCCGCAGCGAGTCTCCGCGCCTCGGCGGGCGGCGGCTGCACATGGCGAGGACGCTGATCGGCGATTTGCCGCACACCTACGCCGCGCTGAGGGCCGGCGAGCTCAGTGAATGGCGCGCCTCCATCGTGGTGACCGAGACGGCAATGCTGTCGCCGGAGCTTCGGCGCGCTGCCGACGCAGAGATCGTGGACCACTTCGCCAAGTCCGGGGACCGCAAGCTGCGCGCCGCGGCGCGGGCAGCGGCCTACCGTCTCGACCCGGCGGCCGCGGTCGCACGCAATGCCGCCGCGGAAAAGGATCGGCGGGTGAGCATCCGCCCGGCTCCGGACACCATGGTGTGGCTGTCCGCGCTGCTCCCGGTCGCCGCCGGGGTCGCGGCGTACGCCGCCTTGGAGAAGCACGCCAAGGCGGCCCGCGCGGCCGGCGACGAGCGGACCCGCGGCCAGGTGATGGCCGACACGCTCGTCGAGCGCATCACCGGCCAGAGCAGTGCCGAGGCGGTGCCGGTCGACATCGGTCTGATCATGGACGCCGAGACCATGTTCGCCGGCGCCGACCGGCCGGCCACGCTCGCCGGTTACGGCCCGATCCCCGCCGAGCTGGCGCGCCGCCTGGCCGCCGGAAGGGCGGGCCAGGACGATGCTGGCGGCGCGGCCAAGGCCCGGGCCCGGATCCGGCGGCTCTTCACGCACCCGACCGACGGCTCCCTCGTCCGGATGGACTCCCGGCGGCGGTTCTTCGAGGGCGAGCTGCGCGACCTGATTGTGCTGCGGGACCAGACCTGCCGCACGCCGTTCTGCGACGCGCCGATCCGCCACGTCGACCACCCCGTACCCGTCCGCAGCGGCGGTGCGACCACCGCGACCAATGGGCAGGGTCTCTGCGAGCAGTGCAACTACACCAAGGAGGCCCGCGGGTGGCGGACCGAGGTTGTCGACGACGGCACCTCAGGATCGCCGCACACGGTGCGGACCGTCCTGCCAACCGGACACGACTACTACTCGACGGCACCTCCACCGCTCCCGCCCGACGGTGATGAGCTCCTGTGCCGGCGCCTCAGGCGGATCATCGACACCCACTGGCAAACTCCACCGGCCCGCATTCTCACCGGCACCGACGGCTGAGTGCCACACAGCCATCCCGCCGAGACCGTGACGTCATCGCTTGTAACTCACTTCGACGACGTCGGCGCGGGCCTGGGACAGATACCAATCACTGATCGCGCTCGGGTCGATGCTGGCCGTGATCACCGTGCTCGCACCGTTCGGGCACTCGGACACGACCTCCCCGCTCGGCGCCACGATCATCGAAGGGGAGCATTGCTGTGGGCTCGCGACATTGGCCGAGATGACCCAGCGCTGGTTTTCAGCCGCCCGGCTGATCAGGTGTGTTCGCCACACGTCGTACCGATCACGCGGGTTGGTTGCGTTGGTGAGAAAGCAGAGGACCTGCGCACCGCGCCGGCACAGCGCCTGCCACTGCTCCGGAAACCGAAGGTCGCGGCACAGTTGTACGCCGAGCGCGGCGTCAAGGCCAGGAACTTCGAACACGGGAAGGACATCGCCGGCCGTCAAGCGGGCTCGCTCATGCGCGGCGAGGTTGACCTTCTGGTAACTCCACGATTCCCCGGCCGGGCCGGCGTACCGCGCCATATTCGCCCAGCCGTCTTGGGTCGGCCACAGCGTCCCGTAGACCACCGGCGATATCCCACGTGCACGGAAGCTGGCCGACGACGGCTGTCATCACGGTGCAGGAGCGTAGCGATCGCCGAATAGGCTGTCAGCCATGCCCGAGGCCAAGACGTTCTACGCCACCACGCCGATCTACTACGTCAGCGCGGCGCCGCACATCGGCAACGCCTACACCGACATCGCCGGCGACCTGATCACCCGGTGGCACCGCCAGCGCGGCGAGCGGGTCTGGTTTCTCACCGGCACCGACGAGCACGGCGAGAAGGTGCTGCGCAGCGCCGAGCGGGCCGGCATGACGCCGCAGCAGTGGTGCGACCAACTGGTCGAGACGGCCTGGAAGCCCAGGCTCGAGACGATCGACCTCGCCAACGACGACTTCATCCGTACGACGGAGAAGCGGCACACCGAGCGGGTGCGAGAGTTCTGGGCCAAGCTGTACGACGCCGGCGACGTCTACGCGGGCACCTACGAGGGGCCGTACTGCGTGGACTGCGAGGAGTTCAAGCTGCCGGGCGAGCTGGTCGCCGGTCCTGACGGCCAGCAGCTGTGCCCGATCCATCTCCGCCCGGTCGAGCAGCTCTCGGAGCGTAACTACTTCTTCCGGCTCTCCGCCTACGCCGACCGCCTGCTGGAGCTCTACGACTCCCAGCCCGACTTCGTCGCTCCCGCCAGCGCCCGCAATGAGGTCGTCGCCTTCGTCAAGCAGGGCCTGCAGGACCTGTCGATCACGCGCTCCACCTTCGACTGGGGCATCGCGGTGCCCTGGGATGAGAAGCACGTCCTCTACGTGTGGATCGACGCGCTGCTCAACTACACCTCGGCCGCGGGCTACGGGACCGACCCGCGCCGCTTCGCCGACCTGTGGCCGGCCGACCTGCACCTGGTCGGCAAGGACATCGTCCGGTTCCACGCGGTGATCTGGCCGGCGATGCTGATGGCCGCCGGGCTCGACGTACCGAAGCAAGTCTTCGCCCACGGCTGGCTGCTGGTCGGCGGCGAGAAGATGAGCAAGTCCAAGGCCACCGCGATCGCGCCGGCGGAGATCACCGACCACTTCGGCTCCGACGCCTTCCGCTACTACTTCATGCGCACGATCGCCTTCGGGTCCGACGGCTCGTTCTCGTGGGAGCACCTGATGGCGGTCTACAACGCGGAGCTGGCCAATGGCCTGGGCAATCTCGCCTCCCGGGTCGCGGCAATGGTCGGCCGGTACGCCGGCGGCGCGCTGCCCGCCGCGGGTGCGGCCGGCCCCGCCGAGCAGGCGCTGTCCGCTGAGCTGGCGATCACCGTGGCGGCGGCCGATCGGGCGATCGATGCTATCGCGCTGCACGAGGCGGTCGGGGCGGTGCACGGCTTCGTGGGTGCCGTCAATGGCTACCTCTCCGATCAGGCGCCCTGGCAGGTGGCAAAGTCGGACGCGCCGGCGGACCGCGAGCGCCTCAACACGATTCTCTACACGGCGACGGAATCGCTGCGCGCCATCGCCGTACTCCATAACGCGGTTATGCCCAAGACCGCCGCGCGGCTGTGGGACATGCTCGGCGCCGGCGACTCGATCGGCCCGCTGGCCCACCAGCGCATCGACGACGTGGGGCGATGGGGCCAACTGCCGGCGGGTACGACAATCTCCAAAGGAGACTCGCTTTTTCCCCGGCTCGAGGACTGAACCCGCTGCGGCTCATGGGCCGAGGACGTCAATGCCGCCCGTTGAGGTTCCGGCCCGGCCGCTTTCGAAGGATGTCTCGCCCGCGGCTATATCTGCAGCACACGCAGGACCTCTGCTCGTTCTGGAAGGAGGGCGGCCATCGCCTTGTCGAAGGTCACGAGCCGAGCGCGGTTGGCGATACTGAGCGCCAGCAGGTGTGCGTCTGTGACCTGGCGGTACCCGATAACGACGGTCGGATCGATATGAGTGCCGGTGACCAGTCGCAGACGGTCAGGCCAGAACACATGCCCCGGTAGGGCGGTGAGGCGCCGCAACATGCCCACGGCTATCGGCGGGGTCGTCGCGGTCGCCAGCGCGCGTCGATTGCTCGACACCCGTCGAGCAGGGCCGTTGTGGAACCCTGGCGCTTGGCCGGCATCACTCCCCGTCCAGTGCTCGACGGACATCGCCTTCAGTGATAGTTGGAGCGTCGGCAGGCACGTCGCACGCGGGCATCCCGTCGCGCATTGCAATGCCAGCAGGCGCTAATGAACGTCGGGCGCCACACGGGCCCACACGGGCCCGCCGTTCGCGACGCTCACGGGCCGGTCCGGCCGTCGATCCGCTCCCGCAGGAGATCGGCGTGTCCGTTGTGCTGCGCGTATTCGGCGATCATGTGCTGATAGATCCATCGCAGCTGCATGGGTCCGTACCGCGGGTGCACGAACGTGGCTTCGAGATCGGCGTCGGCGACGACCGCAACGCGAGCTGCGTACCGCTCAGGCCACTACAGATGCCGAAGAACCGTGCCCGCACGCGCTCCAGCCATCCGTCGAGCATGGTGCGCTCGTCGGCGACGAACGGCTCGTCGGGAATGTCGACCTCGGGCGCGCGCCAAGGGATCGGATCTTCGGCCATGCCGGCCATTGTCGCGACTCATCTGCCGGCTAACCAGCCGCCCGCGAGTGGTCGCGCTCGAGGCGCCCGAGCGCCTCGTCGAGGAAGGCGTCGCGGAGCTCGGTCTGCTCGTCGTACGGCGTGTGCAGGGCCGCGACGACGTCCCAATAGGCAACCGAATCGGCCGAGCGGCGCATGGCTTGCTCCCACGCGTCGGTCACCTCGTCCGCGGCCCGGGCTCCGAAGGCGAAGGCCGCGCGCATCCGCAGCGACCCGAGATCGACGCCCGGATGACCGACGCCGGCGGATTTCCAGTCGATGAGCCCCCGGCAGTTCCCGTCATCCCAGAGCATGTTGCCGAGCCACAGGTCGCCGTGCAGGAAAACCGGCGCACCGGTGGGCATCGGCGTGCGCCGGATGCGCTCGTCGGCGGCCTCGAGCAGGGGCGAGGTCGGCGTATTTTCCAGCAGTTCGAGCGTGGCGGCGCGAGTGAACCACGGACGGTGTCGGAGGAATTCGTCGACCACGCGTGCCGTTCCCGCCGGCGCGGCGTGCCTGTACCACGCGGCCCAGCGCCGGGCGGTCGGATGATCGTCAGCAGGAGTGTGGTGGGTTACCAGTGGCAGCGAATCCGCGGGCTCCATCCGGATCCGGTGCAGGACGGCGAGCGCGGCTCCGGCCGACGGCATGGCGGCGCGCACCGGTGCGGCTGACTCGCCGCAGAATGTCTCCAGCAGCGCCGGTTCCCCCGCGCCGGAGCCGTCCCGATCGACGGCGATCAGCCGGGCCGTGGGCAGGTCATGCTCGGCGGCCACCGTGAGACCGGCAGCGGCGCGCGTGATCGCCGGCCCCCAGATCCGCCCCCAGTCTGCGACGCGGAGCACGGCCCGCCCGGAATCTGCTCCGTCGCAGTAGTCGATCACCCACGGGCTGCTGCCACGGTGCAGCCCGATGGTGCCGGTAATGCGCACGTCGGGACCGAGTGCGCCTGTGGCCCAGGTGATCGCTCGTTCGGGCGGGTTGCTCATTGCGGCGACGGTAGTGCCAATCGGGCATCGCCAACAGTCGGGCGTGTGGCCGCGAGGGCGAGCCGTTGCTCAGGACCGCCGCCGATCAGGGGTGTCCTATGGACGGCGCAGCCCGGAGACCAGCTCGGCCACCTCGACCGTGGCGACGCCGATGCGGGAATCGCTGATGCCATAGGGGATCCAGAGAGTGCTTCGGTGCAGGATCGCGCCACACGAATAGACGACGTTGGGCACGTAACCCTCGCGCTCGGCCGGTGCCGGTTCGAGTAATGGTTCTCGGAGCGAGCCGATCGTCCTCGTCGGATCGTCGAGGTCCAGCAGGATCGCGCCGATGCAATAAGTCCGCATCGGGCCGACGCCGTGGGTGAGGACCAGCCATCCCTGCGGCGTTTCGATCGGTGGGCCGCAATTGCCGAGCTGGAGCAGCTCCCACGTCTCGCGCGGCCGCTGGACGGGAACCGGCGTACCCCAGTCGTATCCGTCGGACGAATAGCTGACGAAATTGCTCTCGTTATCCACGCGAACGAGCGCGGCGTGCAGGTCACCGATCCGACGGGGAAACAGCGCCATGCCTTTGTTCTGCGCTCCCGGCCCGCGCAGCCGGCCCATGCGGAACGAGCGGAGGTCGTCGGTCTCGAGGAGCCTGGGCCGGATCGTCGTCCCGTCGTACGCCGTGTAGGTGGCGCGGTATCGCGGCGCGGCTCCGGACATTTCGGTGAAGCGGGCGTCCTCGATGCCGTTGCGCTCGTCGGCATCGCCGGGAAGCAGGATCCGCTGGCCGAGATCCGAGGTCGCGGGGAACGTCGTGTCGGCCCCGGATCCGTCGGTGGCGCGGGCGCCGATGAGCGGGCGTCGGCGTTGCTGGAACCGCCAGGATCGGCCGCCGATCACGGCGGAGACGAAGCCGAGCGTGGAGAGGTGGCCCTCACCGATGCAGCGCAGGCTGAGTGCGACCCGGAGCTCGTCCGCGGCGAGCCCGGACTGGTCAGGGTGCGTCATCGCGCTGGGATTGCAGAGCGCGGCGGCCTCGACGGCGTACTCAGCGGTGAACGTTGCGCCGAGCACGAAGCGGCGTACGGCGTCCAAGCGCACCCCGTCAAAGAGCAGGCCGAGCGCGGCGCCGGCGTGCGCCTCGATCGACGCGTCGAGCTGATCGTGCCGCTGACCGAAATCGGCCCGAACCCGCGCGGCCGCAGCGATCACGGCCTCGTCGGGCAGCTCGGCCAGCCGCGCGGCGACCGAGGCGACCCGCTCCCTGCCGGCAAGGTACGGCTGGGCGATGACCCGTGACGGGTCCGGTGCGAGAGCGGCGTCGAGGCGGTGGGCGAGAGGCACGGCGGAGACGCTACCGGCTGGTCGACGGCCGCACGTCCGTCAGGCTGTCGTCTTGCAATGTGGGAATGCAGTCTTGCGATATGGACTCGGCGCGATAGGGTCTGCGGCATGGTGCCAGCTTCTTCGGCCGCGGATCATTACGGCGCGACCTATACGCACGGCCACCACGAGTCGGTGTTGCGCTCGCACCGGTGGCGCACCGCGGAGAATTCCGCGGCGTACCTGCTGCCGCACCTGCATCCCGGCCTGAGTCTGCTCGATGTCGGCTGCGGTCCCGGCACCATCACCGCCGACCTGGCCGCGCGGGTCGAGCCCGGCGTGGTGACGGCCGTCGAGGTCGCGGACCGCGCGCTGGATCTGGCCCGGGCCGAGGTGAACCGCCGCGGGCAGGCCAATATCGAATTCGGGGTCGCCGACGTGCACGCGCTGGATTTCCCGGACGATTCCTTCGACATCGTGCACGCTCATCAGGTCCTGCAGCACGTCGGCGATCCGGTTCGCGCCCTCGCCGAAATGCGCCGCGTCTGCAAGCCGGGTGGCCTCGTCGCCGCCCGGGACAGCGATTACGCGGGGTTCACGTGGTACCCGGCATCCGACGTGCTCGACCATTGGCTCTCGCTCTACCGGGCGGCGGCGCGGGAGAACGGCGGCGAGCCCGACGCGGGTCGGTTCCTCCTGGCGTGGGCCCACCGCGCCGGCTGCACCGACGTCACGCCTAGCAGCAGCACGTGGACGTTCGCCACGCCAGGGGAACGGGCATATTGGGGCGGCATGTGGGCCGACAGGATCCTGCAGTCCAGCCTCGCGCGGCAATTGATCGACAGCGGTGCGGCCACTCCTGCCGGCCTGCAGCGCATCTCAGACGCCTGGCGGGCATGGACCGATGATCCCGACGGGTGGATCGCGATCCTGCACGCCGAAATCCTCGCTCGCGCCTGACCGGCCCCTCAGCGGCGGCGCAGGTGCGCGGTCACCTCTTGCCGGTTGTGGGGCAGGTGGCGCAGTGCGAGGACGTCGTACGCCGTGCGGAGCACCGTCTGCGCGGCGGCGATCCCGGGCCACGGCGAACGCTGCGGCAGCTTGACGGTCATGATGGCGTCACCGCCCGCCGGCAGGTGGGGCGCCACCGCGCACATCACGCGCGCGGAGTCGGTGGGATCGAGGTTCATGTCGTTGACGATCAGCTCGACGCCCCGGCCGCCGAGATCCAGCCGCTCGGCGCGGACCGGCAGGTGCTTGATCCGTCGATGGGACGCGGCGATCGGTGCGAGAGCACCAGGATCGACGGCCATGACGTCGACGCCGCGCTCGGCCAGCAGGTAGCTCCACCCGCCCGGCGCCGCACCGAGGTCGATCGCGGTCGTGCCCGTTCTCGTGCGGATTCCGAATGTCCTGAGGGCCTCGGCGAGCTTGTGCTCCGCCCGCGAGAGCACCGTCGCGGCGCGGGACCGGGTCGCGTCGTGCCGCGCCGAGGTGACGCCGAGCAGCGCGCGGCCGCGGTCGAGGTAGATCGAGAGCACCTGCTCCGGCCGCTCGAGATCCACCGGCCGATCGCCCGACCGCGAGGGCGGTGCCGACCTGGATCTCGACGTCGCGGCAGGTGTACGCCGTGTCGATGTGCGGGCCCGCCGCGGTTACGCGGCCCTTGCGGCAGTCGACGGCGAAGCTCCGCCGGGCATCGAGCCGGGCGTCGCCAGCCGCCACGCACAGCACCTCGATGTCGGCCCACGTGCCGAAGAGCGCGACCTCGTCCACGACCGAGACGGCCGAGTCCACGAAGATTGCCGGCCGCGCCCGCAGCGCTTTGGGCACCTCGCGACCCGGCCACCCGGCGCTGAATTCCCAGCTGTCATCGTGCAGGCGCCTCGATCGGGCCACCGCCGGATCGATTCCCTTCAGCTCACGGTGCACGGCGGGGGCGAACCGGGAAAATCCGCTGACGACGTACCGCTTCCATCGCCCCCCGGACCACCGGTGCAGGAGATGCATGGCGCAGCAGTCCTCGGACCGGCTATCCAGTTGGCTGATCAGACGATAGTCGACATGGTCGAGCGCGAAGGTCGCGTCGACCCAGCTCCCGTCCGGAGCCGTGGACCTTTCCAGCAATCGGTGCCCGTCGAGCGCGCGAATCAGCCCCTCCCGCCGCGCTTCCTGAGCGGCGCCGCCGACCTGGACGCGGAGCGTCGGGAAATGCTCGAGGGTCTCATACAGCGCCGCCCCGTCGGGAGGCTCGTGCGAGAAGAGCCTAATCCGCCCGCGCGCATCGGCCGCGGCCGCGCCGGCCGAGACCAGCGGGGCCACGATCGCCTCGGCGTCGTTGCCCGGCGCGACGAAGGCGTCGTAATACACGGCGTCGGCACCGGACGGCGTACCGAGGAATGTGCCGACCAGACCGTCGCGATCGTGTGCGGCCAGCACGATTCCGGCACCGGATCGCAACAGCCGGCGCAAATGCTGCCGATCCCGCCCGCTGCGGGTGCGCCCGCCGGGGTCGATCTGCTCGGCGAGGGCGAGTACGTCGTCGAGTGCGTCGAGGTCCGAGGCCGGGCGAATCCTCATCACGGCCCGGATGCTGGCACGCGATGCGCCGGGACGCGACCGAATAAGGTCCGCCCCGATACGGTCGGCCGGTGGACATAGCCGACGCACGCCCCTCCGCGGAGGCGCGATGGACATAGCCGACGCACGCCCCTCCGCGGAGGCGCGATGGATGTAGCCGACGCACGCCCTTGGGCGGAGGCGCGATGAGTGTCGACCGGCGGCAGGCGTGGGCGGCCACGATGGCGGGCCATCCGCGCGGCGGCGTCGTACTCGCCCATGACGGTCCGCCCACGCGGATCGAGCGACCGGCCCACCGCGACCGCGGCGCCCGCGAGGACCTCGAGGATTCGCTGCTGGCGGCCGGCGCGACCCGGGCTGCTGGTGCCGGGGACCGGGCCCGGCCGGAGGATCCCGATCCCGAGCGCACCTGCTTCGAGCGCGACCGGGACCGGATCCTGCATTCGCCGGCGTTCCGGCGGCTGTCCGGCAAGACGCAGGTCTTCGTCTATCCCGCGGATCACCAGCGGACCCGCCTCACCCATGCGCTCGAGGTGGCCCAGGTCGCGACCAGCATCGCCCGCGCCGTCGGGCTCAACGTCGCGCTCACCGAGGCGATCGCGATCGGGCACGACTGCGGCCATGGCCCCGGCGGGCACGCCAGTGAGGAGGCGTTCGACCGTTACCTCCCGGGCGGTTATGACCATGCGCCGTGGGGAGCGGTGGTCCTCGAACCGCTCAACCTCTGCGCCCAGACCCTCGACGGCATCGCCAACCACTCCTGGTCCCGGCCCGTGCCCGCGACGCCGGAGGGCGCGGTCGTGAGCTGGGCCGACCGCTGCGCCTACAGCACGCACGATCTCGAGGACGCCGTCGGCACCGGGATCGTGACCGGCGCCGACCTTCCGGACGTCGTACGCCGGGTGGCCGGCTCCGGGCTGCGGGGGCAGCTCACGACCTTCATCGGCGCCGTGGTCACGTGCATCCGCGAGACCGGAGTGGTCGGGATGGCGCCCGAGCCGGCGGCCGCGCTCGCCGCGCTCCGGGACTTCAACTACCGCCGGATCTACTCCCGCCCCGAGTCGGTCGCCCAGGGCGATGCGGTCATCGCTGTGCTCAGGGCTCTCGTCGACTACTACGCGGAACGGCCCCAGGTGCTGCCGGACTTCGACACCGACTCCGAACCTCGACCAAGACAGGGGCGGGCGGCTCCGGCGGGTCCGGCCGGCCGGGCGGGCCGGGCGGTGCCCGAGGAGGGGTCCGAGGCCGCCGTGCGGGCGGCGGTCGGCTATGTCGCCGGCATGACCGATCGGTACGCCTTCCAGAGCGCGCTGACCGCGCTCGGCTGGGATCCCGCCCGCCTGCCGCTCGGGATCGACGTGCCCGTCCGCCACTGAGCGACCCCGGCCCGAGTGGCTCCCACCGGCCGGGCGCGGCCCTTTCGATGACACCGGCACGGCGTACCGGCAAGATCGACGCCACGGAGCAACCGACAGCACGCGGGAGATGCCATGGCCGACGACCGCACGTTCGTGATCGCAGGCGCCGGGCTGGCCGGGACCTCGGCCGCGGCAACCCTCCGCGAGGAGGGCTTCGAGGGCCGCATCGTCCTGCTCGGCCGCGAGACCGAGCGACCCTATGACCGCCCGCCGCTGTCCAAGGGCTACCTCCTCGGCGAAGCCGAGCGCGACAGCGTCTTCCTGCATGAGCCGAGCTGGTACGACGAGCAGCGGATCGACCTGCGCCTCGGCACGTCGGCCACCGCGATCGACCCTGCGGCGAGGACGGTGAGCACCGGCGACGGGACGTCGGTGCGGTACGACGCGTTGCTGCTCGCGACCGGGTCGCAGCCGCGCATGCTCAACGTCCCCGGGTCCGACCTCGACGGCGTTCGCTACCTGCGCGAGCTGGCGGAATCCGAGGCGCTGCAGCAGTCATTCCGCCCGGGCACGCACGTCATCATCGCCGGCGCCGGCTGGATCGGGCTGGAGGTCGCCGCAGCGGCGCAGCAGAAGGGCTCGTCCGTCGTGATCGCCGAGCCGGCCGAGCTGCCGCTGCAGCGGGTGCTGGGCGATGAGCTCGGCCGGATCTACGCGGAGCTGCATCGGGAAAAGGGCGTGGATCTGCGGCTGCGGCATCAGATCCGGGAGATCAAGGGCGATGGCCCGAACGGCACGGTGAGCGCGGTCGTGCTCGATGACGGCTCCCAGCTCGACGCCGACGTCGTCGTGGTCGGCGTGGGCGTCATCCCCCGGGTGGCTTTGGCCGAGTCCGCCGGTCTCGCTGTCGACGGCGGCGTGCTCGTCGACGCGGGATTCCGGTCCTCCGATCCGAACATCTTCGCCGCCGGCGACATCGCGGCGGTCGATCACCCGGTGGTCGGCACCCGGGTCCGGGTCGAGCACTGGGCCAATGCCCTTGACGGCGGTCCGGCCGCCGCCCGCTCGATGCTCGGCCAGCCGGTCCCATGGGACAAGCTGCCGTTCTTCTTCTCCGACCAGTGGGACTTCTCGATGGAGTACGCCGGCTACGTCGCCCCGGGAGGATACGACGAGGTGGTCTTTCGGGGTGATCCGGCCGGCCGGGAGTTCGTCGCCTTCTGGACCAAGGACGGGCGGGTGCTCGCGGGCATGAACGCCAATGTCTGGGACGTCAGCGAGGACATCCAGGCGCTGATCGTCAGCGGCGCGAAGGTCGACCGGGACCGGCTGTCCGACGCCGACGTCGCGATCGCCGACCTGGCGACCTGACGAGGGCACTTTTGGCGGTACGACGTCGTATGCGACGTCGTACCGCCAAAACTGGCGGGAGGGTCGGGCGTCGCACCGGTGCTGTCGGACGGGCGGCATAGACTGGCGCCACCATGGCCGGCCGCATCCCTGACGCAGACATCGCGGCTGTCCGTGACCGGACCTCGATCATCGACGTCGTGGGGGAGTACGTCGCGTTGCGCCGCGCCGGCGGCGACTCGATGAAGGGCCTGTGCCCGTTTCACGAGGAGCGCACGGCGTCGTTCAACGTGTCCTCCTCGCGCGGCACGTATCACTGTTTCGGATGTGGCGTCGGGGGCGACGTCATCGACTTCATCCGGCGGATCGAGCAGCTCGACTTCGTCGAGGCGGTGGAGCGGCTCGCGGCCAAGGGCGGCATCCAGATCCGCTATGAGGGCGGCGGCCAGGTCGTCCGCCGCACCGCCGGCGAGCGGACCCGCAGCCAGGAGGCCAACGCGGCCGCAGCGGCCTACTACGTCGAGCAACTCGGCACTCCAGCCGCCGCCGGCGCGCGGGAGTTCCTGCAGCAGCGCGGTTTCGACCGCGGCGCGGCGGAGACCTTCGGCTGCGGCTTCGCGCCCGAGGGCTGGGAGAACGTCGTCAAAGTGCTGCGCCACAAGGGTTTCTCCGACAAGGAGATCCTCACGGCCGGGCTCGCGTCCGAGACCCGCCGGCAGACCATCGTCGACCGCTTCCGCGGCCGCCTGATCTGGCCGATCCGGTCCGTGGCCGGGGACGTGGTCGGTTTCGGTGCCCGCCGCCTGCGCGAGGATGATGACGGCCCGAAATACCTCAACACGCCGGAAACCCCGCTCTACAAGAAGAGTCAGGTGCTCTACGGCCTCGATCTGGCCAAGCGCGAGATCGCCCAGCAGCACCGCGTCGTGGTGGTCGAGGGCTACACCGACGTGATGGCGTGCCACCTGGCCGGCGTACCGATCGCGGTCGCGACGTGCGGTACGGCGTTCGGTCCCGAACACGTCGGTGTCCTGCGTCGCCTCTTGATGGACTCCGGCGAGTTCGCCGGCGAGGTGATCTTCACCTTCGACGGCGACTCCGCCGGGCAGCAGGCCGCGCTGCGGGCCTTCGGCGAGGACCAGCGCTTCGTCGCGCAGACCTACGTCGCCGTCGAGAAATCCGGCCTTGACCCGTGCGACCTGCGGCTGCAGCACGGCGACACGGCGGTCCGCGACCTGATCGCCCGCCGCGAGCCGCTGATCGCCTTCGCGCTGCGCAGCGAGCTGAGGAAATACAACCTCGAGACCGTCGAGGGCAGGGTCCTCGCGCTCCGGGCCGCCGCGCCACTCGTCGCGCGGATCAAGGACCGCAGCATGCTGCCCGGCTACACCCGCAAGCTGGCCGGCGATCTTGGCCTCGAGCTCGGCGAGGTGCAGGACGAGGTCCGCCGCGCCGGCGCGAGCCGCGATCGGCGCCCGCCGCAGCGGGACCCTGCCGGCCTACCAGCACATGCTGCGCCCCCGGGCAAGCCGGCCGGTCCCGAGCGGCCGGCACCGAAGGATCCGCGGTTCGAGATCGACCGCGAGGCGCTCAAGATCGCGGTGCAGCAGCCGGGACTGGCCGGTCCGCTCTTCGACGAGATCGGGCCCGAGGCCTTCGCGCATCCCGCTTATGCCGCCGTCCGCGAGACGATCGCCAGCTGCGGCGGGGTGAGCGGGGCGGCGGGCGGCGGGGGTTGGGTCGAGATGCTGCGGGAGAAGGCACCGCCCGACGCCGTCCGGGGGCTCGTCTCGGAGCTGGCCGTGGAGTCGCTGCGGACCCACGGCGACCTCGACGCCCGCTACGTCGGAGAGATCCTCGCCGCGCTGCGGCTGCGACCGATCACGCGGCAGATCGCGGAGCTGAAGGGCCGGCTGCAGCGGACCAACCCGCTCGAGGCGGAGGACGAGCATCGCCGGCTGTTCGGCGAGCTCATCGCCCTGGAGAAGTACAAGATCGCGTTGCGTGATCAGGCACTCGGCAATTCGATCGGAGGCAACTCGATCGGGGACGCCGACGGGCTGGGCGCCGCACCGGGTCGCTGATGGGGCTGTTCCACCGGGCCAGGCCGCCGGCGCAGGTCACCGCGCGCTTCGAGGCGGACGAGCGCACCCTGTCCTTTGCCGAGGACGAGCGCGGTACGCCGTTGCTCGCCAGCACGGTCGGCCTGTGGCTGCCGGCCGGCGACGGGCCGCGCCGGATCGGCTGGGCGGACGTGGTGCGGGCCGGCTGGCGGGACCGCGTGCTGACGGTGATCGAAGGCGTGGAGGCCGAGCCCGGCTATGTCGATTCCCTGCCTCCGGTCACCTTTGCGCTGCCCGCGCCGGATGGACTGCCCGCGGCGATCCGCGAGCGCGTGACGAGGAGCGTCGTGGTGAGCCAGCGGCACCCGCTGTCCGGCACCGCCGGCGTACGCATCGTCGGCCGCAAGGTGCCCGGCCACGACGGGCTGCTGTGGCGGGCGCACCTCGACCCGGGCGCGCACCGCGGCGACCCGGTGGTGCGCTCCCAGGTGGCCGAGCTGATCGCCCGCGCGGCCGCCGAGAAATCCGCCCGCCCAGGCTGATCAGCCGGTAAGCAGGGCCAGGACACGGGCGGTGTCGTCGGCGGTGAGGTCCTGCGCGATCAGCGGTACGTCGCTCGGCAGGGCGCGGTGCAGTCGCCGGACCAGCGCGTAGTCCATGCGGCCGAGGCCGGGCGCGGTGAAGCCCGACTCGTCCAGGTCCTTGGCGTGCACGACGACGGTGTGCGGGCCGAGCCGCGCGAACCCGTCGATCAGGATCTCCTGCTGCCGCGCCATGGTGTCGATGCTCAGCAGGTTGGCGGGGTCGAGCACGATGCCGAGGCGGTCGGTGCCGAGCTCGTCGAGGAGCCGGACCGCCGCGTCGGTGTCGCGTACGACGTTGCTGGGCTCGGGTTCGATGCCGAGCCGGACGCCCGCCGCCGCGGCCGCCGGGATCAGCCGGCGCATCGTGACGAGCAGGTCTTGCCAGGCCGCGGGCGAGGCGTTGTCCGGATGTGCCCGCCACATCCGCTCGGGGTCGCGGGTGCCGGTGCACAGGGTGACAACCTCCGCGCCGAGGTCCGCGGCGCGCTCGATCACCTCGATGCAGCCGCGGGTGCCGGCCTCGCGCCGGGCGTGGTCCGGGTCGATCGCGTTGAAGGTCGCCTCGACCCCCCATATCCGCACGCCCGCGACGGCGAACGCGGAACCGATCTCCCGTGCCTCCTGCGGTGTCAGGGCGGTGAGCTCGGCGAAGCCGACGGTGGGCAGGTCGAGCTGGGTCACGGTGAAACCGGCCGCGCGCACCGCCTCCGCCACCTCGGCCGGCGTACCGCGCGCAAAGACGTTGGTGAAGACACCGATCTCGGCCATCGGTCGAGGCTAGCGGCTGTGGTCCCCACCCGGATCGGTCTTGACAGCCCGGGAGGATCCGGTGCGGGCTCCTTGCGTGCGGGGAAACGAG
Source organism: Mycobacteriales bacterium (assembly GCA_038253135.1). Classification (GTDB taxonomy): domain Bacteria; phylum Actinomycetota; class Actinomycetes; order Mycobacteriales; family QHCD01; genus JBBSHJ01. The sequence continues at coordinate 2,090 of JBBSHJ010000034.1, read as the reverse complement.
ACCTCTCGTCGGTCGCGCCGGGACTCGGCGGAGCGCATTGCTCCTGCTCGCGCGAGTGCGCCCGGAATGGGTGAGCCTCAACCCCGCGCTGGGCCGCCCGTTCGAACACTGGACACCAGGCGGTTCCTGCCGGTAAGGACCTACGGCGTGATGACGGTGACGCCAGGCCCGCTCGGGCCGTCCATCGCCACCAGCGCGTCCGGGGCCTCGTCGAGGCCGATCACCCGACAAACCAGGCGATCCGGCGCGATCCGCCCGGCGATGACGTCGGCCAGCAGGGCGGGATAGTCACCGGCGGCCAGGCCGTGGCTGCCGATGATCTCGAGCTCGCGCGCGATTACCCTCGCACCGTCGAGCGGGGTCGCGGCGTCGGCGCCGGCGAGCAGCCCGACCTGGACGTGTCGGCCGCGCCGGCGCAGGCAGGCGAGCGAGGCGGCGTACGTCGTGGCGCGGCCGAGCGCGTCGATCGAGACGTCCGCGCCACCGCCCGTGAGCGCGACGATCTGCGCGGCCGCGTCACCGGTCCGGGCGTCGATCACGTGCTGCGCGCCGGCGTCTTCGGCCAGGACCAGAGCCGGCTCTGAGACGTCGACACCGATCACGGTCGCGCCCGCGGCCACCGCGATCTGGATCGCCGCGAGGCCGACACCACCGCAGCCGTGCACCGCGAGCGTCGTACCCGGACCGGCTCGGCCCTGCGCGCGGACCGCGCGGTACGCCGTCGCGACGCGGCAACCGAGGCCGGCCGCGGCGACGCTGGGGAGCGCCTCTGGCAGCCGGATCAGGTTGACCGCGGCGTGCTCGATCGCGACGTAGTCGGCGAAGGAGCCCCAGTGCGTGAAGCCGGGCTGGCTCTGGCGCTCGCAGACCTGGGCATCGCCGCGCCGGCAGGTCGGGCACTCGCCACACGCGCAGACGAACGGTGCCGTGACCCGTTCCCCGACCGGCCAGCCGGGCGCGTCGACTGCGGCGACGCGGCCGGCGAACTCGTGCCCCGGCACGTGCGGCAGGGCGATGTCCGGGTCGTGCCCGCGCCAGCCGTGCCAGTCGCTGCGGCACAGCCCGGTCGCCTCGACCCGGATCAGCGCGCCGCCGGGCGGGCAGGTCGGCTCCGGCACCTCCCGGACCGACGGAGCCGACCCGAACCCGTCGTACACCACCGCGCGCATCGGCCCAGTCTGACGTGCGCGCGGCCCGGCCACGCCCGCAGGAAGGCATGCCGGCCGTCAGAGCACGAGTCGGCGCGCCCGCAGCGCGTCGTACGCCGGACGGCAGGCCTCGGCCACCCGCGCGTCGTGCGGTGAGAGCCGGACGGCCCGCGGCCGCCACGGCTCGAAGCCGGTCGAACGCCAGAGCGCGGCGTACCAGTGCTCACCCCACACGCCGTCGCTGTCCCTGCGCCCCGCCGGCCACGACAGCATCCGCTCGGTGAAGTCGACACCCGCCCAGCCGCACAGCCAGCGCAGGTAGGACTCGGGGTTTTTAAGGAAGTCGGCCGCGTCGACGATCGGGGGCTCGAGGTGGTGCTCGGTCCAGTAGGCCGCCAGTCGCTCCTGCCGCGGCAGGCCGAGGTCCGCCGGCCGCAGGACTCGCGGGACCGGACGTAGGACGCGACGACCTCAGCCGGATCGCGGCCGGGATGGTGGAGCCCGGTGCGGTGCAGGTACGCCGCGTAGAGCGGTTCGTCGACGACGACGCAGTCGCCGCGGTTCTCCCACGCCCGCATCAGGGCGGTCGAGATGTTCCGCCGGGCCGGACCACATCGCGACCCGGACCGTCACGGGCGGACGCCGTCCGTGGCGGCGCGCGCCGCGACGTCGGACGCGATCAGCTCGGCGTACAGCCGCTGCAACCGGAGCACCATTCCTCCGCGCCCGCCGGAGCCGATCGTCCGGCCGTCGACGGAGCGCACGGGTACGACCCCGGCGAAGGTTCCGGTGACGAAGGCCTCCCGGGCGCTGTAGACGTCGGTGAGGCTGAAGGTCGTCTCCCGCGCTGCGATTCCGGCGTCGCGACAGATCCGGAGCACGTTGTGGCGGGTGATTCCTTCCAGGCAGAACCGCCCGTCCAACGTCCACACCTCGGGCGCG
>JBBSHJ010000033.1:0-31547 GCA_038253135.1 Mycobacteriales bacterium | reverse complement strand
TGTCCTCACCGACGCGGCGATCCAGGCCAAGAGCGATTCGCTCGTCGGCCTCAAGGAGAACGTCATCATCGGCAAGCTCATCCCCGCCGGCACCGGCATCGCGCGTTACCGCAACGTGCGGGTCGAGCCCACCGAGGAGGCCCGTGCTGCGGCGTACGCCGTGCCGGGTTACGGCGAGCTGGCCGGCGGCGAGTACTACGACCCGAACATCTTCGGGCAGGGCACCGGTCAGGCGGTTCCGCTGGATGACTTCGACTACCGCAACGACTACCGCGGCTGATCGAAGCGATCGACCGCCGAGGGGCCGTCCGGACAACCGGTCGGCCCCTCGGCATGCGTCGAGGTGGCCGCGACGCCGCGCCGCGGCTTACCGTTCGGCCGGCGTGCTGCGCACCCGGATCGCCGGGGTCGAGCGCGACCATGCCGCCGGCGAGTCGTTCACCGTCGCGCCGCGGACGTGCACCGCATATGGAACGCCGGCGCCGAGGATGTGCGGGCCGGCATGGATCACCGAGCCGGCGGGGCGGACCGAGGAGTGCTTTGCGACCGTTTCGGCCCTGGGCCCGGGCCAGGGCAAGCGCGACATCCTCGCCTCCGCCCTGGCGCGGCGCGAGTACGCCGACGTCTTCCGGGCTGGCGATGAAGCCGGCGGTGCTGGGTCGCGTCGCCGTACCACTGCTGGCCACGGCCGGACGGCTGGCCGGCAAGCGGCTACCCGACGCCCCTGCTGGTAGCGGGCGGAGATCGTGACGCACGCCCTGCGCTGGCTGCCGGCCCACGAGCACCCGGAGCTGCTCGGCCCACCGGTCGCCGCCGGCATCGCCGCGATGGCCGGCGGCGAGCAGATCGTCGTGGCCGAGATCGATCCGGAGCTGGCCGACACCGAGGCGCTGTGCGCGCGGTACGACGTGACGTTGGCCGAGTCGGGGAACTGCGTCGTGGTCGCGGGCCGGCGCGCCGGTGACCAGCGGTTCGCCGCGTGCGTCGTACTCGCTGCCACTCGCGCCGACGTGAACGGCATCGCCCGACGCCGGCTGGGCGTCCGCAAGGCGTCGTTCGCTCCCCAGGACGCTGCCGTCGAGCTGACCGGCATGGCCTACGGCGGCATCACCCCGGTCGGGCTGCCGGCGGCGTGGCCGGTGCTCATCGACGCCGCCGTCGCTGCAGCACCGCGGGTCGTCATCGGCAGCGGCGTACGCCACTCGAAGCTCGCGCTCCCGGGCGAGCTGCTCACGGTGATTCCCGCCGCCGAGGTCGTCCAGGGGCTGGGTCGCTGACCGATCGGCGATACTGCAGCGATGAGATTCCTCTCGGCAATCGAGCCGGACGGCCTGTGAGGGTGCACCGGTGAGCCACGACGGCACGAGGCCTGGTGGCGGGCACTACTTCAGCCCGGTGCCGCACGTCGTCAGCGACCCACGCGCGGTTGCTCTCGACGTGGATGGCCGGCGCCTGAGGCTCGCCACCGACCGCGGCGTTTTCGCCTACGGGCGGCTCGACCCGGGAACCCGGGTCCTGCTCGACCTCGCGCCGCCGCCGACGGGGGGGACGCTGCTCGACGTCGGGTGCGGCTTCGGCCCGATCGCGCTGACGCTCGCCACGCTGGCGCCGGGCGCGACGGTGTACGCCGTCGATGTCAACGAGAGGGCGCGCGACCTCACGGCCGAGAACGCCGCGGCTGCGGGCCTCGGCAACGTCGTGGTGACGACGCCTGACGGGGTACCTCCGGAGCTGGCGTTCGACACGATCTGGTCCAACCCGCCGGTCCGCGTCGGCGCGGACGTGCTCCGGCCACTGCTGGCGCGCTGGTTCGACCGGCTCGCGCCCGCGGGCGAGGCGTGGCTGGTTGTGCAGCGCAACCTCGGAGCCGACGCGCTGGTCCGATGGCTGGCCGGCCAGGGGTATGCCGCAGTCCGCGTGCGCTCGCGCAAGGGTTTCGGAGTCATCCGAGTGCCCTCCCGGAAGGCGCGCGGGTCGGCCTGATCGCCTTCGCACTGCGCGGTTTTGACCGTGCGCGCGCGGTGGCGTAACCTTGGTCCTCGTGCCTGGGGCAACCTGGGACGTTCCGCGCGGCCATGTTGCGGTCTGCGGGTTCGGTGGACTCGAGCACCGGCTGGGAGCTCGAGCACGACCGACAAGCATGCACGGCAGCGACGGAGACGGCGGGTTCCGGATCGATTCTGACGACCGATGCGGTGCCACTTGTGCGCGACACACCCGACCTCGGGGGTCGGATGGTGGCGGCTAGGAACAGATCGGTCAAGACAACAGCGGGTCCTGCTGCGGATCGCGTCACGGCGAGAGCCCACGGCGTCGATTCACCGGCAGAACCGTGACACAGCTTCGGTCGGCCACCGCCGACCGCGGCCGCCATTACAACGGCACCCGTGCCGCAGCGACAACGAACCACAGGGTGCACACCACCGAACCGCAGATTGAACTACCGCAGATTGAACTACAAGGTGAAGCAGGAGACGCGAAGCCGCTCATGCCTACGATCCAGCAGCTGGTCCGCAAGGGCCGTCAGGACAAGATCGGGAAGACCGCGACCGCGGCGCTGAAGGGCAGCCCCCAGCGCCGGGGCGTGTGCACGCGCGTCTTCACGACGACCCCGAGGAAACCGAATTCCGCCCTGCGCAAGGTCGCTCGAGTCCGCCTTACCAGCGGCGTCGAGGTCACGGCCTACATCCCGGGTGTCGGCCACAACCTGCAGGAGCACTCGATCGTGCTCGTGCGCGGCGGCCGCGTCCGCGACCTGCCGGGCGTGCGCTACAAGATCATCCGCGGCGCGCTCGACACCCAGGGCGTGCGCAACCGCAAGCAGGCGCGCAGCCGCTATGGAGCGAAGAAGGAGAAGGCCTGATGCCCCGCAAGGGACCTGCACCGAAGCGACCGGTCGTTTCCGACCCGGTCTATGGCACGCCGCTCGTGACCAGCCTGATCAACAAGGTCCTCGAGTCGGGCAAACGCTCGACCGCCGAGCGGATCGTCTACGGCGCGCTCGAGGGTTGCCGGGAGAAGACCGGCACCGACCCGGCCGTCACCCTCAAGCGGGCGCTGGACAACGTGAAGCCGGCCATGGAGGTACGCAGCCGCCGCGTCGGGGGCGCGACCTACCAGGTGCCCGTCGAGGTGCGGACGCCACGCCAGACCGCGCTCGGCCTGCGCTGGCTGGTGCAGTACAGCCGGTCGCGCCGCGAGAAGACCATGACCGAGCGGCTGATGAACGAGCTGCTCGACGCCAGCAACGGCCTCGGCGCGAGCGTCAAGCGCCGCGAGGACACCCACAAGACCGCCGAGGGCAACAAGGCCTTCGCGCACTACCGCTGGTAGTAACCCGGAACCGACCGCTTGAGCAGATTCGAAGAGGAAACAGTGGCTGAGCGCCCAGAAACCCGTCTCGTCAGGACCCGCAACATCGGGATCATGGCGCATATTGACGCGGGCAAAACCACCACGACCGAGCGGATCCTCTACTACACGGGGATCAACTACAAGATCGGCGAGGTGCACGAAGGCGCCGCGACGATGGACTGGATGGAGCAGGAGCAGGAGCGGGGAATCACGATCACCTCGGCTGCCACCAAGACGCACTGGATCCGCAACGGCACCGACTATGAGATCCAGATCATCGACACCCCGGGGCACGTCGATTTCACCGTCGAGGTGGAGCGCAATCTGCGGGTGCTCGACGGCGCGGTCGCCGTGTACGACGCGGTCGCCGGCGTGGAGCCGCAGACCGAGAACGTCTGGCGCCAGGCGGACAAGTACAACGTTCCGCGGATGTGTTTCGTGAACAAGATGGACCGCACCGGCGCGGACTTCTACCGCTGCATCGACATGATCAAGGACCGGCTCAACACCATCCCGCTGGCGATCCAGCTGCCGTGGGGCGCCGAAGGTGATTTCGTCGGTGTCATCGATCTGATCGAGATGAAGGGTCTGCGCTGGAACACCGAGGACAAGGGCGCCTCGTACGAGACCGTCGACATCCCGGCCGAGCTCGTCGATAACGCGCAGGAGTGGCACGGCAAGCTGATCGAGACGCTGGCCGAGAACGACGACCAGTTGATGGAGCTCTACCTCGCCGATGAGGCCGCGATCACGGTCGGCGACATCCGTCCGGCGATCAGGCGGGCCACGCTCGCCGGCGGCTTCACGCCGGTGCTCACCGGGTCGGCGTTCAAGAACAAGGGCGTTCAGCCCATGCTCGACGCCGTCGTCGACTTCCTGCCAAGCCCGCTCGACGTCGAGTCGATCAAGGGCACCGCGCTCGACGGCGAGACCGAGATCGTCCGGCACGCCGACGAGAGCGAGCCGTTCTCGGCGCTGGCGTTCAAGATCCAAACCGACGAGCACCTCGGCAAGCTGACCTACATCAGGGTCTACTCCGGCAAGGTCTCCGCGGGTTCCTCGGTGATCAACTCCACCAGGGACCGCAAGGAGCGCATCGGCAAGATCTACCAGATGCACGCCAACAAGCGCGAGCCGCGCGACGGCGTCGGCGCCGGCGAGATCGTCGCCGTCATCGGCCTCAAGCAAACCACCACCGGCGACACCCTCTGCGATCCGAACAACCCGGTGATCCTGGAGTCGATGGTCTTCCCCGAGCCGGTCATCGACCAGGCGATCGAGCCTAAGACCAAGGGCGACCAGGAGAAGCTCGGCATCGCCATCCAGAAACTGGCGGAGGAGGACCCGACCTTCCGCGTGCACAACGATGAGGAGACCGGTCAGACGGTCATCTCCGGAATGGGCGAGCTGCACCTCGAGGTGCTGGTCGACCGGATGAAGCGCGAGTTCAAGGTCGAGGCAAACATCGGCGCCCCCCAGGTCGCCTACCGCGAGACGGTCCGCCGGAAAGTGGAGAAGGTCGAATACCTCCACAAGAAGCAGACCGGTGGCTCCGGGCAGTTCGCACGGGTCGTCGTCACCCTCGAGCCGCTCGAGCGGGGCTCGGAGGCGTCGTACGAATTCGTCAACGGCGTCAGCGGCGGCCGGATCCCGAAGGAATACATTCCATCGGTCGATCACGGCGCGCAGGAGTCGATGGCCTACGGCATCCTCGCCGGTTACCCCCTTGTCGGCCTGAAGCTGACGCTCACCGACGGTGCCTACCATGAGGTCGACTCATCGGAGATGGCGTTCAAGATCGCCGGTTCGATGGTCATGAAGGAAGCCGCGCGCCGGGCCGACCCCGTCCTGCTCGAGCCGATGATGGCCGTCGAGGTCGTCACGCCCGAGGATCACATGGGCGACGTCATCGGCGACCTCAACTCCCGCCGTGGCCAGATCCAGGCCATGCAGGAGCGGGGCGGCAACCGGGTCGTGCAAGCTCTGGTACCGCTCTCGCAGATGTTCGGTTACGTCGGGGACCTGCGCTCCCGCACCCAGGGGCGGGCGAGCTACTCGATGCAATTCGATTCATACGCGGAAGTTCCGCAGAACGTGGCCAAGGAAATTATCGCGAAGGCGACGGGCGAGTGAGCATCGCAGCGAGCAACCCCAGCGAAACGTTCGCACCCGCCAAGTGCGAGCGAGGAGCGGAGCTTTCCCGGAGCCGAGTCAGAGGCATCGCGAAGGCGACGGGCGAGTAAATCTCCGGGGCCAACAAAATTACCAACACGTCGTACGAGAAAGCAACATTCCGGTAGGAGGACAGAAGTGGCGAAGGCGAAGTTCGAGCGGAACAAGCCGCACGTCAACATCGGCACGATCGGTCACATCGACCATGGCAAGACGACGCTGACAGCGGCGATCACCAGGGTACTCGCCGAGAAGTATCCAGACGTCAACAAGGCGGCGGCATTCGACCAGATCGACAATGCGCCCGAGGAGCGGGAGCGCGGTATCACGATCAACGTCTCCCACCAGGAGTACGAGACCGCGAGCCGCCATTACGCGCACGTCGATGCGCCGGGCCACGCCGACTACATCAAGAACATGATCACCGGCGCGGCCCAGATGGACGGCGCGATCCTGGTCGTGGCCGCCACCGACGGCCCGATGCCGCAGACCCGTGAGCACGTGCTGCTCGCCCGTCAGGTCGGCGTTCCCTACATCGTCGTCGCGCTGAACAAGGCCGACATGGTCGACGATGAGGAGATCCTCGAGCTGGTCGAGCTCGAGGTGCGGGAGCTGCTGTCCATGCAGGAATACCCCGGCGACGACGCACCCGTCGTACGTGTCTCGGCGCTCAAGGCGCTCGAAGGCGACCCGAAGTGGTCCGAGGCCGTCCTGGAGCTCATGGATCAGGTCGACGAGAACGTTCCGGAGCCGGCGCGGGACACCGAAAAGCCGTTCCTGATGCCGGTCGAGGACGTGTTCACGATCTCCGGTCGCGGCACGGTCGTCACCGGCCGCGTCGAGCGCGGTGTGCTCAAGCCGATGGAGGAAGTCGAGATCGTCGGCATCCGCCCGGCTTCGCAGCGCACTACCGTCACCAGCGTCGAGATGTTCCGCAAGATCCTTCCCGACGCGCGGGCCGGTGAGAACGTCGGCCTGCTGCTGCGGGGCACCAAGCGCGAGGACGTCGAGCGTGGCCAGGTCGTCGTCAAGCCCGGCTCGATCACGCCGCACACCCAGTTCGAGGCGCAGGTCTACATCCTGTCCAAGGAAGAAGGTGGCCGGCACACCCCGTTCTTCAACAACTACCGGCCGCAGTTCTACTTCCGCACCACCGACGTCACCGGCGTCGTCTCGCTGCCCGAGGGCACCGAGATGGTCATGCCTGGCGACAACACCGAGATGACGGTCGAGTTGATCCAGCCCATCGCCATGGAGGAGGGCCTGCGCTTCGCCATTCGCGAGGGCGGCCGCACCGTGGGCGCGGGACGGGTCACGAACATCGTCAAGTAGGGCATTCGGATCGCGCATACGGAATCGCTTTGGTTGGTTTCCCTACGCGCGGTGCGGTTGCTCATAACTCAATAGCCCAAGACCAACATGTTTGGTCACCATCGCGCATACGGAATCGCTTTGGTTGGTTTCCCTACGCGCGGTCAAGCAAGACGATCGCGCTGCAGGAATCGTTTCAGTTAGTTCTCGTCGGCGCGGTGCGGTGCTCATAACTCAACAGCCCAAGGCCAACGAGTTTGGTTGCGGGAACCGACTAAATGAAGAGCCCACGACCAACATGTCGTCTCACCAGTATTGGGTCACCTCCCCACGCAGGCGATTTCGGTACGGCGGTCGCGGGCGGAGACAGCGCACGGACACGCACGGAACGAAGCCGGAGCTGGCGTTTGCCGATCGGGCGCATCGAGCAGTGAGGACGACATGGCGGGACAGAAGATCCGCATCAGGCTGAAGGCCTATGACCACGAGGCGATCGACGCCTCGGCGCGCAAGATCGTGGACACGGTCGAGCGCACCGGCGCGAGCGTCGTCGGTCCGGTGCCCCTGCCGACCGAGAAGAACGTGTACTGCGTGATCCGCGCGCCGTTCAAGTACAAGGACAGCCGCGAGCACTTCGAGATGCGCACGCACAAGCGCCTGATCGACATCATCGACCCGACGCCGAAAACGGTCGATGCGCTGATGCGCATCGACCTGCCGGCAAGCGTCGACGTCAACATCCAGTAGAAAGCGATCCGGTCAGGCCTGGTCGTAGCGGCCGATGGCCGGTGAAGACGGTCGCAAGACACGCGTCGTACGCGGCGGACTGCGGAAAGGAAGCGGAAGCCTCCCATGGCTCACGAGACAACGGGGAGCGACACCTTGGGGATTCTGGGCGAAAAGCTCGGCATGACCCAGGTCTTCGACGACAACAACCGGATCGTTCCGGTGACGGTCGTCAAGGCCGGGCCGTGCGTCGTCACCCAGGTGCGCACCCCCGACAAGGACGGCTACGCGGCGGTGCAGCTCGCGTACGGCGCGATCGATCCGCGCAAGGTGACCAAGCCGGTCGCCGGGCATTACAGCACCGCAGGCGTCACGCCTCGACGGCACCTCGTCGAGGTGCGCACGGACGCGACCAGCGGTTACACACTGGGCCAGGAGATCGGCGCCGACGTCTTCACCGCAGGTGATGAGGTCGACGTCGTCGGCACCAGCAAGGGCAAGGGCACCGCGGGCGTCATGAAGCGCCACGGTTTCCACGGGCTCGGCGCGTCGCACGGCACCCAGCGCAAGCACCGCTCGCCCGGCTCCATCGGCGGTTGCGCCACCCCGGGGCGCGTGTTCAAGGGCGTGCGCATGGCCGGCCGGATGGGCCACGTCCGCACGACCGTACAGAACGTCGTCGTCCACCGGGTGGACGCCGAGCAGGGCCTGCTGCTGATCAGGGGTGCCGTTCCCGGACCGAGGGGCGGCCTTGTCCTCGTCCGTACCGCCGCCAAGGGCTCTCCCGCTAAGGAGAAGCAGTGACCACATCGCTCGAGACCGCGACCCCGACCGGGGCTCTCGGTGCCGACCGCACAGTCGACGTCCACACGCCCGCCGGAGGGACCGACGGTACCGTCACGCTGCCGGGGGCGCTGTTTGACGCCCAGGCAAACATCGCTCTGATGCACCAGGTCGTCGTGGCGCAACTCGCCGCGGCGCGCCAGGGCACGCACGACGCGAAGACCCGCGGCGAGGTCGCTGGCGGCGGCACCAAGCCCTACCGGCAGAAGGGCACCGGCCGCGCCCGTCAGGGATCGATCCGAGCGCCGCAGTTCGCCGGCGGCGGGACGGTGCACGGGCCGACACCACACGGCTACGCGCAGAGGACCCCGAAGAAGATGAAGGCGGCGGCCCTGCGGGGTGCGCTGTCCGACCGAGCCCGCGAGGGCCGGATCCACGTCCTGTCGGCAGTGCTCGACGGCGAGGCTCCGTCGACCAAGACGGCTTCGGCGACGCTGGCGCGCATCAGCGGGGCCAAGCGGCTCCTGGTCGTGACCGAGCGCGTGGACGAGGCGGCCTGGAAGAGCCTGCGCAACATCACCGGCGTGCACCCGCTCGACCCGGGCCAGCTCAACCCGTACGACGTGCTGGTCAGCGACGAGGTGGTCTTCACCGCGGCGGCGCTGCAGAGCTTCATCGACCGGCACCCGACGCAGCCGAAGGCCGACCGGGTCGGTGCGGCCGCGGTCCCCACCGCACAGGCCCCTGACGCGGAGGCGGACACCGCGGCCGACGTGCCGGACGACGCGCCGTACGGCCCGGACAGCCACGCCCCGCTGGAGGACGGCAGCGAGCCGGAGGGCTTCCCGATCAAGGGCAACGCGGACTCGATGCTCTACCACGTGCCCGGTTCGGCCTTCTATGCGCGGACCGATGCCGAGGTGTGGTTCACGACCGCGGAAGCGGCCGAGGCCGCAGGCTTCGCACTGCCGCCCTCGCAGCGCGACGGCGACGGGGCACACGGCGATGAGCCGGAAGGTGACGACAAGTGAGCTACGACCCTCGCGACATCCTGATCGCGCCGGTGATCTCGGAGAAGAGCTATGCGCTCCTCGACGAGAACAAGTACACCTTCCTGGTGCACCCCGACGCCAACAAGACGCAGATCAAGATCGCGGTCGAGCAGGTGTTTCACGTGAAGGTGCACAGCGTCAACACCATCAACCGCAAGGGCAAGCGCAAGCGTTTCCTGGTCAGCCAGAGCACCTGGAAGCACGGGCATCGGGTGAACAGCAAGCGGGCCATCGTGGCCGTCGCTCCGGGTGACCGGATCGACGTCTTCGGCGGACCGGTCGGCTGAGGTCGCGTCGTGATGCGGCGTCGACTGACGAGGGAGCGAGCACCCGAGTGAGGAACGAGCGAGGCGCGCAGCGACCGAGGAGGTCGCGTAATGATGCGGCGTCGACTGACGAGGGAGCGAGCACCCGAGTGAGGAACGAGCGAGGCGCGCAGCGACCGAGACCAGAGGTAGCGGACCGAGCGGTGAGGGACTGAGGACGGCATGGCAATTCGCAAGTACAAGCCGACGACACCGGGTCGTCGTGGCTCGTCGGTCGCCGACTTCGTCGAGGTGACGAGAGATGAGCCGGAGAAGTCGCTGGTGCGGCCGTTGCACAACAGGGGTGGGCGCAACGCCGCCGGGCGCATCACGGCCCGTCACCAGGGCGGCGGGCACAAGCGGGCCTACCGCGTCATCGACTTCCGGCGCTCGGACAAGGACGGCGTACCGGCGACGGTCGCGCACATCGAGTACGACCCCAACCGCACCGCCCGCATCGCCCTGCTGCACTTCGTCGACGGCGCGAAGCGCTACATCATCGCCCCGTCGCGGCTGCGTCAGGGCGACCGGGTCGAGTCCGGCCCGGGCGCGGACATCAAGCCGGGCAACAACCTGCCGCTGCGCAACATCCCCACCGGCACCGTGATCCACGCGATCGAGCTCCGGCCCGGCGGCGGCGCGAAGATCGCCCGATCGGCCGGTTCGCGGGTGCAGCTCGTCGCGAAGGACGGTCCGTACGCCCAGCTGCGGATGCCTTCCGGCGAGATCCGCAACGTGGACGTCCGGTGCCGGGCGACGGTCGGTGAGGTCGGCAACGCCGAGCAGTCCAACATCAACTGGGGCAAGGCCGGGCGGATGCGCTGGAAGGGCAAGCGCCCGCACGTGCGCGGAGTCGCCATGAACCCCGTCGATCACCCCCACGGCGGGGGCGAGGGAAAGACGTCGGGCGGTCGGCACCCGGTCAACCCGGCCGGGAAGCCGGAAGGCCGGACCCGCCACCAGAAGCCGAGTGACCAGCTGATCGTGCGCCGCCGGCGTACCAGCAGGAAAAGGTAGGACTGGATGCGAGGCGGTCTCGCGCGTAGGCGCGAAATGAGCAACAGCGAGCGAGCAACCCGACGCGAGAGCGTGCGGGCGGGAAGCGCGAGCGAGGAGCGGAACGAGCGCGGAGCCGAGCGAAAGGAATCAGCATGCCTCGTAGCCTGAAGAAGGGCCCGTTCGTCGACGATCACCTGCTCGCCAAGGTGGATCGGCAGAACGAGCGCGGCACCAAGAACGTCATCAAGACCTGGTCCCGCCGGTCGACGATCACGCCCGACATGCTCGGGCACACGATCGCCGTGCACGACGGCCGCAAGCACGTGCCGGTGTTCGTGACGGAGGCGATGGTCGGGCACAAGCTCGGCGAGTTCGCGCCGACGCGGACGTTCCGGGGACATGTCAGAGACGACCGCCGCACACGGCGGGGCTGAGCGAAACGAGCTGAGACGAAATGGCAACGATCGAGCGCAAGCGCGTCAGCGCGCGCCGCAAGAGCCTGCTCGGGGACGAGCCGGGCGCTTACGCGACCGCGCGGTACGTCCGGATGTCGGCGACCAAGGCGCGACGGATCGCCGCTCTCGTCGAGGGCCGCACCGTCGATGACGCCCTGGCCAGCCTGCGGTTCGCGCCCCAGGCCGCCAGCGAAACCCTGAGCAAGGTGCTCACCAGCGCCGTCGCGAACGCCGAAGAGGTCGAGAAGCTCGAGCGCGAGTCCCTCGTGGTCACGCGCACGATCATCGATGAGGGCCCGACCTTCAAGCGATTCCGTCCCCGCGCTCAGGGCCGCGCCTCGCGGATCAACAAGCGTACGAGCCACATCACGGTGGTTGTCCAGCCGGTGACGCTGAACGAGAAGGGGGCCCACTAGTGGGTCAGAAAGTAAACCCGAATGGCTTCCGCCTCGGCATCACGACCGAGTGGAAGTCGCGGTGGTACGCCGACAAGCTCTACAAGGACTACGTCAAGGAAGATGTGGCGATCCGCCGGATGATGACGCGCGGCATGGAACGCGCCGGCATCGCCCGGGTTGACATCGAGCGCACCCGCGACCGGGTCCGTGTCGACATCCACACCGCACGGCCGGGCATCGTCATCGGCCGTCGCGGTGCCGAGGCCGACCGTATCCGCGGCGAGCTGGAGAAGCTCACCGGCAAGCAGGTGCAGCTCAACATCCTCGAGGTGAAGGCCCCCGAGGCCGACGCCCAGCTCGTCGCGCAGGGGATCGCCGAGCAGCTCGCCAGCCGGGTCAACTTCCGCCGCGCGATGCGCAAGGCGATGCAGTCCGCGCAGCGCAGCCCCGGCGTTCGCGGGATCCGCGTGCAGTGTTCCGGCCGCCTCAACGGCGCCGAGATGTCGCGCTCGGAGTTCTACCGCGAGGGCCGGGTGCCGCTGCACACGCTGCGCGCCAACATCGACTACGGCCGCTTCGACGCGCGTACGCCGTTCGGCCGGATCGGCGTCAAGGTCTGGATCTACAAGGGCGACGTCCTCACCTCGCGGGCCGAGCGTGACGCCGAGGCCGCGCTGCGCGCGCAGCACCAGCAGCGTCGGCCGCCGCGCACCCGGCGCTCGGGTTCCAGCGGTACGACGGCCGCGGGCACCGACACCGGCCGCCGGGCGGCCGAGCGCGCCCAGGCCGGGGAGAGCCCGGCTGCGCCGGCCGAAAGGCCCGCCGGTCCGGCTCCGGTGACCGGCGCACCGGCGGCGCCGACCGTGGCGGCTCCGGCCACCGGGACGCCGACGCCCGACAGCACCGGTCAGGAGGGCTGAGCAATGCTGATGCCTCGGAAGGTCAAGCACCGCAAGCAGCACCACCCGAAGCGCGGCGGGCACCCCAAGGGCGGCACGAGCGTCAATTTCGGCGAGTACGGGATCCAGGCGCTCGAGCCGGCGTACATCACCAACCGCCAGATCGAGTCCGCGCGGATCGCCATGACACGGCACATCCGCCGTGGCGGCAAGGTGTGGATCCAGGTCTACCCGGATCGCCCGCTCACCAAGAAGCCGGCCGAGACCCGCATGGGTTCGGGCAAGGGCTCGCCCGAGTTGTGGGTCGCCAACGTGCAGGCCGGTCGGGTCATGTTCGAACTGTCCGGCGTCCCGGAGGACGTGGCCCGCGAGGCGATGCGCCGAGCGATCCACAAGCTTCCGATGAAGTGCCGGTTCGTCAAGCGCGAGGGTGGTGAGTGATGGCCAAGGGAACCGCAGCCTCGGACCTGCGCGAGCTGGACGACGAGGAGCTCACCGCACGCCTGCGCGAGTCCAAGGAGGAGCTGTTCAACCTCCGCTTCCAGGTGGCGACCGGTCAGCTCGACAACAACCAGCGACTGTCCGCCGTCAAGCGCGACATCGCGCGGATCTACACGATCATGCAGAGCCGCAAGCTGGGCCTGGAAGCGGCGCCGAGCAAGGGTGTCGCGTGAGCGGCGGATCCCGAATGACGCGGAAGTTGGAGCAGGACAGATGAGCGAGACCAACACGGAGCACACGGCCATGACAGTCACGGAGCCGGCCGCCAGCGAGCCGGCCGCGAGCGACGCCGAGCGGTACGGCCGGTCCGGTGACCGCAACTACCGCAAGGTGCGGTCGGGCTACGTGGTCAGCGACAAGATGGACAAGACCGTCATCGTCGCGATCGAGGACCACGTGAAGCACCGCCGCTACGGCAAGATCGTGCGCCAGACCAACAAGCTCAAGGCCCACGACGAGCAGAACGCGTGCGGCGTCGGCGACCGGGTCCTGCTGATGGAGACGCGACCGCTGTCGGCGACGAAGCGCTGGCGCGTGGTGGAGATTCTGGAGAAGGCAAAATGATTCAGCAGGAATCGCGGCTGCGCGTCGCCGACAACACCGGGGCACGGGAAATCCTGTGCATCCGCGTGCTCGGCGGCTCCGGGCGCCGGTACGCCGGGATCGGTGACACCATCGTCGCCACCGTCAAGGACGCCATCCCCGGCGCGGGTGTGAAGCGTGGCGACGTGGTCAAGGCCGTGATCGTGCGCACCGTGAAGGAGAAGCGGCGCCCGGACGGCTCATACATCCGCTTCGACGAGAATGCCGCGGTCCTCATTCGCGACACCGGTGACCCGCGTGGCACCCGCATCTTCGGTCCGGTCGGCCGTGAGCTGCGGGACAAGCGGTTCATGCGGATCATCTCGCTCGCCCCGGAGGTGCTGTGATCATGACCGACAATCGGCCCAGCATGAAGGTCAAGAAGGGCGACCACGTTCTCGTCATCGCCGGCAAGGACAAGGGCGCCAAGGGACGCGTGCTCGCGGCGTTCCCGGCCCGCCAGCGCGTCGTGGTCGAGGGCATCAACCGGGTCAAGAAGCACACCCGGCGTACCGCAACCGCCCGCGGCGGCACCCAGGGTGGCATCGAGACCAAGGAAGCCGCGATCCACGTCAGCAACGTGATGGTTCTCGACGACGGGGGCAAGCGCACCCGGATCGGCAGCCGCAGGGGAGACGACGGGCGCAACGTACGGGTGGCCCGCAGCTCCGGCACGGACCTCACCGCGCCCGAGTCCGACGAGAAGGACGACAAGGACGACAAGGACGACAAGGACAAGAGCAAGGCGAGTAAGGACGATTCCGAATGACCGTGTTTCCCGCGCACCCGCTCCGCTCCGCTCCCCGCTCGCGCCGGCCGCGCTGGCGGTTGCTTGATGCCTCGGCTCTCGCTGCGACGCTCACTCCGGAGGGTCGCTCATGACCGTCACGACGCAAGCCGGACGCGAGACGCCGCGGCTGAAGACCAGGTACAAGGACCAGATCGTGCCGGCCCTGCAGGCGAAGT
This sequence comes from Mycobacteriales bacterium, assembly GCA_038253135.1. GTDB lineage: Bacteria > Actinomycetota > Actinomycetes > Mycobacteriales > QHCD01 > JBBSHJ01. The sequence continues at coordinate 17,044 of JBBSHJ010000033.1, read as the reverse complement.
ACGACTACGCCAACGTGATGCAGGTGCCCGGCCTGGTCAAGGTCGTCGTCAACATGGGTGTCGGCGAGGCCGCTCGCGACGCCAAGTTGATCGACGGCGCGGTCCGCGACCTGTCCATCATCACCGGGCAGAAGCCGCTGGTACGCCAGGCCCGCAAGTCGATCGCACAGTTCAAGCTCCGTGAGGGAATGCCGATCGGCGCGTCCTGCACGCTGCGCGGTGACCGGATGTGGGAGTTCGCCGACCGGCTGCTCACCATCGCGCTGCCGCGGATCCGCGACTTCCGGGGCCTGTCGGCCAAGCAATTCGACGGCAACGGCAACTACACGTTCGGCCTCACCGAGCAGTCCATGTTCCACGAGATCAACATGGACAACGTCGACCGGCCTCGGGGCATGGACATCACGTTCGTGACGACGGCGAGCACAGACGACCAGGGACGCGAGCTGCTCCGGCTGCTCGGGTTCCCGTTCAACGAGAACTGACGGGAGGCGAGACATGGCCAAGAAGGCTCTCGTCATCAAGGCGAACGCCACGCCGAAGTTCAAGGTGCGCGGATACACGCGTTGCCAGCGCTGCGGCCGGTCGCAGGCGGTTTACCGCAAGTTCGGCCTGTGCCGGATCTGCCTGCGGGAAATGGCGCATGCAGGTGAGCTGCCAGGTGTGACAAAGTCCAGTTGGTAATGGGCTGGTTCTAGGGCGTGGATCGCGCTCGAGCAACTCGTCTGGCTGGATCTCGTACGCGCGGCTGCGGCCCGTAGCGCTCGGCAGCGCGTAGCCGGCCAGCGACGTGGCTGGTTTGTCGGTCACCCTGGTGATCGGTAACGCGTAGCGGGCCAGCGAGGTGGCTGAGTTAGTGGGTCGCCTCGCGTATTGGGGTCACCAAACTGAATAACTAGAGAATCACCATTCATATCGCGTAGGCCTCCGGGAACCGGGCGAGGGAGCAGGCAAACGAACCATGACCATGACCGATCCGATCGCGGACATGCTGACCCGCATCCGGAACGCCAACTCGGCGTACCACGAGCAGGTTGCCATGCCGCACTCGAAGATCAAGGTGCACATCGCCGAGATCCTCCAGCAGGAGGGTTACATCGGCGGCTGGCGCATCGCCGAGTCCGAGCACGGCGGTGGCACGTTCCGCGAGCTCACCATCGACCTCAAATTCGGTCCCAACCGCGAGCGGAGCATCGCCGGCGTACGCCGCGTCTCCAAGCCCGGACTCCGGGTCTATTGCAAGTCGACGTCGCTGCCGAAGGTTCTCGGCGGGCTCGGCGTCGCCATCATCTCGACCTCGTCCGGTCTGCTGACCGACCGGCAGGCCGCCAAGCGTGGAGTGGGCGGGGAAGTCCTCGCCTACGTCTGGTAGGGGAGCAAGTCATGTCGCGTATCGGCCGACTACCGGTTCCCGTACCCGCGGGGGTCGACGTCACCATCGATGGGCAGCGCGTCACCGTCAAAGGGCCTAAGGGCGAGCTGAGCCACAGGGTCGCCAACCCGATCTCCGTCAGCCGGGCTGACGACGGCTCGGTGCTGGTCGCCCGACCCGACGACGAGCGGGAGAGCCGCGCTCTGCACGGCCTCTCGCGGTCGCTGCTCGCCAACATGGTCACCGGCGTCACCGACGGCTTCTCCAAGTCACTCGAGATCATCGGTACCGGTTACCGTGTGCAGGCCAGGGGCACCGACCTTGAATTCGCGCTCGGATACAGCCACTCGATCCCGGTGCCCGCACCGGACGGCATCACGTTCCAGGTCGAATCGCCCACCAGGCTGACCGTCTCGGGCATCGACAAGCAGAAGGTCGGCGAAGTCGCCGCTAATATCCGCAAGCTTCGCAAGCCCGAGCCCTACAAGGGCAAGGGAGTGCGTTACGCCGGCGAGGTCGTCCGGCGCAAGGCCGGAAAGACGGGAAAGTAAGCCCATGCCAGTTACATCTCCTACTGCCACCCGAACCAAGCCGGCCGCCGCGAGCGCTTCCGCCCGGCGACGTACGGCGCGTGCCCGCCGGCGGTTCCGCCTGCGCAAGCGCGTCGTCGGCACGACGGAGCAACCGCGACTTGCGGTGACCCGTTCCGCCCGGCACATCTTCGCGCAGGTGATCGACGACTCTCGCGGCGTCACGATCGCCTCCGCCTCGACGTACAAGCTCGGTGACGGCGGCGACAAGACCGCGCAGGCGCGCAAGGTGGGCGAGGAGCTGGCCGCACTGGCCAAGTCCGCCGGTGTCACGCGCGTCGTCTTCGACCGGGGCGGCAACGCCTACCAGGGCCGCATCGCGGCCCTGGCCGATGCCGCTCGTGAGGCGGGGCTGGAGTTCTGATGGATCGCAATCGAATGACTGAGATGCACGCTACTGAGGCGGCGATCGCCGGAGGGGTCGGCGGCCGCACGCCGCCCGCGGCTGGAGTCGACCACGTGACTATCGAAGGGTGTTTCTGATGCCGGGAGCGCAGCGCCGCGGCGGCGGTTCGGGTGACCGCCGGGACCGTCGCGACCGCCGCGACGGTGGCGGGGGCGCCGAGAAGAATGCGTACGTCGAGAAGCTGGTGACCGTCAACCGGGTCGCCAAGGTGGTCCGTGGTGGCCGCCGGTTCAGCTTCACCGCACTCGTCGTGGTCGGTGACGGCAACGGCTCGGTCGGGGTCGGTTACGGCAAGGCCAAGGAGGTGCCCGCGGCGATCGCCAAGGGCGTCGAGGAGGCCAAGAAGAGCATGATCAAGGTGCCGCGGATCGGCTCGACCATCCCGCACCCGGTGCAGGTCCGTGATGGCGCCGGCGAGGTGATGCTGAAGCCGGCCAGCCCCGGCACCGGTGTCATCGCGGGTGGTCCGGTCCGCGCGGTGCTCGAATGCGCCGGCGTCCACGACGTGCTGTCCAAGAGCCTCGGCTCGTCCAATCCGATCAACATCGTTCACGCCACCATGGCGGCGCTGAAGTCCTTGGTGCGTCCGGAAGAGGTGGCCAGCCGTCGGGGCCTGCCGATCGAGGACGTGGCTCCCGGTGCCATGCTGCGGGCACGGGCGGGACAGGGGACCTGATGGCAGACAGCAAGGCGACGCGGCTCAAGGTCACGCAGGTCCGGTCGGCGATCGGCGCCAAGCCCAACCATCGCGAGACGCTGCGCAGCCTCGGGCTCAAGCACATCGACGATGTCGTAGTCAAGCATGACCGGCCGGAGATCAGGGGCATGGTGAAGACCGTGCGCCACCTCGTCGAGGTCGAGACCGTCGCGGCAACAAGCACCGTCGACTGACGAGGGCGCGAGCACCCGAGCGAGGAACGAGCGAGGCGCGCAGCGACTGAGGAGGTCGCGCAGGGGATATTGCAGCGGCCGAGGAGGTCGCGCGATGACAGGAGGTTAGGAAACTATGGCGCTCAAAGTGCATCACCTGAGGCCGGCGCCGGGCGCGAGAACCGCGAAGACGCGGGTCGGTCGCGGTACCGGTTCGAAGGGCAAGACGGCCGGTCGCGGCACGAAGGGCACGAAGGCGCGCTATCAGGTGCCGGCAACCTTCGAGGGCGGCCAGACACCGATCCACATGCGGCTGCCGCGGATCAAGGGCTTCAAGAGCACGTTCAAGACGACGTACCAGGTCGTCAACGCGGGCTTGATCGCCGAGCGCTTCCCCGCCGGCGGCGAGGTCGGACCCGACCAGCTCGTCGAGGCCGGGCTGGTCCGTGCCAACACTCCCGTCAAGGTCCTCGGCGGCGGTGACGTCACCGTGGCGCTGACGGTGCACGCCCACGCCTTCTCCGAGACCGCCAAACAGAAGATCGCCTCGGCCGGTGGCACCGCCGCCGAGCTTGCCGCGGCTGACGACGCAGCGAGGAACGAGCGCGGCGCGCCGCGTCGCGGACGCCGCGACGAGACGTAGCAGCACCCGCGACCGACCCCTCAGCATCGCGCTGAGGGGTCGGTTGCGTTGTCATCGACCCACGACACGGGGCGTCGGGTCTCGCCCGGCTGTTAGAGTCGGCTCCTGAATCCCGGGCCGCCGTGGCCCGTGTCGACCGGCCGTACGCCGCACCCGTGGCCGCCCATCGCCACCGGGCCCACAGCGCAGGAGGAACCTCGTGCTTTCCGCGTTCGTGTCGGCGTTCCGCACGCCCGACCTGCGCAAGAAGCTCGTCTTCACGCTCGCGATCATCGGCATCTTCCGGCTCGGCGCCAGCGTCCCGACACCCGGCACGTCGACCAAGAACATCAACAAGTGCATCGAGATCGTCAACAACGGCGCCAACAAGGACGTCTACTCGTTGCTGAACCTCTTCAGCGGCGGCGCGCTGCTGCACCTGTCCGTCTTTGCGCTGGGCATCATGCCCTACATCACGTCGAGCATCATCATCCAGCTGCTCATCGTCGTCATCCCGCGGTTCGAGGCGCTGAAGAAGGAAGGCCAGTCCGGTCAGAACAAGCTGACGCAGTACACCCGATATCTGACCATCGGCCTGGCGATCCTGCAGTCCACCGGCTACATCGCCTTGGCCCGCAACGGAAACCTGTTCCAAGGCTGTGACCCGGCAACCTACCCGATCCTGATCAAGGACGACGTCTTCCACCTGACCGTCATGGTCATCACGATGATGGCCGGCACGGCGCTGATCATGTGGTTCGGCGAGCTGATCACCGACCGCGGCATCGGCAACGGCATGTCGATCCTGATCTTCACCGGCATCGCGGCCCGCATCCCGTCCGAGGGCATGGCGATCCTGCGCGGTGCCGGCGGCACGATCTTCTTCTTCGTCTGCGTGCTGGGTCTGGCCATCATCACCGCGGTCGTCTACGTCGAGCAGGCGCAACGGCGGGTGCCGGTGCAGTACGCCAAGCGCATGGTCGGGCGGCGGATGTACGGCGGGACGTCGACCTACCTGCCGCTGAAGGTCAACCAGGCCGGCGTCATCCCGGTCATCTTCGCCTCGTCCCTGCTCTATATCCCGTCGCTGCTGACCCAGTTCTCCGGCAACGGCACGAGCGCGACGAAGCGGTTCGTCCAGAATTACCTGGTGAAGCAGGACAGCTGGGCCTACATCCTGATCTACTTCGCCCTCATCGTGTTCTTCACCTACTTCTACGTCTCGATCACGTTCAACCCGGAAGAACGCGCCGACGACATGAAGAAGCACGGCGGCTTCATCCCGGGCATCCGCCCGGGACGGCCGACCGCCGAATACCTGCAGTACGTGCTGTCGCGCATCACGCTGCCCGGCTCGCTCTACCTCGGCATCGTCGCCGTGCTGCCCAACTTCTTCCTCTCGATCACGCAGGGCAACAACCAGAACTTCCCCTTCGGAGGCACGGCCGTGCTGATCATGGTCGGCGTCGGCCTGGACACGGTGAAGCAGATCGAGAGCCAGCTCATGCAGCGCAACTACGAGGGCTTCCTCCGGTAGCGCGGGTGCAGACGTGAGGCTGGTACTCGTCGGTCCGCCCGGTGCCGGTAAGGGCACGCAGGCGCAACTGCTGGCCGCGCAGATCGCCGTCCCCAAGATCTCGACCGGTGACATCCTTCGGGACAACGTCAGTCAGGGGACAGAGCTCGGCAAGCAGGCGAAGGCCTTCATGGAGAGTGGGGATCTCGTCCCGGACGAGCTCCTGCTGGCGATCGTCGGCGACCGGCTGCAGGAGTACGACGCGCGCGACGGCTTCCTGCTCGACGGCTTCCCGCGCACGGTGCCGCAGGCGGAGGGCCTCGACAAGCTGCTCGCCGAGCAGGGCGTCAAGCTCGACATCGTGCTCGAACTGGTCGTCGACGACGAGGAGGTTGTACGCCGGCTGTCCGGGCGCCGTACCTGCCGGAACTGCGGGCACATCTGGCACGTCGACTTCGATCCGCCCGCCCGGGAAGGCATCTGCGACCACTGCGGCGGCGGCCTGTTCCAACGCGACGACGACAAGGCCCAGACCGTGCGGCACCGGCTCGAGGTCTACGCCGACCAGACCGGCCCGGTCATCGGCTATTACGCCGAGCGCGGGATCCTGGTGGGCATCGATGCGACCGGTCCCGTCGACAACGTGACCGACCGGGCGGTCGAGGCACTGCACCCGTACGGCGGCTAGCTGTCCGGCCCGAATGAGCCGCGTGGTCGATGCCGCCGTACGGTGGAGGGCAACCTCCGAGAAAGGTGCGACCTGGTGATCCAGCTCAAGTCGGCCGCCGAGATCGCAAAGATGCGCGTCGCCGGCCTCGTCGTCGGGCAGACGTTGGCGAAGGTGCGCGACGCGGTCGCGCCCGGGGTGAGCAGCGCGGACCTGGATGCACTCGCGCACGACGCCATCACCGGCGCCGGCGCGACCCCTTCCTTCCTCGGTTACCGCGGCTTCCCGGCGACGCTGTGCACGTCGATCAACGACGAGATCGTGCACGGCATCCCGAGCCGCAAGCGCTCGCTGCACGCGGGGGACATCATCTCGATCGACTGCGGCGCGATCGTCGACGGCTGGCACGGCGACGCCGCCATCACCGTGGCGGTCGGTGCCGTCGACCCGGAGCTCACCCGGCTGCTCGCGGTGGGCGAGGACTCGATGTGGGCGATGTTCGCCGGCTCGTCGCTCGGGATGCGGCTGCGCGACCTCGGAGCCCTCTGCGAAGGCGTCGTCGCGCCCGCCGGATTCGGCATCGTCGACGGGTACGGCGGGCACGGCATCGGCTCGGAGATGCATCAGGACCCGCACGTGCTCAATCACACCGCCGGGCCGCGCGGTCCCAAGGTCGTCGAGGGCATGGTCCTCGCGATCGAGCCGATGATCACCGTGGGTGACCCGGCCACGCGGGAACTCGACGACGGCTGGACCGTTGTCACACGTGACGGCTCCTTCGCGGCGCACTTCGAGCACACGTTCACGATCGTCGAGGACGGGCCGATCGTCCTGACGGCGCTGGACGGCGGCAGGGCCGAGCTCGCCGCACGCGGTGCGAAGATCGGAACGATACCGGGGAGTGAGGTGCCGTGAGCACATCAGGACCGGGCACGCCGCCGCCGGACGACGTACCACAGCCGCCGGCCGATGCGGTCGGGACAGCCGGTGTGTCGTCTGAGCCGTCGGCCAGTGACCTCAGGCCCGGTGACCGCATCCGGGCCAGCCACGCCGACCGCGAGGCCGTCATCAACCGGCTCAACACCGCGTTCAGCGAGGGTCGCCTGGACGTCAGCGAGCTCGACGACCGGGTGGGCGCGGCCTACGCGGCGAAGACGCTCGGCGACCTGCGTCCGCTGACCCGTGACCTGCCGGCCGAGTCCCGGCCTGCCGCCATCCGGCCGAGTCCTGCCGCCACCAACAAGAGTCCCGTCGCCGCGGCGAGTGACTGGGTCAAGTGGGCGAGATACGGCCTGCCGTCCGCCGTGGTGATCAGCTTCGTGATCTGGGCCGCGATCAGCGTCGCCAGCGCCCACTGGGTCTACCCGTGGTGGATCTGGATCGTGGTGGCCTGGGTGTGCGGTGCCTTCGGAAGCAGGCGCTCCCGCCACTGACCGGGCGGATTGGCGGATCGACGCCGGATTCCGTACACTCGACTGGCGGCATCGCTGCCGCCCGTTGATCGTGCTGTGGCCGCACAAGGACGGGCGCCCTCATCCGATGCTCACGGAATCGGCTCCCCGTCACGGGGGCAATTCGGCATCAAACCTGCACCACCACGACTGCCGTGCCCGTCCTCGCTCGCGAGCGAGCGGACACGGTCGTATTCGATTGCGGAGGACATGGCGAAGAAGGACGGAGCCATCGAGGTCGAGGGCCGGGTCGTCGAACCCCTGCCGAACGCGATGTTTCGCGTGGAGCTGCAGAATGGACACAAGGTCCTTGCCCACATTTCCGGGAAGATGCGTCAGCACTACATCCGCATCCTGCCGGAGGATCGCGTGGTCGTCGAGCTGTCGCCGTACGACCTGACCCGCGGTCGGATCGTCTATCGCTACAAGTGACGGCCGCGACGAGTGCCGTCCGCCCTTACGGACGTTCGTCACCCTGTGGTGGTCGACGGCCGGGCAGGTGGCGTGTGACACGAGCGTCCGTACGTCGACCACCTCTGAGATGTGCGATCCACGAGGACAGGGAGCTGGCACGCGGTGAAGGTCAAGCCGAGCGTCAAGAGAATCTGCGACAAGTGCAAGGTCATCCGCCGGCACGGTCGCGTCATGGTGATCTGCGAGAACCTGCGCCACAAGCAGCGCCAGGGCTAACGGGAGCTGAGTAGCTCACGACGAGAGGCGCACCACTCACCCTGAGGTGAGCACCCCTGGCGCGGAGGCCGGGGCCGGACCGTAACGGGTCCGGGTGGTGACGCCACAGACTTCCGTACGACGTTCGAGGAGAACGGCATGGCTCGTTTGCAGGGGGTTGACCTCCCACGTGACAAGCGCATCGAGGTCGCCCTGACCTACATCTACGGCATCGGTCGCACCCGGGCGCAGCAGACGCTCGCCGCTACGGGCGTCAGCCCCGACGTCCGGACGAACGACCTGACCGACGCCGACGTCGTTGCGCTGCGCGATTACATCGACGCCAACTTCCAGGTCGAGGGCGACCTGCGCCGCGAGGTCCAGCAGGACATCCGGCGCAAGGTTGAGATCGGCTGCTACCAGGGCATCCGGCACCGCCGTGGCCTGCCGGTGCGCGGCCAGCGCACCCGGACCAATGCGCGCGGTCGCAAGGGTCCGGCCCGCGCCGTGGCCGGTAAGAAGAAGGTCCGCTAAAGCGTGAGGAACGCCGTGGATTCGCTTCGCTCATCTTGCTTGCGGGCGTTGCGGTACGCCGTACTCGGCGGGTTCGGCTGGCCAGCTACTCGGTACCGTCCCAGCTCGATTGCGTTCGGCTGGGCGGGTTGGGTGCCTCGCATGTTCCGGGTTCCGGTGATCGTTCGGCTGGGCGGGTTGGGTGCCGGATCGAGACCTGCCCGCTCACTGCCTAGACACACAGTATTTCCAGAGATCAGACCCTCAGAGTTCAGACATAGGAGAGTAAAGGCCACATGCCTCCGAAGAGCCGTACGGGCGGGGCGAAGAAGCCCCGCCGTCGCGAGAAGAAGAACATCGCGCAGGGCCATGCCCACATCAAGAGCACGTTCAACAACACGATCGTGACGATCACCGACCCGGCCGGGAATGTCATTTCCTGGGCGTCGGCCGGTCACGTCGGTTTCAAGGGCTCCCGCAAGTCGACCCCGTTCGCCGCGCAGATGGCCGCCGAGAACGCCGCCCGCAAGGCGCAGGAGCACGGCATGCGCAAGGTCAACGTGTTCGTCAAGGGTCCGGGTTCCGGCCGTGAGACGGCGATCCGGTCGCTGCAGGCGGCAGGTCTCGAGGTCGACGGCATCCAGGATGTGACGCCGCAGCCGCACAACGGTTGCCGCCCGCCCAAGCGGCCCCGAGTCTGAGCACGGGCTTGAGAAGGAGATAGCGAAGAGATGGCGCGATACACCGGACCCTCGTGCAAGCTGTGCCGGCGCGAGAAGACCAAGCTGTTCCTCAAGGGCAGCAAGTGCGACGGGCCGAAGTGCCCGATCGAGATCCGCCCCTACCCGCCGGGCGAGCACGGCCGCGGTCGAACCAAGGAGAGCGAGTACCTCCTGCAGCTGCGCGAGAAGCAGAAGGCCCGCCGCATGTACGGCGTGCTGGAGAAACAGTTCCGCGGTTACTACGACGAGGCCAACCAACGGACCGGCAAGACCGGCGAGGTCATGCTGCAGATCCTGGAGAGCCGGCTCGACAACGTCGTGTTCCGCGCCGGCTTCGCCAAGTCTCGTGACATGGCCCGCCAGATCGTCCGTCACGGACACATCCTGGTGAACGGCAAGAAGGTCGACATCCCCAGCTACCGGGTGAGCGAGACCGACATCGTGGAGGTCAAGGTGGGCTCGCACGAGATGACGCCGTTCGTCGTCGCCCGTGCCGAGGCCGGCGGTCGAACGGTGCCGGCGTGGCTCGAGGTCATTTCCAGCCAGATGAAGATCCTGATCCACAGCCTGCCCGCACGGCAGGTCATCGACACCCAGGTCCAGGAGCAGCTAATCGTCGAGTATTACAGCAAGTAGCGCTCGTTCCGGCTTTCAAGGCACGATCGCGCTGCAGGGGCATCTGTGGTCGGCCCTCGTACGCGCGGCTGCGGCCCGTAGCACTCGGCAAGGCGTCGCCGGCCAGGACTACCCTCGCCTTGGTGGTCGGCTTTCGTAGGTCGGCAGACGCGCGGGTACGGCGTATAACTGAACCCGGCGTACAACTGAAGAGAACGAGCCAGGAAGCGCAATGCAACCGGCACGCCGACCACAAGTCTGGTCGGCTACGCATTGCCGAGTCGTACGGGCCGCAGGCACGCGTACGACGGGTGAGCGAAAGCGCGCCACTGCAGCGCGATCCTGGCTTGAAACCCAACCACGACGTCAAATAGCGGGCGTCTACGGAGGAAACATGTTAATTACTCAGAGGCCGATCCTCACCGAAGACCCGGTCGACGCCGGCCGCTCGAAGTTCACGATCGAGCCGCTCGAGCCCGGATTCGGCTACACCCTCGGCAACTCGCTGCGGCGTACCCTGCTGTCCTCGATCCCGGGCGCAGCCGTCACCAGCATCCGCATCGACGGGGTGCTGCACGAGTTCACGACGGTCGAAGGCGTGAAGGAAGACGTCACCGACATCATCCTCAACCTCAAGCAGCTCGTGGTCAGCTCGGAGTCCGACGAGCCGGTGACGATGTACCTGCGCAAGCAGGGCGCCGGTGAGGTCACGGCCGCCGACATCGCCCCGCCGGCGGGCGTGGAGGTGCACAACCCCGACCTGCACATCGCGACGATCAACGACAAGGGCCGGCTCGAGATCGAGCTGATCGTCGAGCGGGGCCGTGGCTACGTTCCGGCGACGCAGAACAAGCAGTCCGGCCAGGAGATCGGCCGCATCCCGGTCGACTCGATCTACTCGCCGGTACTCAAGGTGACCTACCGCGTCGAAGCGACCCGTGTCGAGCAGCGCACCGACTTCGACAAGCTCATCGTCGACGTCGAGACCAAGCAGTCGATGAGCCCCCGGGACGCACTAGCCAGTGCCGGTACGACGCTCGTCGAGCTGTTCGGGCTGGCCCGTGAGCTCAACATCGAGCAGGAGGGCATCGAGGTCGGGCCGTCGCCGGCCGAGGCCGCCGACCTGGCCAACTTCTCGTTTCCGATCGAGGAGATGGTCCTCACCGTCCGCTCGTACAACTGCCTCAAGCGCGAGGGCATCCACGCCGTCGGTGAGCTCGTCTCGCGCAGCGAGGCGGACCTGCTCGACATCCGCAACTTCGGGCAGAAGTCGATCGACGAGGTCAAGATGAAGCTGGCCGGCATGGCCCTCTCGCTCAAGGACAGCCCGCCCGGGTTCGACCCGACGCTGGCCGTCGACACCTACGGCGCCGAGGGTTACGACGAGCCCGACAATCTGGACGGTGGCGACGGCCAGGACTACGCAGAGACCGAGCAGCTCTGAGCCGCTATCGGCAGGTGCCCGCCGGTCCGATCCGGCGAAGCCCACTGCCGATGGCGACCCATCCGAATGAGGAGTACCTGACATGCCCACGCCCACCAAGGGTTCGCGCCTCGGCAGCGGGCCGGCGCACGAGCGTCTGATGCTCGCGAACCTGGCCACGGCGCTGTTCGAGCACGGCCGGATCACCACGACCGAAGCCAAGGCGAAGCGGCTCCGGCCGCTGGCCGAGCGGCTGATCACCTTCGCCAAGCGCGGTGACCTGCACGCGCGGCGTCAGGTGCTCACGGTCGTACGCGACAAGGACGTCGTACACCGGCTCTTCGACGAGATCGGGCCGAGATACTCCCAGCGCCCCGGCGGCTACACCCGCATCATCAAGACGATCCCGCGCAAGGGCGACAACGCCGCCATGGCGGTCATCGAACTGGTCGAGGCGATGACGGCGGCGCGGCAGGCCGTCGACGAGGCCGAGCGAGCCCGCGGCACCCGGTTCGCCGGGCGCAGCGCACCGACGGGATCCACCGCCGAGGCGGCCCGTGAGCACGCCGGCGAGTCCGCGACCGCCGCGTCCGTCGCGGCCGAAGCCGACGCGGCGGACAGGGCCAAGCCCGACGGGGCCGATGACGCCGAGGTCGAGGAGAGCGGGTCGACCGACGACTCGCCGTACGGTCCGGGCAGCCACGCCCCGCTGGAGGACGACCGCCAGCCCGACGGCTTCCCGATCAAGGGCAACGCCGACTCGATGCTCTACCACCCGCTCGACAGCCCGCACTACGACCAAACCGTCGCCGAGGTCTGGTTCGCCACGACCGAGGACGCCGAAGCCGCCGGCTTCTCGTTGCCGCCGTCGCTGCAGCACGGCGCCGATGGTGCTGCCAATACCGACAGTGCCGACAGAGCCGGCGATGACGCCGACGGGGATGCCTGAGCGCACCGACTCCGATGGACCCGCCGATCCCCGCGGGGACGGCGGGTCCGTCCGTCTACGCCTCTCCATCTCCTATGCCGGGACGGATTTCGCGGGTTGGGCCCGCCAGCCCGGCCAGCGAACGGTCCAAGGCGAGATCGAGGCCGCCATCGCCCGGGTGTTGCGATGCCCGCCGGTCGCCCTGACGGTCGCCGGCCGCACCGACGCCGGGGTACACGCGACCGGTCAGGTCGCCCACGTCGACGTACCCGCCGGCGCTTGGGCGGCCAGCGCCCCCGAGACGCTGGTCCGCCGACTGGCCGGCGCCTTGCCAGGGGATGTGCGGGTACGCCGGGCGCGCGCGGCCGATGCCGGCTTCGACGCCCGCTTCGGGGCGCTGGCCCGGCACTACGTTTACCGCGTCACGGACGCGGCGTGGGGGGTCGAGCCGCTGCGGCGTACGGACATCCTGGCCTGGCCGCGACCACTGGATCTGCAGCGGTTGAACCGCGCGGCCGAACTGCTCGTCGGTGAGCACGACTTCGCGGCGTACTGCCGCCGCCGGGAGGGCGCGAGCAGCCGCCGCGAGCTGCGGGAGTTCGGCTGGGAGCGCGCCGGCGGTGTGCTGACCGCGCACGTCAGCGCGAACGCGTTCTGCCACCAGATGGTCCGCGGCCTCGTCGGCGCCGTGCTGGTCGTCGGCGACGGCCGCCGTGGCGTCGAATGGCCCGCGCAACAGTTTGCGCTCGACCGCCGCAGCGACGCGGTGTCGGTGGCGCCGCCGCGGGGACTGACCCTCGAGCGGGTCGACTACCCGTCGCCGTACGCGGACGACGACTGACTCCGGCGCGTATCGCGCCGATTGCCGCTTCCCGGGGAAGCTCAGATACGGTACGTCGGTCCGGCGGCGTCCTACGACCGATGCGCGGCGCCAGCCCGCACGGACGCCCCGAGCATCGAGGAGCGATCGAGCAATGCAGGCGCACCGACGGATCGAGCCGATGCGATCTGCCGGGCGGATCGCCCGCCTCGCCTGCGCGGTCGTCGTAGTCGCAGCGCTGAGCCTCACCACCGCGTGCGGTGGCTCGAGCGACACGAAGCCCGCCAAGGCGTCCTCTGCCGCGACGTCGGCTTCCGCGCCGGCTCGGTCCTCCGCCGCCGCGACGTCGGGCGGCAAGTCCTCCGCCGGCGTCTCGTCGGGCGCGAAGTCCTCGGCCGCACCGACGTCCGCGATGGCTTCTTCGGCCGCCCAGTCGTCAGGGGCCCAGTCTGGGGCACCGACGTCTGGGGCACCGACGTCTGGGGCACCGACGTCTGGGGCACCGACGCCTGGGGCGCCGAGCAGCGCGAAGAAGTCCGGCCCGATCAAGACCGCGCCGGCGCCGACCGGGTCGTCCACCGAGCTGATCTCGGCCGGCCAGCAGGCCCTCGCCGCGGCCAGGAACGTCCACTTCGTCGGCGATGTCCAAAGCGGTGGCACGCCGCTGCACGTGGATTCCTATGCGTACGGCGGCGCCGTGCCGCACGGACGCGTCGTCGTGACCGCCAGGACCCAGGCCTACCAGGCGGTGGTCAACGGCCAGGAGATCTACATCAAGGCCAAGCTGAGCTACTCGACCGCAGCCGGTGTTCCGGTGTCCAAGGCGAAGACCTTCGTCGGCAGGTATGTCCGGATCCCGGCCAGCGGGCGGACGCAGTTCGCCAGCCTGGTCAACCTCGTCAACACCCCGAAACTGGCGAAAATCGTCTTCGGGTCGGCGTACGCGATCTTCGTCGAGCCGAAGGCCGGTCCGCGCACCGGGGGACGCAAGACGGTCCAGCTCAAGGACAGCAAGAACAACACGGTCATCTTCGCGGCGACAACAGCCAGCCGCTCAAGCTCGTCACGAACGAGACCAGGGTGACCTTCTCGCAGTACAACATGCTCCCGATCTTCAAGGCACCGGCCAAGAGCGAGATCGTGACCGTCGGTTGACAAAGGAGCGAGCTGCGGAGGTTGACTGAGAGAGCACCCGAGCGAGGAACGAGCGAGGCGTGTAACGACTGAGGAAGCCGACAATCGAAATAGTCGGTGTCGGCCCGAGCGACGACGGTCACCGCTCAGAATGGAGGCTCGTCGGACTGCGGATCCGGGGCTTTTCGTATCGGCTCCAGTGGCGCTGGAAGCGGATCTTCGTAGCGCTGGCCGAGCGGAGACGTCCAGATGACGGTGCCATCGGGTCGTTGCTGGTGTTGCCACTTGCCGTGCGTTTTTAATCGGTGGTGAGCGCGGCATTTTGCCGTGAGATTCTGCGGCGTGGTCGGTCCGGCCGGCCAGGGTATCGAGTGGTCGAGATCAATACCCTTGTCGCTGGCAGCCCGGCTGCAGGTCGGGAACCGGCACCGGACATCGCGGGCGCGGATGTGGTCGCCGAGCACCTCTCCTGGGCGGTATGACGTGCGGTCAAGCGAGATAACGGTGCCGCCGTCGGGTCGCACGATCAGGCGACGCCAGGTGGCGTCGGCGGCGAGCATCCGGGCGACCGCAGCCGGGACTGGACCGTGGCCGGCGAGCTCGCCCGGGTCGTCGTCGAGGCCGAGCAGGGTGCTCGCGGCGATCGTGACGAGGACTTGCACCGACGGCAGCCGCCAACAGTCGACGGCCCCGGTCTCGGGACAGTGGCAGCTCGCCGCCGCGGACGACGTGGACGACGTGGACAGGCCAGCGCCGTCACGGACAGGTGCTGCGGCAGCGTCGCCGGGCTGGCCGGCACTGACCGGCTCATCTGTGCATGAGCTGGCTGCTGCCGCGGCCGCGCCGCAGGTGCACGCCGGATCCTGACACGTGATCAGGTGGACGAGTGCATCGGCCCGGCGCGCGTCGACCGACCGCGTGTCGTCATCCGGCGCAGTCTGCGCGATCTCGCACAGCGTGAGATAGGCCAACCGCGCCAGCTCAGCCGGCAAGGTGGCGACGAGATTCGCCATCCCATCGGGCAACGGATAGACCACGACCTTGCGGTCGGCACGAGCCTGCTCGGCCTTCTCCCGTTGCGCTTGCTCGTAGCCGGCGGTGAGCCGGCGTAGCCGGCGACGCAGCTTGGTCGTGGTCAACCGCGCGGCGTCAGAGATGATCTCAGCCTCGACGGCCCGGGCCGCCGACTCGGGCAGCCGCCGGGTCTCCTCGATCACGATCGCGACCTTGGCCGTCGACACCACACCAACCTGCCACGCCTGCGCGAGCGTGGGCAGGCGCCGCACCTCGACCGCGCGATCGAGCACGACCTCGGCAGTGGTCTTCGTCATGGACAGCATCGCCGACAGCTCGTGGACGACGTATTCGCTGCAGCCGCCCGGGCCGCCCCTGTCGCGCTCGGCTCGACCGGACACCCGTGGTTGCCGGCTGGCGAGCTCGGCGATGTAGGCGGATTGTTTGGCCTCGGCCCAGCCCGTCAGACGATCGAATCCGAGAATGTGCTCGACGAGGCCCCGCTCGGTAAGAATATCCGGCGCAATCCCGTCGTCGAGCGATGCGGCAAGCGCCGACGACGCAACGGGATGCTCATCCGGTGCCAACTGCGTAAAGATCGCCGGGCCGCCGACCCCCTCTCGCTCATCGCGGTCGAGGGCAAGAAAGGCTTCGTCCTCGTCGGTCAACGCCGGCACGTCTGACACCGTCTCACACTCGTCGCCGTCGCCGTAGTCGAGCACCGCGGCGTCCCCGGCCCGTCCACCCACCGAGAGCCGCGCCACCGCGCAACACAGTTGCTCCCACCGCGCGGGATCCTCGGTCGGCAGATCGCCGGAGCGGACCAGTCGCGGCGCCGGCTCGACGTCGGCGCAGAACTCCGACCTGGTCTCGATCACAAATTTGAATCTACCGTCACCCACCGACAGCCAGACCGACCCGCAACCCATATGTGGACAACCAGAAGGTTGTCCACAGATCAGGCAATGCGCCGCTACGCGCTGCGGTCGTGTGCCAACGGAGACGACCGCGCTGGCTGCCCCTCGGAGAACCGCGAGCTCCTATCAGGGAGGCGTTTCGATGAGGTTGTTGTCCTGGTAGGTAACGACGACGCCGCCGTCGGCATTGGTTGTCGCATCCCGCCGAGGATTTTGGCAACAAACACGCCATGACGCGCGTTCAGCTGTCGCAGCGACTTCGATCACCCCATCCCCGAGCCTCGCTGTCACTCAGGGCAGCTGTGAACCCGATTGCAGCGACCGGAGCCGCACCAGAGCGCGACCGGCACGACCCGGACCCGGCGGAAGAACCATAAGCAGCGCATCGTCACCGAGCGCGAATACCTGGACCTGAAGCTCAACGTCGAGGAGGTCGCCGAGTTCGACTACGTCCGCATGGAATTCCGCCGCTTCCTAACCGGCATCATCCTCATCCCGCCACGATCATCTGGCCAGACCGGGCCTACGCAATCTCGAGTGGCACCGTAATGAGCACGACACCGGGGAAGGGGCGGCGCAACACTGGTGCCATGGGGTGTGCCGCGAACACGGGAGGTTGCATGAGGTAGCTATGTGATCGAGTGTGGTGCTGTGCAGGAGATGAAGGATTTGCCCTTCGGCGTCGCCCTGCGGGGGGAGGCGTCAAACCGCCTCATGCTGCGTCGGCTGAAGACCGTCGTGGTGAGCGATGAGGAAAAGGCGCATTGATGTGTCAGGTGGGGACCGGGAAGGCGA
>JBBSHJ010000032.1:0-31898 GCA_038253135.1 Mycobacteriales bacterium | reverse complement strand
TCCGCGGAAAAGAACGCGTCGGCGGTGCTCACGGCAGGCCCTTGGAGATGAACTCCGCGTAGAACGTGCCGAGACCGAAGGCCACCGCGAGCCCGGAGATGATCCAGAACCGCACGATGATGGTCATCTCCTTCCAGCCCGCCAGCTCGAAGTGATGGTGGATCGGCGCCATCTTGAAGACCCGGCGGCGCCTGGTCTTGAAGACCGCGATCTGGATGACATCGGAGAGCAGCTCGACGACGAAGAGTCCGCCCAGGATGATCAACAGCATGTCGGTGCGCGAGAGCAAGGCGATCCCGGCGAGCACGCCACCGAGCGGCAGCGAACCGGTGTCCCCCATGATGATCCGGGCCGGGTGGGCGTTCCACCACAGGAAGCCGAAGCAGGCTCCCATGACCGCGGCGGCGACCAGCGCCAGGTCGAACGGGTCGCGGACGGTGTAGCAACCCGGCGCCGCCGCCGTACCGCCGCAGCCATTGCGGAACTGGTAGAAGGTGATGACGACGTAGGCGCCGTAGACCATCGCGGCGCTGCCCGCCGCCAGACCGTCGAGGCCGTCGGTGAAGTTGACCGCGTTGGAGAACGCGCTGATCCACAACAGCGCGAAAATGACGAAACCGATCACGCCGAGCCCGATCGGGCCGATGTCGCGGACGAAGCTCAGGTGCGACGAGGCCGGGGTGAGGCCATCGGCATTCTTGAATTGCCGCGACAACACGGCGAAACTGACCGCCACCGCGATCTGGGCGATCAGCTTCGCCGACTTGGTGAGGCCAAGATTGCGCCGCTTGTTGAGCTTGATGAAATCGTCGAGGAAACCCACGACGCCCAGGCCGACCAGCAGGTAGATCGCCAGCAACCCGGACGCGGTCGGTCCCCGCCCGGCCTGTCCCGCCACCAATAGGTGGGACACGAAATAGCCGAGCAGCGACGCCAGCACGATGACCGTGCCGCCCATGGTCGGCGTCCCCCGCTTGGTCTGATGCGATTTCGGGCCCTCGATGCGGATTTCCTGGCCGATGCCGCCCTTGCGGAACACGTTGATCGCGAACGGTGTGACGAGGATGGAGACGACAAGACCGACGACAGCCGCGACAAGGATCGACTTCACCGAGCTGTTTCTCCGTTCCCGTTGGTGGCCCCGTGCTCGTCCAAAGCAGCGGCGACCCGCTCGAGCCCGACGACCCTCGACCCTTTCACGAGGACGACGTCCCGGGGCTCTAGCATGCCTTTCAGCGCGTCGATGGCGGCGCCGATGTCGGCGACGCGCACCGCCCGATCGCCCGCCGCGTCGGCGATCGGCGCCGCGTTGGGGCCGACCGCGACGACGACGGCGACGCCGAGTTCGGCGGCCAGGGCGCCGACATCGCGGTGCGCTGCAGCAGAGCCCGCCCCGAGTTCGGCCATCTCGCCGAGCACGGCCACGGCCCTTCGCCCCGCGGCAATCGCGGTGAGCGCGTGCAGTGCGGCCGCGACCGATTCCGGGTTGGCGTTGTAGGCGTCGTTGATGACCGTCACGCCGTCGGAGCGCTCGGTGATCTCCATCCGCCACTTGCTCGCGACGGCTTCGGCCAGCCCGTCGGCCACGCCGGCGAGCGGCAGGCCGAGCTCGATGGCCACCGCCGCCGCGATGAGGCTGTTGGCCACCTGGTGCGCGCCGACCAGGCCGAGCCGCACGGCGACCTGTCCGGATCGCGTCGCCAGGGTGTACGCCGCCCGCCCGCGCGCGTCGGTCGTGACGGCCTCGGCCCGCACGTCCGCGCCGGACGCCGTACCGGCGGTCACGACCCGCGCTTCGGTGCGGCCGGCCATGCCCGCGACCAGCGGATCGTCGGCGTTGAGGATCGCGACGCCGCCGTCGGCGGCCGCCGGCAACGCCTCGACCAGCTCACCCTTGGCCGCCGCGATGCCCTCACGCGAGCCGAACTCGCCGACGTGCGCGCTGCCGACGTTGAGGACCGCCCCGACCCGCGGCGGCGAGATCCGTGCCCTGGCGGCGATGTGGCCCGGCCCGCGAGCACCCATCTCCAGGACGAGGTAGCGGGTCGACGCGTCGGCGAGCAGGACGCTGTAGGGATGCCCGATCTCGTTGTTGAACGAGTCGGGGGTCGCCACGGTCGGCCCGAGCCGGCGCAGCAGGGCGGCCACCAGGTCCTTGGTGGTGGTCTTGCCCGCCGATCCGGTCAGCGCGATCACCGTGACGTCGGGCAGCGCGGCCAGCGAGGCGTGCGCGATGGCGTCCAGGGCGGCGAGGACCTCGGGTACGACGAGGGCCGGCACCCCGACCGGACGGGTGGTGAGGGCCAGCGCGGCTCCGGCAGCCGCAGCCGTCGCGGCGAAGTCGTGCCCGTCGACCCGCTCACCCTGCAGCGCGACGAACAGGGAGCCGGTCGTGACCCGGCGCGAGTCGATGGCCGCCGGACCGGAGACGAGCAGGTCCGGCTCCTGGACGTCGGCGAGGGTGCCGCCGGTGATCTCGGCCAGCCGCGAGATCGGGAGCGGCCTCACCGCCCACCTGAGCCTGAGGTGCACCCTGAGATCCGCGCCTCGATCTCCGCACGGAGCACGTCCCGGTCGTCGAACGGGTGCACGACGCCGCCGACCTCCTGGCCCGGTTCGTGCCCCTTGCCCGCCACCACGACGACGTCGTCGGGGCCGGCCGCAGCGACCGCGGCCGCGATCGCGGCGCGGCGGTCACCGATCTCGCGCAGCCCGCCGGACCCGGTCACCGACCGCGCGCCGCCGAGCACCTCGGCGCGGATGGTCGCAGGGTCCTCCGTGCGCGGGTTGTCGTCGGTCACGATCACGAGGCCGGCGCCCCGCGCCGCGGCCGCGCCCATCAGCGGCCGCTTGCCCCGGTCGCGGTCGCCGCCGGCGCCCAGCACGATGATGATCCGCGCGCCGCCGGTGAGCTGGCCGCGCAGCGCCGCGAGCACCGCGGCCACGGCGCCCGGCTTGTGCGCGTAGTCGACGTAGGCCGCGAAGTCCTGCCCGGCGGCGATCCGCTCCATCCGGCCCGGGACCTGCACCGGCTCGAGCCCGGGTATGGCGGCGGCGGGGTCGATCCCGCCGGCGTGCAGCACGGCCAGCGCGAGCAGCGCGTTCGCGACGTTGAACCGGCCCGGGAGGCCAAGGCTGACCTCGAGGACGAGGTCGTCGGGACCGTGCGCCCGGAAGGTCGCACCGCCGCCGGCGCCGGCGCCGACCCGGTCCGCCGTCCACGCCGCCCCTGGCTCGACCAGCGAAACGGTCACCGTGCCGGGTGCGACCAGCCGGCGCCCCCAGGAGTCGTCGATGGTCACGACCTCGCGGTGTGCCCGGCCGTCGAAGAGCTTTGCCTTGGCGGCGAAGTAGTCCTCCATGCCGGAATGGAAATCGAGGTGGTCCTGCCCGAGGTTGGTGAAGCCGCCGACCGCGAACCGCGTCCCGTCCACCCGGCGCTGGGCCAGCGCGTGGCTCGACACCTCCATCGCCGCCACCCCGACGCCGCGCTCGCGCATGACGGCCAGCAGCGCCTGCAGCTCGGGGGCTTCCGGCGTCGTGCGGGCGTTCGGGACGCGCTCGCCCTCGATCAGGGTCTCCACCGAACCGATCAGCCCGGTCGTCGCCCCGGCCGCCCGCGCGCCGCCGGCGATCAGGTAGGTCGTGGTCGTCTTGCCCTGCGTGCCGGTGATGCCGAGGACGGAGACGGCCGCCGACGGGTCGTCGTACACCCACGACGACACCGGGCCGAGGACCGCCCACGGATCGGTTCCGACGACGACGGGTACGCCGACGGCGCCGGCCCGCCTCGCGCCGTCGGCATCGGTGAGGATCGCGACGGCGCCGGCCGCGGCGGCGGCCGCGGCGAAGTCCGCACCGTGCGCACGTGCGCCGGCGCGGGCGACGAACAGATCGCCCGGGAGCACGGCGTCGGCCCGGTGGCTGACACCGCTGATCGAGACGTCGCAATCGGCCGGAACGCTGACGCCGGCGATCTCGCGTAACCCGGCGAGGTGGCGCGGGCGCACCGCCCGGGGGCGCAGCACGCTGACGGTGGACACGGCGCCCCAGCCTATAGCCGCGGGAGCGACGTGCTCACCAGCACGCGGACTGATCGTTCGCAGGACACAGCGGCAGGTCCGGCTGCTTCTCTCCGGTCGGCGCGACCCCGCCGTTGGTGAGCGCGTACCGCATCACCTGGTGGAACAGTGGGGCGGCGACGTCACCGCCCATGTAGCTGCGCTGCGGCGAGTCGACCATCACCGAGATCACGAAGCGCGGGTTGGAGCTCGGCGCCATACCGGCGAAGGTGGACCAGTAAACCGAGTTGGAATAGCAGCCGCAGCGCGAGTCGACCTGCTGGCCGGTTCCCGTCTTGCCGGACACGACGTACCCCGGGATCGCGGCCTTCTTTCCGGTGCCGCCTTCCTGGGTGACCATCGAGAGCATCGCGCGCAGGGTCTTGGAGGTCGCCGGCTTCATCACCCTGATGCCGCTCGGCGAGGTGGGCACGGTGGCGGTGCCGTCGGCGGTGGTGGTCTTGGCGACGATGCGCGGCGGGATCCGCACGCCGTCGTTGGCGATCCCCTGGTAGACGCTGGCCAGCTGCAGGCTGGTGAGGGCGATGCCCTGCCCGATCGGCAGGTTGCCGAAGGTGCTGCCCGACCAGGTCGACATGGGCGGCAGGATGCCGGTGCTCTCGCCAGGAAGCTGCACGCCGGTGCGCTGGCCCTCGCCGAACGCCTGCGCGTAACGCATCCAGGTCTTCGGGCCGACCTTCTTGGCGATCATCAGGGTGCCCACGTTGCTGGACTTGGCCAGGATGCCGGTCGCGGTCCAGTTGGCGTCGCCGTGCACCCAGTCGTCGTGGATCGTGCGGTCGGCGAATTGCAGCTGGCCCGGTACGTCGAAGGCGGTCTTCGGCGTGACGATGCCGTTGTCGAGCGCGGCGGAGAAGGCGACCACCTTGTTCGCCGAGCCGGGCTCGAAGATGCTCGACACGTTGGGGTTGACCCCCGGGCTCTTCGATCCCCCCGGGTTCTGCGAGTCGTACATGCCGGTGCTCGCCATGGCGAGGACCTGGCCGGTCTTGGCGTTGAGCACGCTCAGCGAGCCGCCCCGCGCCGCCGCGCCGTTGACCGCCCCATTGAGTGCCTGCTGGGCGTAGTACTGCAGGTCCTGCGAGATCGTCAGCTGCACCGACCCACCGGGGTCGGCCTTGGTCTCCTTGTGCACGCCGGACGGGATGATCTCCCCCTGGGCGCCGACCTCGTAGGTGCGGGTGCCGGGTTTGCCTGACAGGAGCGGGTTGTACCGCTGCTCGATGCCGGCGACGCCCTTCGCGTCCCGGTCGGTGAAGCCGACCACGGTGCTGGCCACGGTCCGGCCCGGGTAGAGCCGCTGTGGCTCGGACTGCTGGTAGATGCCCTCCAGGCCCAGATGCTGCACCCGAGCGGCGATATCGGGGTCGACACCGCGGGCGAGGTAGGCGAACCTGCAGCGGGCATCGGGATGCGCCTTGGTCGGGCAGCTCTTCTTGGCCAGCGCCTGCTGGATGGATGCGGCGCTGACGCCCACGACCGGTGCCAGCTTCTGCGCCGTACCGAACGGGTCGGTGACCTGCGAAGGATCGGCGGTGATGGCCTTGGCGTCGACGCTGTACGCGAGCACGTTGCCGTCGGCGTCGATGATCTTCCCGCGCTCGGCGTCGATCGTGACCGTCCGCAGCCGCATCTGCTCCGAGGCGGCCGACCGGGAGGCGCTGTCGAGACCCTGCAGCTGCACGAGCCGGGCACCGAGGACCAGCACGAGCACCGCGACGACCGCGAACCCGACGTGCAGCCGGCGGGCGGCACTGCCGAGCCGCATCCGTCCGGGCCGCTTGGACCTGCGCCGGGCGGGGCGGCGCGCGTTGCTGCGCTGCTGTGCCTTCATCGCGGAACTCCCTCGGCTCGGGTCGTCGTGCGCTTCGCGGCGGTGCCCTCGGTACTCGGCGTCTTGCGGGGCGCGGTCGTGGTGGGCGCCGTGGTGGGCGCGGTCGTGGTGGGCGCGGTCGTGGTGGGCGCGGTTGTGGTGGGCGCGGTTGTGGTGGGCGGGGGCGTGGTGGGCGCGGTCGTGGTGGGCGCGGTTGTGGTGGGCGGGGGCGGCGCGGTGGCCGGCGCCGGCGAACCGACCACGGCGACCGTGCTGCCCTTGACCGTCACGAACGCCGGGTCGCCGCCGGGCACCATGCCGAGCCTCGCGGCCGCGGCCGCGAGCTTCTGCGGTGTGTCGAGCCCCTGCACCGACCGCTCGAGCTGCTGCTTCTGCAGGGAGAGCGCGTCATTCTTCGTCTGCAGCGTCCGCTCCGTGAACGATCCGGTCGCCATCGCCGTGTTGACCAGGAGCAGCACGACCAGGCCGACGCCGAGCAGCGCGATCACGAGCAGCACGAAGGGCGCGCGCGGGGCGCCGGTGCGGCGCAGCCGCAGCCGGGTGGTCAGGTCGGGTCTCATGCCGCCTCCGCGGAAAAGAGTGCGTCGGCGGGTCTCATGCCGCCTCCGCGGAAAAGAGTGCGTCGGCGGGTCTCATGCCGCCTCCGCGGAAAAGAGTGCGTCGGCGGGTCTCATGCCGCCTCCGTCCGGACCCGCTCGGCCGCCCGCAGTCGGACCGAGGCGGAGCGCGGATTCGCGCTCGCCTCGGCCTCGCCCGCCCGCGTCGTACCGCGCGAGAGCATGCGCAGCGTGGGCGCGTACTCCGGTAGCAGCACGGGCAGGTCGGAGGGGGTGTGATCCGTGGCGGCATCGGTGAGCGCGCGCTTGACGATCCCGTCCTCGAGCGAGTGATAACTCAGCACGACGATCCTTCCGGCGACCCGCAGCGCGTCGATCGCGGCCGGCAGGGCCGCTGCCAGCGCCACAAGTTCCTGGTTGACCTCGATCCGCAGAGCCTGAAAGGTCCGCTTGGCCGGGTGGCCGGACCGGGGTCGTCCGTGCCCGCGGGGCACCGTGGCCGCGACCAGTTCGGCCAACCGCAACGAGTGGTCGAACGGCTGCACGGCCCGTTCCCGAACGATGGCGGCCGCGATCCGCGGGGCGTAGCGCTCCTCGCCGTACTCGCGCAGGATCCGGGCCAGCTCGGGCTCGGGCGCGCCGTTGACGACGTCGGCCGCGGTCGGCCCGCCGGTCGGGTCCATCCGCATGTCCAGCGGGGTGTCGCGGCTGTACGCGAAGCCGCGCGCTGCGGTGTCGATCTGCAGGGACGAGACGCCGAGATCGAAGAGCACCCCGTCCACGGCGCCGAGATCCAGCTCGGCCAGCACGTCCGGCAGCGCGTCATACCGCACGTGGGCCAGGTGGATCCGGTCGGCGTACGGCGCCAGCCGCTCGCGGGCGAGGTCCAGCGCGGTGGGATCGCGGTCGAGGCCGATCAAGACCAGCCCCGGATGCTCGCGGAGCAGCGCTTCGGCATGGCCGCCCAGGCCAAGGGTGGCGTCGACGACGACGGCCGAATGGTCCGCCAGCGCCGGGCGCAGCAGGGCGCGGACCTCGTCCAGCAGGACCGGCACATGCTGCTCGCTGGCCGTCACCGGCTAGCTCCCGCCCAGCAGGGCGGCGACGATCAGGGTGCCGGTGACGGTCGCGACTAGCAGCGCGAAGAGCAGCAGGGACGACCGGAGCTCGGCGGCGATCGTGGGCGGGTGCGGAGCGGCAACCGGTTCCCTCCGGACCATCGCCGGGGCGCTTTCGTGTTCACGCCGCCGCTGCCCAGCTCGGCGACCTATCGAGACGTCGGTCAACACGCTCCCCTGTCCGTGATCCCTGCGTGGTGCTCCCTGGCGATGGTTTGCGGCGGTGCTGCTCGTGCTGCTCGTCGTGCTGTCTGTGACCGACCGGGGTCGCGATCCGGAGAGCCCTGCTCTCCGGTCCCCACCCGCCCGCTCGCCGCCTCAGAACGGGCCGGCGGGCGGTCGACCTGGCGCCGGGGAAGGTGCGACAGGGCGACCGGAGGGCGGGGGGAGGCCGGAGAGAAGGGACCTCCGAACGGAATGTCTCAAACGGAATGTTCGAAAGCGGCGTCACAGCACGCCGGGCAGCACCTCCGTCTCCATGTCGGAGAACGCGTCCTCGCGGCCGGCGATGTAGGCCTCCCATTTCTCGGTGGCCCAGATCTCGACGTGCGCGTTCGCGCCGATCACCACGCAGTCCTTCGACAGGCCGGCGTAGTCCCGCAACGGCGGGGGGATCGTGACCCGGCCCTGCTTGTCCGGCACCTCCTGCGAGGCGCTGGCGAAGAAGACGCGGCTGTAGTCGCGAACGGCCCGCTGGGTGACCGGCGCCTGCGAGAGCGCTGCGGTGACCCGCTCGAATTCGGGCATCGGGAAGACGTAGAGGCAGCGTTCCTGGCCCTTCGTCACCACGAGCCCCTCCGCGAGCTGGTCCCGGAACCGGGCCGGCAGGATCAGCCGCCCCTTCTCGTCGAGCCGTGGCTGGTGGGTGCCGAGGAACACCACGACCTCCCACTCACGCCGCTGCCCGATAGCCGCCCCGAACTAGCCACTGCCCTCCACTTCGCGCCACTTTACCCCACCATCCTCCCCGGTCAAGACAGGCTCCCCCACGTCAGGCCGGATTCGTGGGCGTGCGGAAGCCGTCATTCCGGGGCCGGGTAGCCGCCGAGCCATTGGAAAAGAGGAGGGAGCAGCCAAGGACGAGGCAAACGGCGTACCCGTTTGGCAGACTGAGTTGGCAGACTGGCGGTAGATCGGGGCGTCCGGCTCGAGAGTCGACTCGCGCAGGGCGCCTCACCGCCGTCCCGCCCAGACGGGCGAACGACGTACCGGCACCGTAGAGACTCACGCGGCCCGGATGAGTGGAGGCTGACTGTGTCCCTAGGGCCGCTCGATGACGAACGCATCGACAACGCCATCGACATCCCGACGCTGGACGAGGTCCGGGAGATCTGCGGTCGGATCGCGACGAATATCAGCTCGGTCATCGAGGGCAAGCCCGACGTCGTCGCCCAGGTCCTCATCGTGCTGCTATCCGAGGGTCACCTCCTGATCGAGGACGTGCCCGGGGTCGGGAAGACGAAGCTCGCCAAGGCTCTCGCCCGCTCGATCGACTGCTCGGTCCGGCGCCTGCAGTTCACCCCCGACCTGCTGCCCAGCGATGTCACCGGTGTCTCCGTCTACAACCAGGAGACGCGGGACTTCGAGTTCAAGCCCGGCGCGATCTTCGCCAACCTCGTCGTCGGCGACGAGATCAACCGGGCCTCGCCGAAGACGCAGTCCGCGCTGCTGGAATGCATGGAGGAGCGGCAGGCCACCATCGACGGCGTCACCTACCCGATGGACTCGCCGTTCATGGTCGTGGCGACGCAGAACCCCATCGAGATGGAGGGCACCTACCCGCTGCCGGAGGCCCAGCGCGACCGGTTCACGATCCGGGTGAGCATGGGTTACCCCTCGCCGGAGAGCGAGGTGGCGATGCTCGCCGACCACGCCGGGGTCGACCCGCTCGACTCGCTGAAACCGGTCTCGACCGCGCCCGAGGTGCAGGCGATGATCGCCGCGGTGCGGACGGTCCACGTCGCGGACGCCGCCCGCCAGTACGCCGTCGATCTCGCCAACGCTACCCGCGACTCGGCCGAGCTGGTGCTCGGCGCCTCGCCCCGGGCCAGCCTGCAGCTGGTGCGGGCCGCCAAGGCCTCGGCCGCCCTCGCCGGCCGTGACTACGTCATTCCCGACGACCTGCATCAGCTCGCGGGGCCGGTGCTGACGCACCGCGTGATCCCGACCCCCGAATCGCAGATCGCCCGCCGTACGGCCGAGGTGATCGTCGCCGACATCGTCGCCCGCACCCCCGTCCCGCAGCCGATCACCCGCGGCCGGCGCCCGGCGGCGGCGTACGACGGCCCACCGGCCACCGACAGCCACTACGGTGGGCTCGCCGGTCGGCCCGGCTACCCCAACCACCCCGGCTGATCGTGGTGGGCGACTGATGCGGGCAGCGTTGCGAGGACTCACGACCCGGGGCCGCTGCCTGCTGGCCGCCGGCGCCGCGGCGGCGCTCTGCGCGCTCGTGCTCGGGCAGAAGGACCTGCTCAGGGTTGCGCTGCTGCTGCTGGTGCTGCCGATCCTGAGTGTGCTGATGGTGGCGCGGACCCGGTTCCGGATCTCCTGCACCCGTGAGCTGTTGCCGAGCTCGATCATCGTCGGTGACACGACCGAGGTGCGGCTGCACCTGCGCAACGTGTCCCTGCTCCCGACCGCGCTGCTCCTGCTCGAGGACGAGCTGCCGTTCGCGCTCGGGGGCCGGCCGCGGTTCACCGTCGATCGGATGCACGGCAATGGCACCCGGACGGTCCGCTACGCCGTCCGCTCCTCGGTGCGCGGGCGGTTCCCGATCGGACCGCTGCGGCTGCGCCTGACCGACCCGTTCGGGCTGGTCGAGCTCACCCGCAGCTTCGCAACGCAGGACCTGCTTCGGGTCGCGCCCGCCGTACTCCCCCTGCCCGCCGTGAAGCTCGGCGGCACCTGGGGAATCGGCCGCGGGACCAGCGACGACCGGTCGGTCACGGCCCGCGGGGAGAATGACGCGACCACACGCGAATACCGCTACGGCGACGATCTGCGACGGGTGCACTGGCGCTCCTCGGCCCGCGTCGGCAAGCTCATGGTCCGGCGCGAGGAGCTGCCGTGGCGGGCCCGCGCCGTGCTGCTGCTCGATACCCGGATCGACGGGCACCGCGGCGACTCCCCCGACTCCAGCTTCGAGTGGGCCGTCTCGGCGAGCGCGAGCATCGGCGTGCACCTGCTCCGACGTGGCTATGAGGTCGACATCATGACCGAGCAGGGACTCGTTCCGGGCGCGGCCGCGAGCGAGTCGGTGCTGCTCGACTTCCTGACCGAGGTGCAGCTGTTCCGGTACCGTTCGTTCGACCGCGCGGCGACGGAGCTGCGGCTCTCGGAGAACGCGGCGACGGTCATCGCGATCCTCGGCACGATGCAGTCCGGCGTGGCGGAGACGCTGGCCCGGGCACGGCCGGGAGCGGCCAGCGTCGCGGTCATCCTGGACGCGCCGACCTGGGTGACGCTGACGCCGGCCTCGGCGCAGCGGGCCGCCCGGATGCGCGACGAGACGCGCGGCACGTTCGCCTCGCACGGCTGGCGAGTCGTCGCCGCCGACCGTTCGACACCGATCAGCACGGCCTGGGTCGACGCGGGCGCCCCGGCCGGAGTGACCGGTGCGAAGGTCGCCGCGCCCCGCACGGGTACGTCGCCCGACGCGGCCGGCTCGTCGTGGGAGCCGGTCCGATGAGCGCACCGCAGCGATCGACCCAGCACCTCACGCTGATCGCGGCGATGGCGTGCTTCCTCGGCGCCGTACCGCTTTCCGGAGCGTTCCAGGGCCACCGGTGGCTCGTCTATTGCGCCCTCGCGATCGGCATCGTCGCGCTGCTCGGGCTGGCCGGGCGCACGCTCGGTGTGCCGGCGCTGCTGACCCCGCTGATCCAGCTCGCCGGGCTGGTGGTCTTCCATGCGGCCGCCTTCTCCAGCAACGCTCGCTGGGCGGTGTTGCCGACGCCGTCGACGTTCCGCGACATGCGCAGCACCTACCAGCACGCGGTCGATATCGCGCAGACGACCGCGCCACCAGTGCCGGTGGACACGTCGATGTTGATGGTCGTGTCGCTGGCTCTCGGTCTGGTCGCGGTCGCGGTCGACCTCGTCACCGCTGGTCTGCGGCGTCCCGCGATCGCCGGGCTCGCGCTGCTGGCGCTCTACGCCGTCGGCACCTCCATCAGCGGCGGCGTGTCGTGGCTGGGATTCCTGTGCGCCGGGGCGGGATTCCTGCTCCTGCTGCTGGCGGAGGGGCGCGAACGGCTGGCCGCCTGGGGCCGGATCATCGGCCGCAACAGCAGCGACACCGGCCGCAACGCGGGCCAGAGTGCGGCGACCCGCATCGGCATCACGGCGCTGGCCATCGCCGTCATCGTGCCGCTCGCGATTCCGGGGTTCACCGCCAACCTGCTGACCTCCTTCGCCCAGAGCAGGGGCCAGGGCATCGGCAACGGGAAGGGCTCGACCGGCTCGCGGATCGACCCGTTCACCAGCCTGCGCGGCCAGCTGCGGGACGACGGCGTGCCCTACAACCTGTTCAGGTTCACGACAAACGTGCAGGACCCGTTCTACCTGCGCACGTCGGTGCTCGGTGATTACACCGGCACCGGGTGGAAGCAGGCCGACGGCGACAAAACGGTCGGTACGACGGGCACGCTGCCGGCGCCTGCCACCGTCGCGGACCGTCCGGGAAAGGGTGTGCGCACCGCTACGGTGCACGTGACGACGCAGGACTACACCGGCGGCCAAGTCCCTGTCTTCTACTCGGTGCAGCGGCTGCAGGCCGACAAGGACCGTGGCCGCTCGTGGAAGTACCGCCCCGAGCTCGGCACGGTCGCGGGCTCATCGCTCGAACGCGGGACGACCTACACCGCCACGTCGATCGAGCCGGTCTATACCCAGGCCGAGCTGAAGGCCGCGCAGAGGAGCGCCAGCGCCGGCCTCGACCAGTACCTCTCGCTGCCGAAGCTGCCGGCCAAGGTCCGGGCCATCACGACCACGGCCGTCGCCGGCGCGAGCACGCCGTACCAGATCTCCCTGAACCTCTACAACTACTTCGCCGACGGCACCCAGGGGTTCCACTACAGCCTCAACACCAGGGACGGAACCAGCGGCAACGACCTGCTCGACTTCCTCAACAACCAGCAGGGTTTTTGCGAGCAATACGCCTCGGCGATGGCGGTGATGCTGCGGCTCGAGCGGATCCCGTCGCGGGTGGTGTTGGGCTACACGCCCGACGGCGACGTGCACGGCGGCTACCAGGTGACCAACAAGGACGCGCACGCATGGGTCGAGGCCTATCTGGGCGGTGTCGGCTGGGTGTCCTTCGATCCGACCCCGCTATCCGCCGATCGGGTGCAGGCACCGAACATCCCGACCGTGGCGCCGCCGACGGGCACCGGGGCGCCGAACGAGCCGACGCCGCCCCGCGTGACACCGAACCATCGGCCTGAGCAACAGCACCCCAGCGGCTCGGCCGCCGGGGCCGGCCCGCCCACGGACAACTCCGGCAGCGGCCCCGGTACGACGCTGCTCGCGGTCTGCGGGGTGGCGCTGGTGCTGATCCTGCTCGCCCTGACGCCGATGACGGTCCGCGCGGTGCAGCGCCGGCGCCGGTTCAGGATCGCGGCCGGGCCCGATCCCGTGCGGGCAGCGGAGAGCGCCTGGCAGGAGCTGCTCGCAACGGCGCGCGATCACGGCTTGAGCGCGTTGACCACGGAATCGCCGCGGGCGACGGTCGGGCGGCTGGTCCAGCTGATCTCGCCGGAGCCGGCGGCGTCGTCCGGCATGCGGCTGGTCGCGCTGGCGGCCGAGCGGGCGGCCTACGCGCGGCACGCCGGCGTCAACGGCGACCTGCGCACGGCCCTTCGGGTGTCGAGGGCCGCGATCGTCGACGGTACGCCGCGCCGCTCGCGGGTCACGCGCGCGCTGCTGCCGCTGTCGCTGCGCGGCGGCCTTCGGGAGTCGGTCGACCGCGAGGTCGGTCGGGTGCGCGCGACGGCGCGGGCCCTGGCCTCGATCGTCCGGCGGCCACGGCGCGCGCCGGGCTGAGTGGCTAGCGGTCGAAGCGCTCGAGGAACCGCTGCTCGAGCCGGTTGACCAGCCCGCCGTCCCGGCGGGTCGTGCGGCGCGGGCCGGAGCGCGCCCGCTGGGCGCGCGGAGGTCGGGGTGATCCGAACGAGTCCACCACCCGCAGGTCGGCGCCCGACGCGCGCTTGTACTGCCCGAAGCCATAGATCGCGGCGGCGAACATGAGCAGGAATCCGACCACGCCGACGATCGGGATCCCGGCCAGCGAGACCGGGCGCACGAAGCCGCCCACCAGGATGATCAGCCCGACGATGAACAGGATGGCGGCATAACGGGTACGCCGCCGGGCGACGGTACGCAGATCCGTCGAGCGCACGGCTGACGCCAGTTTCGGGTCTTCCGCTTCCAGCTGCTTCTCGATCTCATCGAGCAAGCGTTGCTCGTTCTCGGAGAGCGGCACGACGACCTCCCCTGGCGCTTTCGCCGCCGCTGGGCCGAACGCGGCGTGCGGGACAATGGCTCGCCCAAACCGGTCCCACCTGGAGAATACGTTCTCCACTGCGGGGGCGAAAGCTGACGGCCTAATCCCCGTCCGCGACCGGCCCGCCGAGGCCGCCTCCGGGCGGACCCGGGTCGCGTTGCGCGGGCCGGGACGGCCCGGCGCGCCCGACCAGGGAGCCGGGTATGACCGCCGCGGTGCCGAACCGCACTCGCGCCGCGTCGGTCGCACGGTCGGCCTCGTGCCATCCTCTCTCCCGCTCCCCGAGCTGCAGCTGCTGCGGTCCACCGCCGATGGTGATGCCCTCCGCTCGCACGCCGATCAGGCGGATCAGCGATCCGGCGAGCTCGTCGCTGCCATGGGCCAGCGTGAAGAGCTCGCGGGCAACCTGATAGATCTCGTGGCTCGAGTCCGTCGGTCGCTCGAGGGTCCGGGACCGGTGATAGGTCACGAAATCGGACCGGCGGATCTTGATCGCGACGGTGCGGGCCCGCTGACCCGAGGCCCGCAGCCGCCCGGCGGTCTTGGCCGCCAGCGCCAGCAGCTCGCGGTTGATGACTTCGGCGTCACCGATATCGGCCGCGAAGGTCTCCTCCGCGCCGATCGACCGGTCGGGCGTGCTCGGTGTCACCGGGCGTGGATCGTGACCGTGTGCGAGAGCGCGCAGGTGCGCCGCCAGCGCCTTGCCGACATGGCGCTCGAGCCGGGCGAGAGGCGCCGACGCGATGTCGGCGACGGTGCCGAATCCGCCGGCCCGCAAGCGTTCCTCGGTCTTGGGGCCGACTCCCCACAGGGCACCGATCGGCAGCGGGTGCAGGAAATCAATGATCCGATCGGCGGGGACGACCACCATGCCGTCGGGCTTCGCCCGCACCGACGCAACCTTGGCCACGAATTTCGTCGGGGCCACCCCCACCGATGCCGGCAGGTCCAGCTCGCCCTTGATCCGCGACCGGATGGCCGCGCCGATCGACGCGGCCCCGCCGAGCCGTCGCCGGGCACCGGCCACATCGAGGAAGGCCTCGTCCAGGGACAGCGGCTCGACCAGGGGCGTGACGTCGCGGAAGATCGCCATCACCGCGCGGCTGGCCGCGGCGTAGCCGGTGACGTCGACCGGCAACACGATCGCCGCCGGGCACAGCCGCCGCGCCCGCGCCACCGGCATGGCGCTGCGGACGCCGTACTCCCGCGCCTCATAGGTGGCCGAGCACACGACACCGCGGTTGCCGACGCCGCCGACGATCACCGGCTTGCCGGCCAGCGCGGGATTCCTGCGGACCTCGACGCTCGCGTAGAAGGCGTCCATGTCCACGTGCAGGATCGTGCAGCCGGCGTCGTCTGTGCCGAGCAGCTGCGCGTAGCGGGCGCTCGGCCGCGCGTCGTCGTGCGGTTGCCACTGGCTGCGCCCCATGTTGGCACGGTATCCCCACTTACCGACACCGCCGGCTACGGCCGGCGGGCGAGGACGTGCAGCTGGGCGGCGAAATCTCGGTACGGCGGCGTCTCGCCGACCTCGTCCTCGAGCCGCTGCAACTCCTCGGCGGCTCCGGGTACGCCGTCGACGGCGGCGCCGGGAACGAGGTCGGTGAAGACATGCACCCCGCGGGCGGACTCGATGAGCAGGCCGGCGTCCTTCAGCAGCACGGTGACCTCGGTGAGGTCGAAGCGCTGCCGGGCCGGGTCGGAGCCGGCGTACCGGCCGTGGGGGTCGGCGGCGGCGTGGCGGGCGGCGGCGAAGTGCCCACCCAGGGCGCGGGCCAGCACGATCGCCGCGCGGTTGGCGACCAGCACGGACAGCGCGCCGCCGGGCCCGAGCACGCTCGCCAGCTCGCGGGCGGCGAGCACCGGGTCATCGACGTACTCCAGCACCGAGTGGCACACGACCAGGTCGTAGCGCGCACCGTCGAGGGCCGTCGGGATCGCGTCGAGGTCGCCCTGCTGCCCGGTGACGTGCTCGACGACCCCGGCGGAGACCGCGCGCCGTTGCAGGGTCGCGATCGCGTCGGCGCTCGCGTCGATGACGGTGACGGTGGCGCCGGCCGTGGCGAGCGGTACGGCGAGGACTCCAGTGCCGCCGCCGACGTCCAGGACGGCCGGGCGATGACCGGGGCCGCCGGACCGGTCGAGCTCACCGGTGAGGGCGCGCCAGACGGGACCGCTCGGAACGCGTTCAGCCATCGATCCGGACCACCGCGTCGGCACGCATCAAACGTCCCTGAGCATGCGGGCCGTCTCGCGCAGCCGGGCGAAAACGCTTCGGGCGTAGGAGGGGGAGGCACTGGCCAGACCGCACGCCGGCGAGACGCTGACCGACGCCGTCACCCGCTCGGTTCCGAAGCCGATCCGGGCCCACCGGTCGCGGATCCGCCCGGCCATGGCCGCGGCCGGATCGAGCGGGGCGTCGGTGCCGGGCACGACGCCCAGCAGCAGGAGGGTGCCGGCCTCGACCAGCGTGCCGATCGGGTCGTCAGCAGCGTCGCCGAGCAGGGCGAGGTCGAGGGCGATGCCGGCCGCGCCGGCCTTGTGCAGCAGGGCGAGCGGTACGCCGGGCGCGCAGCAGTGGGCGATGCACGGCGTACCGGTCGCGGCGAAGACGACGCGCAGCGCGTCCTCGGCCGTCGTCTCCTCGATGGCGGGAATGGTGCTGAGCCGGCTAGCGGTCTCAACCCTTCCCGCCAGTACAAGGGGAAGCGACGGCTCGTCGATCTGCACGATGACGTCGGCGGTGGGGACCCGCCGCCGCACCTCGGCGACGTGCTCCGCGATCCCGGTCGCGAGGGACTGCGTGAGATCGCGGCACGCACCGAGGTCACGCAGCGCCCGCTCGCCCCTGCGCAGTTCGATCCCGGCCGCGAGCGTCCAGGGCCCGGCGACCTGGAGCTTGAGCGGGCCGGCGTAACCGTCGGCGGCGTCGGTCAGCGCGTCGAGGTCACGGTCGAGGAAATCGCGGGCCCGGCGGAGATCCCGCCCAGCAGCGTCGGCGAACCGCCAGCCCCAGGCGCCGATCTCGACCGGCAGGTGGACGAGGATGGCGGCCGACCGGCCGATGATGTCGGCCCCCGGGCCGCGGGCGGGCAGCTCGGCGAGGTACGGCAGGTCGGGCACCTCGTCGAGCACGAGCCGGGCCGACTCCACCGGGTCGGTGCCGGGCAGCGAGCCGATGCCGGTCGCGATGCCGGCGGGGATCCCGCTCACGCGGTCCTCTCGATCGTCGCCGAGCCGATGACGGCGTCCCCGTCGTAGAGCGCGACGGCCTGCCCGGCCGCGACCCCGCGCTGCGGCTCGATCAGGTGCACCGACACCCGGTCGCCGGACACCGTCGCCCGGGCCGCGGACGGCGTACCGTGCGCGCGCACCTGCGCCGAGCAGGCGAAGTCGTGAGCCGGCTGACGACCAGACGTCCACACCGGGAGTACGGCGGAAAGCTCGCGGACCGTAAGGCGCTCGGCCGGGCCGACGGTCACGGTGTTGGCGACCGGCTCGATCGACAGGACGTAGCGGGGACGGCCGTCGCGGACCGCGCTGCCGACACCGAGGCCGCGGCGCTGCCCGACGGTGAAGCCGAACGTGCCGGCATGGCTGCCGATGGTCTCGCCGGTCTCGGCATCCACGACGTCGCCGGGGGCGTCACCGAGGACCCTCGCGAGGAACCCGCGGGTGTCGCCGTCGGCGATGAAGCAGATGTCGTGGCTGTCGGGTTTGTCGGCGACGGCGAGACCGCGGCGGGCCGCCTCCGCGCGCACCTCGACCTTGGTCGAGGCACCGAGCGGGAAGATCGCGTGGGCGAGCTGCTCGCGGGTGCAGACCGCGAGGACGTAGGACTGGTCCTTGCCGGCATCGACGCTGCGGCGCAGCACGCCGTCCTCGAGCCGGGCGTGATGCCCGGTGGCGACCGCGTCGAAGCCGAGGGCCAGCGCCCGGTCGAGGACGGCCGCGAACTTGATCTTCTCGTTGCAGCGCAGGCACGGATTGGGGGTCCGCCCGACGGCGTACTCGGCCACGAAGTCGTCGACCACATCGGCGCGGAATCGCTCGGCGAGATCCCAGATATAGAAGGGGATCCCGAGCATGTCCGCGGCGCGGCGCGCGTCCCGGGAATCTTCGGCGGTACAGCAGCCGCGAGCGCCGGCCCGGGACTGCTGCGGGTCGGGCGAGAGGGCGAGGTGCACGCCGGTGACGTCATGTCCGGCGTCGACAACGCGGGCCGCGGCCACAGCGGAGTCGACCCCACCGGACATGGCGGCCAGGATCTTCATCGCGCCGCCCCCGCCAGGCGGGCCGCCCGGCCACGGTCGACGGCAGGGCCGATCGCGGCCACCGCCGCGTCGACGTCGGCCGCCGTGGAGGTGTGGCCGAGGGAGAACCGGATCGCGCCCTCGGGGTCGACAGCCATGGCCTGCAACACGTGACTCGGACGGGAAACCCCGGCGGTGCAAGCGGATCCGGCCGCCGCGCAGATGCCGGCGGCGTCGAGCAGCAGGAGGACCTCGTCGCTGCCGGCGCCGGGGAAGCGGATATTGGCGATGTTCGGAAGCCGCGGCGAGCCGGCAGCGGTCAGCACGGCCTCGGGGACGGCCCGCTGCACGCCGGCGACCAGCCGGTCGCGCAGATCGGCGACGCGGGACGACTCGACGGCGTACCCCTGGCGCATTTCCGCTACGGCGGCGGCAAAACCGGCCGCGGCGGCCGCGTCCAGCGTTCCCGAGCGCAGCCCCCGCTCCTGCCCTCCCCCGTAGCCGACCGGTGCGAGGGCCGCGTCCCGCCGGGCGATCAGCGCGCCGATTCCGACCGGCCCGCCGAGCTTGTGGGCGGTGAGGGCGGCCGTGTCGACGACGGAGAGGTCGATGTGCAGCTGCGCCGCGGCCTGGACGGCATCGGTGTGCAGGGGTACGCCGTGCTCGCGGGCGATCTCCGCGAGCTGGGGAATCGGCTGCACCGCGCCGGTCTCGTTGTTGGCCCACATCACGGCGACGAGGGCGGTGCGGTCGGCATCGGCGGCGAGGATCCGGAGCAGGTCGTCGGGATCGACGACCCCGCCGGGGCCCACGGCCAGGATGACGACCTCGGCGCCGTCGTGCTCGGCGAGCGCGCGGACGGCGTCGAGGACGGCGTGATGCTCGATCGCGGTGGTGACGATGCGGGTGCGGCGCGGGTCCGCAGTGGCGCGGGCGCGGTAGCCGCCGAGCACGCCGAGGTTGTCGGCCTCGGTGCCGCCGGCGGTGAAGAGCACCTCGACCGGGTCGACGGCGTACGCCGCGGCGACCGCCTCGCGCGCCTCCTCGACGATCCGGCGGGCCGCGCGGCCGGCGGCGTGGGTGGAGGACGGATTGCCGGCCCGGCCGAGCTCGGCCGTCATCGCGGCCACGGCGGCGGCGCGCATCGGTGTGGTCGAGGCGTGGTCGAGGTAGACCGGGTCGGTGGGCATCGCCGTCCAGCGTAAGCGTTCCGGCGGACGTCTCAACCCGGCGTACCGGACGCCGTACCCAACGCGGTGTCGCCGGCCGCTCGCGCGGGTAGTGCCGTGGTCGCGAAGGCGGGGACATCGCGCTCGTCCGGGCCGATCAGCAGCTCGATCTCGGTGCAGCCGAGGATGTTTTGTTGCCGATGTGCTGTCGTTTGCCGCCATCTGAGATGACCGAAACGCGACGACAAAACGCTACCGGCCGGGCGCCGCGAGGCAGTGAGAAATGACGATTGCCCCTGTGGACAAGGAATTCGGGTTGTCCACAGGCTTGCGGCGCCGCCGTCGATTGTCGATGGCCTCCGGTAGAATCGGTGGCATGTTCGACAGTGGGGCCCGTGATCAGCGATGTCGCTTCCCCACCTGCAACGCCCCTGCGACCGACTGCGACCTTGACCACCTGGTGCCTTTTCCCAAGGGCAAGACCGAACCGGAAAACATGCAACCGCTGTGCCGCCGGCACCACCGGCTGAAAACCCACACCACCTGGCGGGTCGAGAAACTCGACGACACCACCGTGCTCTGGATCAGCCGTACCGGGCATTCCTATCTCGATCCGCTCGAGGATCAGACGCCGCCTCCGCCGCCCGAGGACGACCCGCCGTTCTGATCCAGGCCATCGATCCCCACGGTCGGGCAAAGCCTCGGGCTGCCGTCAGACGGCGGCCGGCCCGCGGGCCCGGCGTACGGCGACCCGGCCGGCGGCCACGATGCCGACCACCGCGATCACCGCCATCGCCCAGTCCAGCAGCCGCACCGCCGG
Organism: Mycobacteriales bacterium; assembly: GCA_038253135.1. Taxonomy (GTDB): domain Bacteria; phylum Actinomycetota; class Actinomycetes; order Mycobacteriales; family QHCD01; genus JBBSHJ01. The sequence continues at coordinate 11,560 of JBBSHJ010000032.1, read as the reverse complement.
ACCCAGGCCGATCGATCCGTGCTCGGCCGCGGCCACCAGCGTGCCGCCGAGCCCGATGGTCAGCGAGGTCATCATCGTGTCGCCGATGGTCAGGGCCGAGCTGTTCTTGCCGCGTTCCTCGGGCGGCGATACCTCCAGCAGCAGCACCGACAGCACCGGGAAGACCGTCCCGATCCCGGCGCCGCCGACCGGCCACACGATGTAGGCGACCCACCCGGGCACGGCGGAGAAGGTGAGCAGGCTCATCGCCACCGCCGCGATAGCGATCAACGTGAAGCCGCACCGCAGCATCCGCGTTCGCGGCTGGCGGGTCAGCCGCCCCTGCAACCAGGAGCCCGCCGACCAGCCGATGGCACCGATCATCAGCGGTACGCCGGCCGAGGTGGGACTGTAGCCGTGCACCTTCGTCAGCGTGAGCGGCACGTAGGCGTCGACCGCCATGAAGGAGCCGGCGACCAGCCCACGGCACGCGATGACGGCCGGCAGCCCGTGCCGGGCCCGAAGCGTGCCGGCGGGCAGCAGCCGCGGTACCGCCAGCCACAGGCAGGCGACACCGGCCGCCAGCACCGCGAGCGAGACCCACCGCAGGTGCTCACCGGCGTACTGCGCCGCCGCGATCCCGACCGCCGCGAGCAACGCGATCCGCCACAGCGTCGGCCCGGCCTCCCCCGCGGCGGCGCGAGAGGGCAGCGACCGCACCGACGGCCAGATCAGGACCAGGCCGACCGCGACGAACGGCGCGATGGCCAGGAAGACCGCGCGCCATGTCACGTGCTCGGTCAGCGCCCCCGCGATGACCGGCCCGACCAGCGCCGGCACGACCCACGCCGCCGAGTTGGCGGCGAACATCCTCGGCCGCAGCGACTCGTCGTACACCTCTGCGATGACGACGTAGATCGCGACGATCACCAGGCCGCCGCCGAAGCCCTGGATCGCCCGGGCCACGATGAAGATCACCATGTCCGCCGCGGTCCCCGCGACGATCAGGCCGGCCAGGAAGGCACCGAGACCGGCCAGCAGCGGGACCCGGGCACCGGTCCGGTCGCAGACCTCGCCGCCGAGGACCACGCCGACCACGTTGGCCATCAGCGTCCCGGTGAAGGCCCAGCCGTAGAACGCGAGGCCGTGCAGCGACGAGACGGCGCGCGGCATCGCCGTCGCGACCGCCATCGCCTCGAAGGCGATCAGCGTGATGACGAGCAGGATGCCGGTCGTGGTGGCCCGGTACTGCGGCGCGAAGATGCCGGTACGCCGTCCGCCGCCTGCCGACCGGCCGGGCGAGGGGCCCTCGGTTGTCGCCGGCTCCGGCGTCACCGCGGTCGTCGGCTCGGCCTTCACGGTGCTCACGCTACGGCCCGTCGTCGCGACGGAGCCATTCGATCGCCCTCGAGTCCCATGCCGCCGATGCTGCAACCTCGAGGTGGCTTGAGGGCAAGTCGGCGCTCAGGACCGTCGCTTCCGGACTTCGTCGGTGAGTTGCGGTACGACGTCGAAGAGGTCGCCGACCACACCGAAGTCGGCCAGCTCGAAGATCGGGGCCTCCGGATCCTTGTTGATCACGACGATCGTCTTGGAGGTCTGCATGCCGGCCCGGTGCTGGATCGCGCCGGAGATGCCGGCGGCCAGATACAGCTGGGGCGAGACCGTGACCCCGGTCTGACCGACCTGGTACTGGTGCGGGTACCACCCGGCGTCGGTCGCCGCCCGCGAGGCACCGACGGCGCCGCCGAGGGCGTCCGCGAGCTCCTCGATCAGCCGGAAGTTCTCACCGCTTCCCACCCCGCGGCCACCGGAGACGACGACGCGGGCCTCGGACAGCTCCGGCCGATCGCGTACCTCGTCCTGGTGCCCGCCGGTGATCCGGGCCGCCAGCGCGGCGTCCGTCGGCGGGAGCTCGATGCTCTCGCGCGTGCCCGCGCCGGCCGACGCGACCGGCTCGAAGGAGTTGGGCCGCACCGCGATGACCGGTGTGCCACGGCGTACCCGAGCGTGCACCGTCGTCGAGCCACCGAAGATCGACTGGGTGCAGGTGCCGTCCGGGGCGATGTCGACGACGTCGCTGAGCAATCCGGAATCGAGCCGCACCGCGAGCCGGCCGGCGATGTCCTTGCCTTCGGGCGTCGCGCCGATCAGCACCGCCGCCGGCGACCCCGACCCGACCAGCGCGGCGAGCGCGTCGACACTGGGCGTGATGAGGACGGCGTCGGCGTCGGCCGATTCCGCGGCGACGATCCGGGCCGCGCCGTGCGCCGCGAGCGTCTCGGCGACGGCGTCCGTGCTGCCCGGCGCGGCAACCACGACCGCGACCGGGTCGCCGAGGCGGGTCGCGGCCGCGAGCAATTCCAGGGCACCCTTCCTGGGCTGCGCGCGAGCGTCGACGACGGCGAGGTCGATGAGAACGAGGACGTCAGCCATGCGGGCGCTCAGACAATCTTCGCCGTGGCGAGGAATTCGGCGACGCGGAGGCCGCCGGAGCCGCCGTCGGTGACGATCTGGCCCTTCTCCCGTTGCGGCGCGGGAGCGGCGTCGATGACCTCGGTCGCCGAGCCGGCCAGCCCGACCGTGGCCGGATCGATGCCGAGATCCGCGAGCGCGAGCGTGGTCACCGGCTTCTTCTTGGCCGCCATGATCCCCTTGAACGAGGCGTACCGCGGCTCGTTGATCTTCTCGATCACGCTGACGATCGCCGGCATCGCCGCCTCGACCCTCTGGTATCCCGTGTCCGTCTGCCGCTCGATCCGCACCGTCGTACCGTCCACGCTCACCGCGCGCGCGTCGGTCAGCACGGGACGGCGCAACCGCTCGCCGAGCATCGATCCCATCGCGCCGACCCGGGCGTCCGACGCCTCGCTGCCGCACAGGACGAGGTCGGCGGACACGGTCCCGAGCGCGGCCGCGAGCACCGCCGACGTCGTCACCGCGCAGGAGCCGTGCAGCGCGTCATCACAGACGTGCACTGCGGCGTCGGCACCCATGGCGAGCGTCTTGCGGATCGTGTCGGTGGCGGCGTCCGGACCCATGCAGACGACCGTCACGGTGCCGTCGCCGGCGGCTTCGCGCAGCCGCAGCGCCTCCTCGACCGCGTGCTCGTCCATCTCGTTGAAAACGAGGTTCGCGTTCTCGCGATCGACCGTGTGGTCATCAGGCCGCAGAGCGCGCTCGCCCCACGTGTCCGGCACCTGCTTGACGAGTACGACGATGTCCATGCGGCTCCTTCTGACGTGGCGACGCTGCCTTGGCGGATGCTACCGGCCGGCCCCGCCGGCACACGCCGCGCGTACGTCGGCGAGCAGGGACTCGGCCGCGTCCAGCGTCGCGGCCAGGTGCTCGGGCGTCCCGCCGGTGGCCGCGAACAGCGTCCCGGCCCGGGCAGCGAAGTCGCGGGGCGCGGTCGGCAGCGCCGCCGCGGTCCGCACCGCGCCCTTCTCGTTGAGCAGCCAGCTTCCAGCACTGGCGTGTACGGCGTGCGCGCAGAGCCCGACGGCACGGAAGAGACAGCCCGCGATGTATGCCGCATCGGCCCGGCCGACCGCCTTGCGCGCACCGTCGATCAAGAAGCCGGCTTCCCACAGCCCGTCGACGATCGCGGCGGCAAGGCGTGGCGGGTAACCCGCCCGCATCGATGCCTGCAGCGCGGCCAGCTCACCCGAGGGATCGGCGAGCAGCACCGCGCTCGCCAACTCGCCGGCATAGGCGAAATCGGCAAAGCCGAGCGGATGCCCGGCCTGGAGGTGAAAGGCGTAGCGGCCGCCCCGAGCGTCGACCCATGCCGCGCGCACCCGATCGAGGTCGCGGTAGATCCAGTCGACCGCAGTTCCCTCGATGACCAGCCAGCCACCGCCGTCGACCCACGGCCCCCACCCGCCCGGCTCGGTGATCTGGGTGCCGGGACCGGAGAGGTCGGCGGCGAGCGCGGAGAGCTCGCCGACCGCCAGCTCGGGCCGGTAGTAGAGGCCGAGGTCGAGGTCCGAATCAGGGCCGTGCGTGCCGCGCGCCCGGCTCCCGCCGAGCGCCACGCCGATGACGCCCGGGACCGCGGCGATCCGCGCGGCGACCTTGCGCAGCCGCGAGTCAGCAATCACGACCGGCCGTGCCCGGGGCCGGCTGCGGGTTGTCGGTGGGCCCGTCGATGATCGGGCGGCCCGATTCCCACCGCACCCGGTCGATCCACATCGTCCGGCCGGGCTCGGCCTTGACTGCGCCGAGGTGCCAGGAGTGGTAGACCATCCAGGTCGCACCGAACGCCTCGATCAGGTTGCAGTGGCCAGGCCCGGCGGCGAGGCCGCGGCTCTCGAGGATCGGGTTCTCCGGCGCCTTGCGGTAGGGCCCGAGCGGCCCGGGAGCGACCGCGTAGCCGACGGCGTAAAGCTCGCTGTCGTAGGCGTTTCCGGAGTAGAAGAGCACATAGTCACCGGCGTCCGGTGCGCGCCAGAGGACCGGCCCCTCGACGAGGCGGCCCTCCCAGGTGGCGTCCTGCTTGATCAGCCCGACCCGCTCGCCGGCGAACCCCAGCCCGTCCGCCGAGAGCCGCCGCGCATAGATCCAGGTGTCGACGCCGATGGCGTTACCGTCGTTCTTCCAGAGCAGGTACGCCGTCCCGTCGGCATCCCCGTAAGTGTGCCCGTTTGTGTCCCCGTAAGTGTCCCCGTAAGTGTCCCCGTAAGTGTCGCGGAAGGGGCTGGCGTCGATCGAGCCGCCCTCGTCCAGCTCCGCGATCGCCGGCGCGTCCGAGGTGTCGACGTACGGCCCCTCCGGCTGCTCCGCCACGGCGATGCCGATGCACTGCACGCCGGATGCGTCGTCCCGGTTGGTGTAGTACATGACCCACCGGTCCCCGAACCGCATCACCTCGGGCGCCCAAGAACTATTCCCCGGCCACCGGCGCACCCACGGCGCCAGCTCCGGCATCGCGTCGCCCACCGGATCCCAGCTGACGAGGTCGGTCGAGCGCAGGATCGGCACGTTCCCTAATCGTCCACCTGTCCCGATCGCGAGGAAGCCGCCCCGACCGTCGGCGACGACGAAGGGGTCGGGGAGGTTGTGCGGGTAGACCGGGTTGACGTAGGACTCGGCCGGTTCCGGTGAGCTAGGTTGCACGCAGGAACGATATCCAGCCGAGGACGGACCGGGAGGTTGCGGTGTCGGCCAGCCTCCGCGATGTCGCCGGTCTCGCGGGCGTGTCGATCAAGACCGTCTCCAACGTGGTCAACGGCTATCCGCACGTGCGGGCCAGCACCCGGGACAGGGTCGTCGCCGCGCTGGAGCAGCTGAACTACCGCCCGAACGTCACCGCCCGCAACCTGCGCAAGGGCCGCACCGGCATCGTCGCCCTCGCCGTCCCCGAGCTCGACATCCCCTACTTCGCCGAGCTGGCCCGCTGCGTCATCAAGGCCGCGGCCGAGCGCTCCTTTACCGTGCTCGTGGACCAGACCGACGGGCGGCTCGACCGCGAGGCGGTCGTCCTCGGCGGCATCCGGCACCAGCTGATCGACGGGCTGATCTTTTCCCCCATCGCGTCCGGCAGCGCCGAATTCACCGCCCGCGGGGACGCGACGCCGATGGTGCTGCTGGGCGAGCGCGTACCTGACGACGCCGGCACCGGCGGGGCACTGTCGGTCGATCACGTCGCGATCGACAACGTGACGGCCGCGTACGACGCCACGACCCACCTGGCCGCGCTGGGGCGCGAGCGGATCGCGGCGATCGGGGTCCAGGAATCCAGCAACGGGGCGACCGCGCACCAACGTCTGCGGGGCTACCGCCGCGCGCTCGAGGAGGCCGACCTGACCAGCGACCCGGCATTGCTCGGCCCGGCCGCCTGGTATCACCGCACCGACGGCGCGCACGCCATGGCGGTCCTGCTCGACTCCGGTGCCCGGCCCGACGCCGTCTTCTGCTTCAGCGATCTGCTGGCCCTCGGCGCCATGCGGACGGCGCTCGACCGTGGCCTGCGGGTCCCCGAGGATGTCGCGATCATCGGCTTCGACGACGCCGATGACGGCCGCTACAGCACGCCGACCCTGTCGACGATCGCGCCGGACAAGGAACGGATCGCCGCGGTCGCGGTGGAGTTGCTGGCCGCACGCATCGACGGCGGCCCGGGCGCCGCGCCGCGCGACGTGCACACGCCGTACTCCTTGCTCGCGCGCGAGAGCACGCTCGGGCGCGGCGGGTGAGCACGGGCGCCTTCGAGTCCGGCCGCGACCTCAACCGGGCGTTCTATGCGGACGTCGTCCGGCCCCTGCTGATCCGCTGGCCGCATGCGGCCGCGCTGCTCGGCTGGGGCTCGGAGGTGCTCGGCTACGACTCGCCGCGCTCCACCGATCACGGCTGGGGCCCGCGGCTACGGATATTCGCCGACGAGGCCGATGTGGCCGCGATCCGGGGCGCCGTCGAGGGACTGCCCGAGACCTTCCGCGGGCATCCGACCCGGTTCGGGTGGGACGACGCGCCCGTCGTCAGCCGGGTCGAGGTCTCGACGGTTGTCGCATTCGCCGTCGCGCAGATCGGGGCCGACCCGACCGCGATGTCCGAGCTCGACTGGCTGGGCGCACCGCAGCAACGCATCCTCGAAATGATCCGGGGCGAGGTCTATGCCGATCCCGACGGCCGGCTGGCCGCGATGCGCTCAGCGCTGACCTGGTATCCCGACCCGGTGTGGCGCTGGCTGCTGGCCTGCCAGTGGCGAAGGATCGGCCAGGAGGAAGCCTTCGTCGGGCGCGCCGACGAGGCGGGCGACGCGCTCGGGTCCGCGCTGATCGCCGGCCGCTTGGTGGGCGAGCTGATGGGGCTGGCGTTCCTGCTGGAGCGGCGTTACGCGCCTTATACGAAATGGTTCGGTACGGCGTTCGCCGAGCTCGATGCCGCCGCCGAGCTGCGGCCCCAGCTGCTCGCCGCGCAGCGCGCCGACGCCTACCCCGCAAGGGAAACCGCGCTCGCCACGGCGTACGAGATCATCGGCCGACGGCACAACGCGCTGCGGATCAGCGAGGCCGTCGACCCGGCGACGCGGCCGTTCTACAGCCGGCCCTACCGGGTCATGTCCGCCGACCGGTTCGCCGATGCCTGCCTGGCGACCATCGACGACTCGCCACTGCGCCGGCTGCCGCCGATCGGCGCGATCGACCAGTGGGTGGACTCGACCGACGCCCTCGGCGAGATCGGGATCGTGCGGACCGCCTACGAGGAGCGGCTCGCCCGCCGGGCGAAATAGCGGCCGTCGATCCGGTCGAGGTCCAGCGGCTGACCGAAGGTCTTGCTGAGGTTGTCGGCGGTGAGTACGTCGTCGAGCAGGCCGGCCGCGACGACACCGGCCTCGCGCAGCAGCAGCGCGTGCGTGAAACCGGGCGGGATCTCCTCGACGTGGTGGGTGACGAGGACGAGCGTGGGAGCGTCCGGGTCGGCCGCGAGGGTCGAGAGCCGGCCGACGAGATCCTCCCGACCGCCCAGGTCCAGGCCGGCGGCCGGCTCGTCGAGCAGGAGCAGCTCCGGGTCGGTCATCAGGGCGCGGGCGATCTGCACCCGCTTGCGCTCCCCCTCCGACAGCGACCCGAAGGGGCGGTCGGCGAAACCGGCCATCCCGACCTGCTCCAGCAGGGTCGCCGCCCGGGCGTGGTCGGCCCGCTCGTAGTCCTCGCGCCACCGCCCGATCACGGCGTACCCGGCGCTGACCACGACGTCGGTCACCCGCTCCTCGTTGGGGATCCGGGTGGCGAGGGCCGTGCTGGTGAAGCCGATCCGTGGCCGCAGCTCGAAGACGTCCACCGCCCCGAGCCGCTCACCGAGCAGGTGTACGACGCCCACCGTGGGATGCAGGTAGGCGCCGGCGAGGCGGAGCAGCGTCGTCTTGCCGGCGCCGTTCGGCCCGAGCACGACCCAGCGCTCGTCCAGCTCAACCGACCAGTCGACGTCGCGCAGCAGCTGCGTCGTGCCGCGTCGTACCCCCACGCCGGCCAGATCGATGACGGTGTCAGGTCCGATTTCTCGCTCGGCTCCGGCGGGCGCGCTCACAGGCTTAATCCAAGCGCATAGCGCCGAGCGAGCCGCGCCCGACCCTGGACCCTGCGGAGGTCTACGCGACCGTCACGACGCCGAGCTCGGCGGGGACGCCGGACAGCAGCGGGTTCCGGGGCACGACGCGGGCGGTATAGCCGAAAGGTCCCGGCCGGGCGAGGGTCAGCTCGACGCCGAAATGGTGCAGCCCCTCGCCGTCGCCGAGGTAATCCATCGGCACCGTCTCGGCGTCGCGCAGTGTGCCGCCGTCCGCGACCGTGCCGGTCACGGCCTCGACCGTGACGTCCGACGGCCCCAGCCCGGCGAGATCGACCTCGACCCGCAGGGTCAGCGACGTACCCACCGACGGGGTGTCGCCGGCGCCGGTGGACTCGACGTGCCTGACCTGCACCCGCGGCCAGCGCTCGAGGACCTCACCCCGCCACGCGGCCAGCTCCTTCGCACCGGAGTAGCCATCGGCGGCGAGCCGAGCCGACGCGCAGGCGGCCGGCGCATAGAGGCGCTCGACGTATTCCTGCACCATCCGGGTGGCCTGCACCCGAGGGCCGAGGGTGGCGAGGGTGTGCCGCACCATGTCCATCCAGCCGGGGGGTACGCCGTCCGCGTCGCGCTCGTAGAAGCGCTGCCGCACCTGGCTCTCCAGCAGGTCGTAGAAACCGGCGGCCTCCAGGTCGTCACGGCGGTTGGCATCGTCGACGCCGTCGGCGGTCGGGATCGCCCACCCGTTGCGGCCGTCGAACCACTCCGCCCACCAGCCGTCGAGGATCGACAGGTTGAGCGCGCCGTTGAGGGCGGCCTTCATCCCGGAGGTGCCGCAGGCCTCGAGCGGGCGCAGCGGGTTGTTCAGCCACACGTCCGAGCCGAGGTAGAGGTAGCGGGCCATCGCCATGTCGTAGCCGGGCAGGAAGGCGATCCGGTGCCGCACCGCGGGATCGTCGGCGAACTGCACGATCTGCTGGATCAGCGCCTTGCCGCCGTCGTCGTGCGGGTGTGACTTGCCGGCGATCACCAGCTGGACCGGCCGATCGGGATCGAGCAGCAGCGCCCGCAGGCGCGCCGGGTCGCGCAGCATCAGGGTGAGCCGCTTGTACGACGGCACCCGGCGGGCGAAGCCGATCGTGAGCACGTCGGGGTCAAAGACACTGCGGGTCCAGCCGAGCTCCCCCGCCGGCAGGCCCCGCTCCAGGCCGGATCGATGCACCCGGTGCCGGACCTCCTGCACCAGCCGGGTCCGCAGCCGGCGGCGCAGCGCCCACAGCTCCGCGACCGGGAGTTCGTCCTCGGCGCCGGGCGCGCCGAGCAACGCCGGCGCGGTCCAGGTCGGCCCGTGCACGCCGTTGGTGATCGAGGTGATCGGCACCTCGGCGGTGTCGAAGCCCGGCCACAGGCCGCCGAACATCTGGCGGCTGACCTCGCCGTGCAGCCGCGAGACACCGTTTGCCCGCTGCGCGAGGCGCAGTCCCATGTGGGCCATGTTGAAGAGGTTGGGGTCGTCCTCGGCGCCGAGCTCGAGGATGCGCTCGCGCGGCAGCAGGGGCGCCTCCACGTCGCCGAAGTGGGCCGTCACGAGGTCGCGCGGGAAGCGGTCGATGCCGGCCGGTACCGGCGTGTGGGTGGTGAAGACGGTCCCGGCCCGTACCGCCTGCACCGCCTCGTCGAAGGACAGGCCGTCGGCGGCCATCAGTTCCTGGATCCGCTCCAGGCCGAGGAATCCGGCGTGGCCCTCGTTGGTGTGAAAGACCTGCGGCTGAGGCGTCCCGGTGATCCGGCAGTAGGCGCGGACGGCCCGGACCCCGCCGACGCCGAGCAGCATCTCCTGCTCGAACCGGTGCTCGGTGCTGCCCCCGTAGAGCTTGTCGGTGATCGCCCGCTCGGCGGCCTCGTTCTCCTCGACTGCCGAGTCGAGCATCAGCAGCGGCACCCGCCCCACCTTGACCTCCCACACCCGTGCGGCCACCGCCCGGCCGTCCGGCAGCGCGACCCGGATCCGCAGCTCCGACCCGTCCGGGTCGCGGACCTGCGTCACCGGCAGGCCGTGCGGATCGGCGGCCGGGTAGCTCTCCAGCTGCCAGCCGTCGCGAGAGAGTGACTGCGCGAAGTACCCCTCGCGGTAGAGCAGGCCGACGCCGACGATCGGTACGCCGAGGTCGGACGCCGCCTTGAGGTGGTCACCGGCGAGGATGCCGAGACCGCCGGAATACTGCGGCAACGCCTCGGTGATGCCGAACTCCGGGGAGAAATAGGCGATCCGCGCCGGTGCCTGTTCGAGGGTCTGGTACCAGCGCTCCGCGGTCAGGTAGCCGTCGAGGTCGGCGGCGACCGCGGCCAAGCGGCGCCTGAAGTCGCCGTCGGCGGCCAGCTGGGCCAGCCGCTGCGGCGACACCGCGCCGAGCAGCTTCACGGGGTCGCTCTCGCAGGCCTGCCAGACCTCCGGGTCGACGGCGGCGAACAGCTCGCGCGTCGGCCGGTGCCAGGACCAGCGCAGGTTCATCACGAGGCGTTCGAGATCGACGAGCTCGGACGGCACCGTGGTGCGGACGGTGAATCGGCGAAGGGCTCTCACCCCGCCAACGTTAGCGGGCGCCGAGGGGCTAGCGGCCCGTCCAATCCCGCAGCCGGGAAAGCGACCACGTGTTGACGATTCGGTCCGCCGGTACGCCGCAGGCGGCCGCCTTCTCCGCTCCTCGGCGCTGCCAGTCCAGCTCCCCGGGCGAGTGCGCGTCGGTGTCGATCGAGACGCGGCAGCCGTAGTCGATCGCCAGTTCCAGCAGCGGTTCCGGCGGGTCGGAGCGGGCCGGCTGGCTGTTGATCTCGACCGCGACCCCGAACCGCTCGCACGCGGCGAAGACCATGTCCGCGTCGAAGGACGACGGCGGGCGCTGCCGCTCGCCCATGGTCCGCCGGCCGGTGCAGTGCCCGAGCACGTCGACGTTCGGGTTGGCGACCGCGGTGATCATCCGCCGGGTCATGTCGTCCGAGCCCATCCGCAGCTTGCTGTGCACGCTGGCGACGACGAGGTCGAGCCGGTCGAGCAGCTCCTTGCTCTGGTCGAGCTTGCCGTCCTCGAGGATGTCGACCTCGATCGCCGTCAGCAGCCGGAACGGTGCGACCCTCTCGTTCAGCTCGGCGATCAGGTCGATCTGCGCGCGCAGCCGGTCCCCCGACAGCCCCCGCGCCACCCGCAGCCGCGGCGAGTGGTCGGTCAGGGCGGCGTACTCGTGCCCGAGCTCCCGCAGCGCCGCCACCATCTCCTCGATCGTGCCGTGACCGTCGGACCAGTCCGAGTGCAGGTGCAGGTCGCCCTTGAGCTCGGCGCGCAGCGCGCGGCCGGCGGGCGTCGTCTCCGGTTGCGGGATCGCCTCGGCCTCGGCCAGTCGTGCCGGTACGACGCCCGCGAGCGATTCGGCGACGACCGTCGCCGTGCTCGAGCCGACGCCCTCGAGCTCGGTCAGCGTGTTGGCCTTGTCGCGGTCCCGGATCTCCGTGCCGCTCAGGCCTTCCAGCGCGTGCGCCGCGGCTCGGTAGGCGCGCGGCTGGTAGGTGCCCT